>NZ_CP003915.1:4108447-4424481 GCF_000521505.1 Advenella mimigardefordensis DPN7
CACTTGTTTTTTTAGCGATACATCAACACGTTCGAATTTAATGCTCATGGGTAGACCTGTAATAGGGAGGATCGGCCCGTTTTTACGTTAATGGTACGCCGATGCTTTGCGACACGTGCCTGGCCAATTCGGTATGATCAGCCCCTTTGCCAAGTGTGTTATTGGCGTCACTCCAGATTTCAAGGCAGCGCTGTGAAAACTGCGCCTTGTGCCCCTCATCCAGGCCCAACGCAATGCCCAGATCCTTGACCATCAACTCTAAGCCAAAACCAGCATTATACTTTCCGGACAGGACAAATTGCTTGAATTTCTTCTGAGTTGAGTTGTTCATTCCGGTGGATGCATTTAGAATATCGACCATTACTTCCGGATCCAGGCCGCCCTGCTTGCCAAGCAGAATTGCCTCTATACCGATTAGAAAGCCCCCCGCCGAGACCAGATTATTTAAGGCTTTCATGGCATGAGCGGTGCCCACATCACCGGTACGCGCCACGCTTGATCCCATGACCTGCAGGATAGGCTCAATGTGTTTGAGCGTTTCGTCACTGCCTCCATACATAATAGACAACTCACCCGTCTGCGCTCTGGTGACGCCGCCCGACACTGGTGCATCCACCAACTGAGCATCACGCTTTTTCGCCTCGGCGGCCAGCACCTTGGTCATATCCGGTACGCCCGAACTCATGTCAACAATGATCGTACCCGGTCGCATGGCAGCAAACACCCCCTCAGGGCCAGTGAGTACTTCTTCTACGATGGCGCTGGTGGGCAACATCGTAATAATGATTGCGGCATGCTCGGCCACCGCCGCGGGGGTGTCCATCACTCGAATATGCTCGCTGCTCAACTGCGCTGCCGCTTGTGCATTTGCATCGTACACAGCAACGGCGTAGCCAGCCCGCGCCAGATTCAGGACCATGGGCTTGCCCATGCTGCCCAGACCAATAAATCCCAATTGTGGTTTAGTCATTTTTAATGCCCTTTATATGATGTGGGTAATTTCAATAATCAGTGGTGAAAGCCAACCATGCTTTTTAGTTCAAGATACTCCATCAATCCCGCCTTGCCCCATTCCCTGCCATTGCCCGATTGCTTATAACCACCAAAGGCTGCGCCGAAGTCTGCGTGCGGATAGTTCAGGTGAATGGTGCCGGCCTGCAGCCGGCGGGCTACATCCTGCACCCGAGCAGGGTCCTTGCCCTGAACGTATCCGGCCAACCCATACTTCGTCCCATTGGCAATGTCCACCGCATGATCGACCGAGTCATAGGCCATCATAACCAGCACAGGCCCGAAGATCTCTTCACGAGCGACACGCATGTCCGGTGTAACGTCAGAAAAAACTGTGGGCCGCACATAATAGCCTTTGTCATACGGCGCTACCCTGCCCGGTCCGCCTGCAATCAGGGTGGCACCTTCAGCCATTGCATCTGCAATAAACGCTTGAATGCTCTCGAATTGACGCTTATTGACGACGGGCCCAAGGCGCGAATCAGGCTTATCTGCCGGCCCCACAATATAGTCTGCCGCCACCCTGGCTGCAATATCTGTAGCCTGAGCCATCAGCGCTCTGGGCACCAGCATGCGCGTTGGTATCGAACACGATTGACCGGAGTTAGTAAAGCATCCGGCCAGGCCCTTGGTGACCGCCTGCTCAAGATCAACGTCGTCGAGAAGAATGTTGGCTGACTTACCTCCCAGTTCCTGAGCGACCCGCTTGACGGTTGGTGCCGCACAGCGGGCCACCTCAATACCCGCCCGGGTAGAGCCGGTAAACGAGATCATGGCCACATCAGAGTGTTCAGCCAACCGAGCACCGGTAGTCAGACCATCGCCGAGTATAAGATTGAAAACGCCAGCCGGCACGCCTGCTTCGTCCATCACCCTGGCAAAGAGCATACTGCTCAACGGCGAAAATTCACTCGGCTTCAAAACCGTGGTGCAACCTGCCGCGATGGCTGGTGCCAGTTTTACAACGATCTGATTTATCGGCCAGTTCCAGGGGGTAATGAGACCACATACCCCAATCGGCTCCAGGCGCATCCTCGTGGTGCCCTCGTTCCATTCAAAATCAAATTTTTCAAGAACAGATATGGCTTCTGTCAGGTGCGCAACGCCTCTCATTGCCTGGGCTTCACGCGCAAAAGTAATTGGCGCGCCCATCTCCAGGCTCATCAGTTGCGCAAATTCTTCATAATGACTTCGATAAGCAACCAGAATTCTCCGCAACAGATCAAGCCGCTGCGCTTTGCTGGTAGCCATGAACGCAGGCAAGGCGCGTTTTGCCGCATCTACGGCGCGATCTACATCTGTCGCATCACCCATAGCAATGGTGGCACACGGGCTTTCGGTCGACGGATTGATAACGGTAAAAGTCTCTGCACCATGGGGTGCTACCCACTGTCCGTCGATATAAAACTTATCATGCACAATCACGCTTCAAACTCCTGTTAGAGAAGCAGTGCCGGAACCAGGGTGACATTGACGGCCCCATGTTCCGGCAGATTCTAGTTATTGATCGGAATGTTTGCATCTTTAATTAATTTTTCAAAACGATCCAGATCGCGCAGTGTTAGCCTATGCATTTCCTGCGGACCACGTCGCTCTCCTTCGGGCGCGATCGCTCCCAGCGAGTCAAGTGCGGTCTTCACTTTCGGATCGTCTAGCGCGACATTCAATGCTTTAACCAGCTTTTCTGCACGATCATGGGGGATCCCCTTGGGAGCGGCGATGGCGTTCCATACGGACATGTCGAAATCAGGAACCCCGCCTTCCGCAAAGGTCGGCGTGTCGGGCATCTGGGGAATACGCTCAGGACTCGCAACGGCCAGCGGGACAATTCGCTTTCCTTTGCTCGCGGGAATCATTGCAACTGTCTGGTCAATAACCACATCGACCGTACCGGCCATCAAATCGACCAATGCCGGACCGGTACCACGATAGGGAATCATTTCACTCGTGGTTTTGGTCAAATACAAAAAGTATTCGGCGCCAATATGCCCCGTGCCACCGGGCCCGCCATTGCCCAGGTTGATCCGGGGTTTCGAGGAATCACGCATACGCTTAAGCAGTGCAGGAAGATCCTTGATGCCACTGGAAGCACTCACCGAAAGCACCATCGGCACTTCCGCAACCAGGCCCAATGGTTCCATTTCTGTCTTAGGATCAAACTTCATATGCGGATATAGCGTTGGCGCTATGGCAAAAGAACCCATATTGCTGAGCATGATGGTGTATCCATCGGTTTTGGCGCGCAGAAACTTCTGAACGCCTGGTACCCCTCCCACGCCTCCAATATTCTCCACAATTATCGAAGTACCGATGGACTTACCCATCGCGTCTGCCACAATACGTGCCAGTCCATCCGTCGATCCACCGGTAGCATACGGCACAATCATGGTGATGGCTTTATCCGGGTAAGCGTTGGCGCTACCTACAACGGCTATAAATGCGGCCGCCAGCCAATGACGAGTGTGTTTTAACATGAACGTCTCCTCCCTCTTGGTTTTCTATGGGCTCTTTTTGGGGAGCCAGTGGGGCCACACTGACACTTGACTGCAGCGGACCCGGTGTAAACATGATTTATTGATCGGACTGCTCCGCCTCCTGCTCGCGGAACTCCTTGATCGCCTGCGAAGCGATACGGAACGAATCCATTCCCGCCGGAATCCCGCCATAGATGGCGACGTGCGTCAGGGCACCGCGAATTTCCGTTTCCGTCAGACCATTGCGCAGTGCGCCCTTGACGTGAAGCGACAACTCATGCGGCCGATTCAAAACCGAGATCATGGCCAGATTCACCAGGCTGCGCTCACGGCGTGTCAAATCATCATTACCCCAACACAACCCCCAGCATGCGGTGGTCGTGATTTCCTGAGCGATCCGGTTAAAATCGGTCGCACTTGCGATCGATTTGTCGACAAATTCAGCGCCCAGCACCTCACGGCGCACCTTCAGGCCTTTTTCATACAGTTCGTTGTTCATAATGGTTCCTTTACAGTAATGGAATGGTTGATAAATAATTAAGATCGCTCTGCATCATTACGCGGCTTTATCTTCAATGGTGATGCCCGACCACTGCTCAAGCACCCGAGCAACGTCCGATATATCTGCATTGTCTCCAAACGTTGCAGTGGTAATGGCCAGCATTTCTCTGATGGCGACGCTGACGGGCATCGGTATTCCCATAGAAGCGGCCTCCTCTATGCATAACGTGACATCTTTATGCGAGAGCTTGTTGGCAAACCCCACCTGAAAGCGGCGACTAAGCACCTCGTTGGGAATCTTGTGGGTAGTTGCTGTGTTGCGACCACTACTTGAATTGATAATTCCAAGTAGTGCAGTAGGTTCCACACCCGCTTTGACCGCCATGGAGATCGCCTCCGATGACGCAACCAATGCAGCAGCCGACAACATGTTGTTCGCAAGTTTTGCCGCCTGCGCCAGGCCGGGAGCTTCGCCGGCATACATAACCGTCCCCAATGCCCGCAGCACCGGTTCAATAGCTTCACGCAGCACAGCTGGACACGAAACCATCAGGGTCAACGTACCGGCAGACGCACCGGTCACGCCACCGCTAACCGGCGCTTCGATCCAATGGATATCGTGCTTACTGACAATCTCCTGCGCACGCCGGGCAGCTCGAATGCCTATCGTGGATAAATCAATAACTCGGCTTACCTGTTTGCCATTCACCAACTGAGATAACACCGATTCAACAATAGCTGGGGTTGGCAAGCTCAGCATGACCGTCTCCGCAGAATCTGCTACCGCCTGCACGCTTTGTTCAACGATCGCGCCCAATGCCTGAGCTGCTGAGCAGGCATCGGCAGATGTGTCAAAAACATGAACCTGCCAACCTGACCTGAGCAGGTTGGTCATCATGGGTAGACCCATACGTCCCAGGCCGATAAAACCAATCTTCTGGCTATTCAAGTTAATCTCCATATGTCTGATTGTCATACAATATGGCGATCATACGTTTTATAATTAAAGCCTGAATATAGGGATTAACCCGTATTCGCAATGTCGCGGGCTTGATGTGAGTGTGGCTGGAGATGAATTTGCTGCCAATGGCGTATCGCTGAATCTTCGGTTATCTTGCTTTGCACTTTCGGAAACTACGAATTGATTCTGTCCACAACCTTGATACGATCAGTTGGTGTTGCTAATACAGTTGAGGACGATCTCTAAGAGGTGACTATGCGTACCGTACCTTTCCCAACGCCCGGCGAAATCCTGCTGGAAGAGTTTCTACAACCTATGAATATCAGCCAGCACCAGTTGGCAAAAGAAATTGACGTATCACAAAGATGCGTCGATGAGATTATTGCGGGAAATCGTCCAATAACTGTAGACACAGGCTTGCGTTTGTCACGCTACTTCGCCACTTCTGATGAGTTTTGGGCTGGTCTGCAATTGAGCTACGATCAGGCCATGAAATAACAATTCAATTTTTCCAAATGAAAGACACCTGACCTGCCAGATGATATTCACATCAAGCCCTTACCGTGTGTCACGCGCAACCACACACATTTATAGGTAAAATACGCGGCACAAACGCCCCTCTTAGAGGGTTGGCGCCAGATCATTAAGATAGGGCCATGGTGGCGACATCTCCGAAAAAAATATTCTGCCGATAAACTGCTGGCTCTATCGTGAAAAAAAATTTCATTGCCCCTTTTTCATTCCTGTTCGCGCTCTTTTTTTGCGTCAACGCACTGGCCCAGTATACGGTCGAGTCGATCCCTAATCCTAAAGCCCAGGGGCACAATTATTATTTAAGCGACCCCGATAGCTACGTCTCCGGCAACACCGCCGCAGAACTGAACCAGATCAGCACATCGATTGAGCAAAACAACGGCAGTGAATTTGCCATTGTTGTAGTCAACGATTATGAGGGTCCCAGCGACTTTAGCTTTGCGATGGATCTCTTTTCTCACTGGAAAATAGGCAAACAGGGCAGTGATAATGGCTTGCTGCTGTTTCTTGCAATGGATCGGCACGAATACCGTTTTATCAGCGGCTATGGCATTGAAGGGGTTTTTCCTGATGCATTGTTAAAAGAGATCGGTGAAACCTATCTGGTGCCGTATCTGAAGTCGGGTAACACGGACATGGCCTTACTGGCTACGGCCAAGGCGGTTCAAAGCGTATTCCTGTCTCCTGCGCATCAACTTGAACTGGCAGGCCTGCAAGCCTATCGGCCCACTTTCTGGAATAAACACGCAGCCGCCTTTGAGCAGTCGCTGGGAGTGATTATTTTATTTGCCATAGGCTATGGATGGATTCGCTGGGCGCGAGAGCGTGCACGGAAAAAGTTCATGACTTCAAAAAAGAAATATGACGGACATGTGTTCTGGTACGCTTTTTTCAGCTACCTGTTTCTTTTATTCCTGACTTTCTTTGTTTTCGTTTTTCTGGAAATCGTTGACCAAGTCTATCGATTCAACAATCTACCCTATTTTGTCGCTGCGTTCGGCGCCCTGTATCTGTTCTTTCATTATCACCAGGCCATTCAATTTCTCAAAAAGGGCAGTAAAGATAAACAAACAGCCCTTCAGATGCAAATCGCGTTCGTCCGCATGAGCCTCTTGCCACTGCTGCTGTCGCCGTTCGCGTACAAGGCTTATTTTAATCTGGCGAGGAATCAGAAAGATATGCGAGCGCGGGCAACGCCTCCTGATAGCAAAAGACCCTGGACCCGCCTGAACCGTGACTCGCTCAAATCTGCAGACCTTGAACAATATCTGGGCAAATTGCATTTGCGAGAGGAAAAAATTGATGCCAGATCGTATGAAATCTGGCGCGATGACGCAACAGGTGCCACCAGCTTGGTCGAGTTTGCCGGGAGCGAGTCTGATCATTACAGTCGTTGTCCATCATGCCATGGCAATACACTGAAAAAGCCAGCAGTCAAAGTGCTGAAGCGCCCCACTTATTCAAAAACAGGCACAGGTGAAAATATTCAGGAATGTGACTTTTGTGATTATAAGAAATCACTCGGTATGGTTACACTTCCCGTCCTGCAACGCAGCTCAGAGTCAGGATCAAGTTCGGGTTCAGGCGGCTCAAGCAGCAGTTCCTCTGGAAGCAGTTTTGGTGGTGGCTCCAGCGGCGGGGGCGGTGCCGGTGGTCGCTGGTAATAAAAAGACCAGGGTAGCAGCAGTGGCCGTGTAACAAGTAAGATGGCCATTCTGCGCACCCGAGGCTTCGCCAAAGCACGCCGATCCTGCAGCAGGATCATTGATGGCTGCAGCGACGTAGCCGGTACAAAGCAGCACCAGCGACAATAACCCATAAAACAACCGCCATCACACTTAATTGGCCAACGCCTGCGCGATCGCCGTGTAATGCGCAAGCCTCATGTCCGGATCAGGCAATACGTCTTGCAGCATGATCTCGTCGCAATCAACGGCGTGCGCCATCGTATGCAAACGGTCGCGCAAATCCCGTAAAGAGCATATTGTGTACATTGGCCATTCTGCCGTCTCCGCAGGCCAAACACCACCGGCCAGCGTCACGGCTTCTTCCACAGACGGCAAGCGATCAGGCATGGTATCCAATCGACGACGCTGATCAAAACACCATCGCATCGGCATCGCCAGGCGTTCCGCCTGGTTCTGATCCACACCCGTGCTCAGTCTGATTGCCAGAAAAAGCTGTGGCGATTGCGGCAAGCCCTTGCGGCGCGAAGCCTGAAATGAACTGCGATAACTGGCTGCAGACGCGACCGCTAATTCCGGCTTATGAAAAGCCGAAAGTGCTAGCGGTAAACCCAGCACCCCCGCACGGGCTGCCGAAGCAGGACTAACTGCCATGACCCAGGGCAGAACAGGTGCGACATCGGGCATGACCTTAAGACGTGCAAAAGCATGATCCGCCGGCAAATCCGCAAAAAGATGCCCCAGCAACTCATGAATCTTGTCGCCCTGATCATGCAATAGCGGGCGACTACGATCCGGTTGCAGCGCCAGATCCGGCAAAGGGCCCGACACTGACTGCCCCAAACCCAGATCAAAGCGCCCCGGATACAATGCAGCAAGCGTCTGAGCACTTTCGGCTACTTTATAGGGACTGTAATTGTTCAGCAACACACCCCCGACACCTATCCGGATGTTAGTGGTGGCAGCTGCCAAAGCGCATGCCAATACCATCGGATCAACGCAAGCCTCATACGGCACAGCATGATGCTCGACGATCCAGTGTCGTGTAAAACCCAATTTATCAAGATGACGCGATAGCGCAATCGTATCGGCAATCGCACTTGCACTGTCACGCCCGGTCCCGATCTGGACTTGGTCAAGAAGCGAAAGTTTCATATATTTACTCGCAAGCGAAATGAGTAGCGACTGCTACCCACCTCATTTGTTATTTGATGTCAAAGGCTGATGGCAGAATCAGATCCTTGCGAATATCGATCTTGCTGGACGCTTCAAGCATATCAGCAGAGACCATGAACGCCTGATCGGCCTGAAGATTGGCCACATCCGCCTCGGTCATTTTGGGATCAAAATCATAAAGCGCATATTGCTTGCGCGCTTCATCAAGACTGATGTCCTGGTCTTTGGCAGCGATGGCCAGCGCTTCGTCCGGGTGTGTGCGCATAAATTCGAGCGCCTTCAGATGCGCCTGAAAGTAGGCCTTGAGCAATTGAGGATTAGCGTTAGCAAAAGCGCGACTGGTTCCGATCACCGTTGTCGGAGCGATCAGGCCCTCGCCATTGACAATGACATGACCGCCAGCGGACTCTACCTGCGTGGCATTGGCGCCGGCGAGCGTAACAGCATCAACGCGGCCGGCCAGCAGCGCGGCACGCGCGGTTGGCAGATCCATATTGATATACTCTATGTCATTCAAAGTCAGTTTTTCAGATGCCAGTGCCGCTGCCAGCAATTGATTGAGCACCGTTCCCTTGGGGCCGGCCACTTTTTTTCCCTTAAGCGATTTGATATCCGCAGGACCATTGGCCGCCGCCATGATGAAATACGCTTTAGGTGCACGCGCATACGCGCCCATGACGACAACATCCGCTCCATTTGCATTGGCAAGAATCGCAGACGTTCCTCCCAGTACCGAAGCGATCTGCAATTGGCCAGCCGCAAGTGCCTGGGTTTGCGCAGCCCCGGAAGTGATCTCAGGATGAGTCAGTGTCACCCCATGAGCAGCAAAAGCCTCATCCAGATACCCTTTTTCGCGCATGATAATTGAGGGAACGTTAAAAGGTGCCGTCACGTAGGAGACAGCGGCTTTTGTCGTTTTTGCAAAACTGCCGCCTGAAGTGAGCAGGCATACGACCAATGCGGCAGTCCGCATAAATGCGCGTTTATTCATAAGACTTCCTTAAGAGTTTGAGTTGGGACAGGCGAACAGCCGATCCAACAGACGTTGGCGAGCCGAATTGATCGCAGGTTCAGCCCCGGTGCGCGGATAGGCGGCATCAAGGTCCAGGCGCAGGGTGAAACAGCCCTGATCAATCACAAGAATAGTCTGACCCAGACGGACCGCCTCCTCCAGATCATGCGTAACGAACACAATAGTGTGCCCCAGTTCGCGCCAGATCCTGACCAGATCATCCTGCATCTGCTTGCGCGTAAACGCGTCGAGCGCTCCGAACGGTTCATCCATCAGCAAAAGCGCTGGTTGCACGACCAACGCACGGGCGATCGCCACACGTTGTGCCATGCCACCCGACAACTGGTTCGGCCACGCATCACGAACATCATGAAGACCGACCATTTTCAATGCCCGGCTGACCCGTAAGTCTATTTCATGACCAGCCAGCTTCGATCCCAGTAGAAAACCGGCGTTTTGCGCCACCGTGAGCCAGGGCATCAGTCGCGGTTCTTGAAAAACCACGCCAACCGACTCACCAGCATGCTCGAACTGACCCGCATCAGGTATTTCCAACCCCGCCATCAGGCGCAACAAAGTTGATTTGCCACAACCGGAGCGGCCCAGCAGAACGTAAAACCCACCCTTATCCAGCTTCAGATCGATACCCTGCAAGACCTCCCGGCGCGTACCATTGGGCAGCACGTAACCATGACGAATATCACGCAGTTCAGGCATGAGGCAGCTCCATTTCCTGACGCAACCAGGGGAAACGCCACCGTACCAGCGCCTTGAGCCCGCTATCGGCCAACAATCCGATAATGCCAATAACCAGAACCCCCACCAGCACAATGTCGGTTCGCGCCAAGTCCTGTGCATCAAGAATCATATAGCCCAGACCTGCAGCTGAAGCAATCAGTTCAGCTCCGACCAGTGCGCGCCAGCCATAGCCCAGCCCCACACGCAAACCGACAAACATTGCTGGCAATGCGGCCGGAATGGCGATTCTGCGCATCAGTTGAAGGCGGCTGAAGCCTGCGGCGCGGCCGACATCAATCAACTTGGGATCCACCTGCGCAAAACCGCCCCGGAAACTAAGAAAAATCGGGAAAAAGCAGGCCAGAATAATGATGCCGATTTTTTGCGTTTCACCAATGCCCAGCCAGAGCATTAAAAGCGGCATCAGCGCCAGCGGTGGAATCTGACGTACAAACTCCATTGGCGGATCCAGCAAGCGGGCCAGCGCCTTCCAGTTAACCATCGCCAGACTGGTCACTAAGGCCAGCAATACGGCAATTGCGTACCCCGCACCAACCCGCCCCAGCGAGACGCCAATATGTTGAACGAGCTTGCCAGAGGACAAAAGCGTGATGAAAGTTGACCAGACACGCTGCGGAGACGGCAGCAGAAATGCACTTACCAACCCAAGACTGGAGGTGACAAACCAGGCGATAAGAACAGAGAGGAATACGACAGAAGAATAGAAAAAACGCATTATGTAATGTTTCAGCCACGCATTTACCTGTGCCGAACCGCATAGTGACGGCCGATATCATTCACGTGACAAAGATGCAACTGCTGTGTGCTTTGAGCGCAAGTTAGATAGAAATACGTCTCATTCTCAGCAAAGCTTTAGTTTAACACAACAGATCACCGCTGTTCGACCCTGCCTGGCCACCCTGCTCAGAAGCGGTAAGGCGGCCTCTGATTCGACGCACCGAATGCCACGATAGGCCGAGCAATTGCATTCATGGAATGTTGCAATGGAGCACGATAGCATCATGCCAGTTCAAGCGCAAAGTGACCGTCGCCTGTTTATAATTAGCAAATGAAACAAATTACATTATTACTACAGCAATAATAATTTTTTGTTACGTATATGGTAGATACGACAGTTGTAATTTATATCCAGATTGCGTACATTTCCCTCAATAGTAATGTTAATGAAACAATCCACAAAAAAATCATTAACTATCTGTAAAAAAACAAAATTTTGAGACATTTTCCAGCAACGCACGCATCCTTTTACCTAAGGACAACTTCGTGGATATTCCAAATTCAATCCAGTTTCGCTCCATTGTTGCACACACACCACTAGGAGGCAGCCTGGGCTTTCGCCAAATGAATGGCTCCGAAGGCCTGTCGCAATTATTCGATTTTGACGTAGAACTGATTGCCGACAATTACAGCCTGGATCTCAAAAGCCTGCTTGGCAAGCCGCTGACGCTTGAAATTGAAACGCTGGCCGGCTCGCGCTTTCTGAATGGTCAGGTCACACGCTTCGAACTGATTGGCCGCGAAAACGCCAGCTCCCGTTATTATATTTATAAGGCGACCGTTAAACCGTGGCTTTGGTACCTGACCCAGACCTCCGACAATAAAATTTTCCAGCAGAAAACCGTACCGGACGTTATCAAGGAAGTTCTGGGCGAATACGGCTATCCATTTGAAATGAAACTCAGCGGCTCCTATCGCAACTGGGAATATTGCGTGCAATACCAGGAAACGGACTTTGCGTTTATCAGCCGCCTCATGGAACACGAAGGTATTTACTACTACTTCAAGCACGAGAACGGCCAGCACACCCTGGTGATGACAGATGACATTTCATCCCACAAGGCCACGCCGGGATACGACTCGATCCCCTATTACGGTCCCGATCGTCTGGGCAAGCCCCAGGAAGAATACGTCTCCATGTGGGAAGTCGTCGCGCAGATCACACCTGACGGCTACGCCACCACCGACTATGATTTCACCAAACCAGGCGCAAGTCTGGACTCCGTCTCAAAACGTTCCGGCGGATCGCAAAACGGCAACCTGGAAATGTTTGAATGGCAAGGCGGCTTTCAGGAGCCCGATCATGGCGAGCAATATTCGCGGGTACGCCTGCAGGAACTGCAAAGCATCCAGGAACAGGTTCGCGGCATCGCCAACGCCCGCGGCATTGCTGCCGGCTATACCTTCAACCTGAAGAACCACCCCAGGTCTACAGAAAACAAAGAATACCTGGTCGTCTCTGTCAATTACCGCATGAGCGTTGCAGGCTATTCCACAGGCACGGATTCCGAAGATTTCTACGAAGAATCCTTCATCGCCCTACCTGCATCCATCCAGTACCGTGCACCCCGCATCACGCCGATCCCCCGTACCCACGGCCCGCAAACCGCGCGCGTAGTAGGACCTGAGGGCGAAGAAATCTGGACCGATAAATACGGCCGCATTAAAGTGCAGTTCCATTGGGACCGCTACGGCAAAAAAAATGAAAACAGCTCCTGCTGGGTTCGCGTCTCCAGCCCCTGGGCGGGTGGCGGCTTTGGTGGCTTGCAACTGCCACGGATTAAAGATGAAGTTGTAGTCGACTTTATTGGCGGTTGCCCGGATCGGCCGATTGTATTGGGGCGGGTTTATAACGCCAATAATATGCCGCCGGTGGAATTGCCAGGCAAAGCATCAATTAGCGGGTTCAGGAGTCAGTCGGTGTTCGGGGATACCAGCACCACGAATTTAATGTATTTCGATGACACGCTGGGAGCAGAGCTGGTCGCACTGAGATCACAAATGAATATGATCACCAAATGTCTGGCTCAACTGGATATGGATATTGGTGCGGATCTTCGCGCGTGTATTGGTGGCAGTTCTCATACGCTTATTCACGGCAGTGAGTTCAAAAAAGTTATGAAAGAGCGACATGACCATGTCGTTGAAAAAACGAAATTGCATTATGAGGGCGGCCTTGAAAAAACGGTCAGCGCCGTCACGAAGGAAAAGTATAAAAATCGGAGTATAACCTCCGATAAAGTAAAGGAAAAACAGGGCGAATACCATCTGGAACGCACGGGTAAGACGAACGTCAAAATGAAAAAGGCATCATATTACATTGACGGTGACGCAGATATCTACATAAAAGGAAAAGCCAATCTTGTGGTAGAAGGGGATTGGACGGCGGATGCCAATCCCGAAGGGCCGGAAGGGCCGGACGAACCAGGTACACCCACGGATCCGACCTTACTATCTTTGTGTTGTCCGAAATAAAGGCGCGGTATGGCTCGTTATCAAGGCACCTACACCGATATATATAAGAAAAAAGCAACGTACAACGTAATAAATGGCAAAGAGACCAAAACAGTTACAGGAGAGTCGACACAGAATTACAAAAGCGGAATGACGCTAACCATTAATTCAGGAAAGCTGGAAATCCGCGCTCAAACCTTTCTCGACACAGCAAAAGTAGCCAGTTGGGATATCGATACCTCTCATGGCTCGAAAGCCGGCAGTTTAAGTATGTCCATTTATGCGGCAAATGTAAACGTATTCGGCTTTTTCATGGTGAAAGCCCTTTGGCTGGCCTGGGCATCAGGCACGATAGTAACCAGTAACGGTGTCGCCCTTTGGGTTAACGCGAACCCAATCCAGGTTTTGTATACAGTCGGATCTCTATCTGGGTTTACTGAGGTAGAAAAAACCAAAACGGGAAAAAAAACCAAAGCTAGCGGTATCCGTATGGTCACGGTCAAATCGGAACATGTTAAATCCAACAAATCAAACGTTTCTTGAAGGGGAAGAATAATGGCCTTGTATAAGGGGACATTTGAAAACAAATACGAGGCTAACGTCACGACCACTTTTGAACAGAAAGAAAACGTGACGGTAAATGGCACCTCTACGTTGACTTATAAAAATGGCCTGCTGATCGATGCAAGTGGACAAACTTTCACCACAAACGACCAAACGTTCACCCGTAACGGCGATACCGTCACGAGGCAATACAGCCACTCATTCTCACTTGGTGTCGCCAACTTTGGCGCAGCCGCAAGCAATATTTCGAGTGCCAATATCACTGCGACACATGCTCGAACGAGGAAAACTGAGGTAGCTGGCCTCTATACGCTAGTATATGGATTATTTCTTAATCCTTCGCCTTTTAAAGCCACCAACGGCAAAGCTACTTACCCTTATTTCCTTTGTGCTGTTGATGTTTATGTTTTAAATAAAGAAAAATGCGAAACACGTGAACGCAATGAAAACAATAAGGGTTATAGCTATTCCGGCTTAACTGTTTTATGGTAAGTAACCATGGCTCTTTTTAAAAAAGACACAACAGATGTGTACGTCAAGGACGCAACGTTTAATTACGAAAACGACCTGGAAAAGACGGTCAAGTCAGCGTCTACTCATACTCATCACAATACGTTGAGTTGGTTTACAGACAGCCAGATTACATGCAACGCACCTGAGATATTAGAAAAATATACGAATGTCGTGAAAATTGTAGGACTTGATTTCTATCTCTATTTCAGCAAAACAGCACATTCACCGTTCAATTTTGCTCTGTATGGATACAGTATGAACGTATCGGCTGTTTATCTGAATTGCTCGTCGTCAACCTATAATAGAGGGCGCCATTTCCTGCTCCCGTCGAAAACAAGACTTCATTTAGGTGTATTTCAAGTTCAAATCGGTAGTGTCGCGAAAAAAAACTAGAAAGAATGGATTTCACAAAGGAGAAGGATAATAAAAAATTACAGGCGTTATATGTAAAACATATCAAAGGCCAGAGAACAGAAACCTAAATTCATGAAAATAATTAAACCATTTCGTGCTGGCCTCTTAACAAGGCCATTCCAGTGGCGTGGGCAAACCAAACTGGCGTTCGGCGTATATATTCATGTTTGTCGTGACCGTCACGGCCAGTTTCTTGGTTTGGATCAGGAAATATGGTCAGATATATTACCCTTACTCGACAGCGGAGGCGTATTGGATCAGGTTATGCCGAAGGCCTATCCAGAGTACCTGATCAGTGGCGCCGCCTATACAGATCATCAGGACAATAAAACACAATGCATGGTAAAGGTACAAGTTGGAACGCTTGAAAAAACACTAAAAGTCACCGGCGACAGATTCTGGGTCAACAATTCCCCTACCGCAGCAAAACCGTTCACTGGCATGCCCCTCGATTGGAGCCATGCATTCGGTGGGCAACAGTTTGCCTATAATCCTGAAGGAAAAGGCATAGATGAGCAAATCATCAACGGCATTAAAACAGTTTCCCTGCCGAACATTGAAGATCCATTGCGTCCAATCCAAAGCAAATCTGATCGCCCACCCCCTGCTTCCTTTGGACCGATAGGCTTGACTCATCCACAAAGGATAAATAAGCAAGGCACCTACAGCGACACTTGGTATAAATATGATTTCCCCGGCTTTCTTCCAGATATGGATCCAACGATATTCAATATGGCTGCTGAAGACCAACAGTGGACTCATTTAGAGCAGTTACCACTCGGTGACGCGTTTCGAATCTGGAACATGAATACAGATACGCCATGCTGGGAAGACTCCATCGCAAATCTACAAGCCAGAGTTACGGTACTAGCCCGAAATGAAAAAAATCAGCAATATATCAGAGATGTGGAAAACATGCAGGCATCGACGCTTTGGCTTCTACCGGATACCAAGTCTTATATCATGATGTTTCATGGTTCCATGGACATCTTGGACTCTGAAGCGGATGATGTTGAAATGGCCATGGCTGCCATTGAAACCACCGACGAGCCAAGAAGCGCAGATTATTACGAACAGGTGCTCAGATGGAGGATTGACCCTAAAGAGGCAATGTATCATCTGGACAAAGACGAAGAGCTGATCCCTGCATCCTTGATGCGCGCACTTGAGCAACCGGACCCGGCAGTCGATAAAAATAGATTGGGCCGTCGACTAGATATGTACATGCAGCAGCAACATGCTCAGACCAAGGCCTGGTTCGATCAAAACGGCCTTGACTATCAGTCTCTCATCCCAGAGTTTGTGGGACCTCCGGAAAACCCAATGGACATAGATGACAATCCTGATCGTTGGGAAAAAATCGCCGAGGACGCGAAGTTGCAAACTATTGCGCTAATGCGGGAAAGAGAGGAACCTGAAATCGATCGCTATATTGCAGAACTGCAAAATATGGAAAATGTCGATCTGAAAACGTGGAAAGTAGCTCGCTCGGGGCCGCCTGATTTGGATTTTGTTGACCAAATAGAGCATTCAAGCAATATGTGGTGGCCCGACACGCAAACGACTTCGCCCAAGAATAATGAGTCCGAAGAGATCAAAGAATCTCTCAGAAAATCATATCTGTATTCAGCACACTATCAGCAAACCGTCGCGCCGCTGAAACCTCAAAAAAGCTTGACGTTACGCGCAGAGATCATAAGACGTTATCAGCAAAATGAGCCCTTGGCATGTCTGGATTTTACAGGGGCCGATTTAAGTCATCTTGATTTACAAGGCGCTGATTTCTCCGGGTCCTTTTTAGAAAGTGCTAATTTTGAGAATGCGAACATTACGGATGCAGATTTTAGCGAGGCTGTCCTGGTGCGATCCAGATTCAATCGTGTGACAATGAAATCTGTAAATTTCACACGCGCCAATCTTGCCGAATCCGTCATAACCCACTCCAAATTGGAAGAATGTAATTTCGACAGCACTGAACTAATGAAAATATCCATTTCCAACTCTAGTGTGACGCGTTCAAAATTCGTGAACATTCTGAGTGATTATCTTGATTCTGCTGATTCAACATATAGGGAATGTCGCTTTGAAACATGTATGTCCTCTCATTTCTCGCTAAAAAATGTTTTATTCAACCTATGTCAGATTGAAAAATGGGCTTTTTTAGACTGCCAGTTGGAAAATACTATTTTCGAGTCCTCGACGCTAAAGGACGCGTCAATTACCACAAGCAGCATGAAGAGCTGTGAATTTGTCAAAAGCCACCTGGACAACCTCTTGATAGAAGATGATACACAGCTCATAAAGTGTAAATTTGTGGGCAGCCGTTTGAAAGAATGTACTTTCATAAATATGACGATTACAGAAAATACGTTTACCTATAGTGATATATCCGAATCAGATTTTTCAAAATCCCGCGTAACCTATAGTAACTTTGATCATGCAATCGCACGAGACGCCATATTTCACAAAACAGACTTAACCGGAAGCTCGTTCAAAAATGCAAACTTGATCGAAGCCTCTCTGGAAAAAGCCAATTTATCAGGAGTTGATTTTGAAGGGGCGACCTTGTTTCGCACCAATGTTTCTAAGGTACACATTGATAATGACACTAAACTAAGCGGCGCATATAAGGATCAACTGGAGTTGTATCCTGTTTATAGAGAGAACGAACAACACCTGTTCAGGTTATTCGCAAATGAATGAGGACATATTTCAGCGGTATATCAAAGAGAGTTCTCCATGTTCTGATGAAGTTTTTGCGGGTTTGAAAATAGACGGCATGGACCTGTCCGGTATGACATTTGACAAGGTGGATTTCTCGGGCTGTCACTTTATCAATTGCGATCTGAGAGAGGTGACATTTTCAAATTGCAATTTTACAGGCGCCGAGTTTACCTCGAGCGATCTGAGTGACAGTTCATTCCTGACGTCCACGCTATCAGGAACACTAGTCTCATCATGTACCCTCATAGACAGTATATTCAATGAATCCAACATGACACAGGCAAAGTTAGAGAACTGCAAAATCGAAGACACTGTCTTCCAAAAGGTAATTTTTTGCAATGGACTTCTGAGCAAGAGTGAAGCCGTCAGATGTGTTTTTCATGAAGCAGATCTCTCTGGGTGTTCATTCATCGGAGCAGACCTCGACAAGATTATTTTTTATGAAATAGATCTAAGACAGACAAACCTGGAGAGTGAATTGTTTAATCAGGTTATGTTGATTGATTGCGATATGCGGGAGATGGACTTCTCAAACAAACGACTTGTTGCTTGCCAGTTTTCAGAAGGCCGACTCCAAGGAGCCAACTTTACCGGTGCAAACGTTAAGGGCTCGGTGTTTGCCCAATGCGTGCTGTCCGACGCACAAATGAACGGCCTGTATGCAGAAGAGACCGTATTTACCCAGGCGACGCTGACCAACGCGTCCTGTCAGGGCGCTCAGCTGAATAAGACGGTCTGGTCTGAGGCGATACTTACCAATACTGATTTCAGTCGATCCAACTTGGAATATTCCATATTTGAACGCTCTCGCTGTGAAGGCACCGTATTCACAAGTTGCAATTTGGCGTATGCCAATTTTGATTACGCCATTATAGAAAATGCTAACTTTCAAGACGCCAATCGAACTCATATTCGAGCGCATGGAGCTACCGGTCGTGCAACAGGCTTTCCAGGAAATACAGATGATGTTGCGCTAAGGCGCGCCGAGTTACACAGTGTAAGACACAAGAACCCGTATTTTTAAAGGATAATTTATGTATAACATTACATCACTCGGTGGTGGATTTATTGGTTTTCCAGACTTCTGCAAGACACCGCCCACCATGCTACCTATTCCATACCCGAATTTTGGCACCCATCTGCTGGCACCCAACCCATGCTTCCGAATCCTATTTTGCTGCGCTCCGGTGCACAATAAAGGTACGAAAAAAGCCATTTCTTTTGGTGATCAACCAGGCGTTGCTGGTGGCATCGCATCACAAATCTTTATGAGTAAAACGGGACATTTGGCCAATTACTCAAACACCTATAAACTTAAAAACAAGCCATCAGTCCGTCTGTCTGGAATTGAGAAAAGTAACAGAAGGAATGTCATTGTTTTTGACGCGATTCCCAGCATTCAATTTAAGAACTTGTGTCTAGCCGCTTAATTTTTTTGCTGGTTTAAATGATCGAAGAGAATGATAACTTCGCTGGTGTTGGGGATATATCGGATAGGCACCACATCCATTGCTGATATATCCTTATAGGTTTCAATCGTAATAGCATCCACGATTTCAATTTTTTCACTTTGAAAATCAGCTTTTACCGTGAAGGTATAGTATTGCATTACTTCATCTCCGGCCCCAAGTGGTTCGATGGTCAGCACTTTTGCCGTTCCATCAACACCGTACTGCATGATGCGCTCTAATTGGCGATTCTGTTCTCCTGACATTCGTATGCATAGTACGCCACACGGAATGAGTGATAATTGCAACCAGGGAAGATAATCAAAATATTCGTAGGACAGCGGCTTGAAGTAGATATAGGCTGCCAACACTAATGTTGCAATTTGTGCGAGCAGCGCAATACAAACAGCAATAAGCATAGATACAGAAGAAAATGGATTACCCTGCATGCGTGTTGATCTCAAAATGAATGAATCGGCTCTTTACCGGTAAAGCCGCGTTTAGTATACCGATCGCCCTGATTCTGTTCAACGAATAACAACCATGCGTTGAACCTGACAGTATCATGATAATTTAGCGTGTGGTCGCTACCCCATCATCGTCTCCGGCGTCTCAAACCGCAACAGCCTCCCACCCTTCTCACCAACCTGTCCCCACGCATCCACATCAAAATCCATCACAGTCAGCGACGCAGGCGGAAACCCCATTTCCAATCGCTCAAAGGCATCCTCATCGCCCTCACCCGATAAATATTCCGTTGTCAGATACAGTCCGGGATTATGCCCAATCACCAGCACCACGCGCGGCCCCGGTTCAATATTGCGTATGACTTGAACGATACTGTCTACGGACGCTTCGTAGATCCGTTCTTCGGTGATTTTCCTGATTGGCGTCTTGAATGCCGCCGACACGGTTGTCCAGGTTTGCTGTGTACGCGTCGCGCTCGATACGATGGCCAGTTCAGGCAGCAATTGCTGCGACACCAGATACTGGCCAACCAGTTCTGCTTCCCTGTATCCCCGCTCAGTAAGGGGGCGCTGCAAGTCTGCAACACCAGGAATCGAATTGGATTTTGCGTGACGAAGCAACATGAGTCTGAGCATAAACGACCTTTTTGTGTCCAGTGAAGAATCTACCATATGATACCGCCGTGTACGATGGTATGACACAATCACTACAAGATCGTGGCGTTTATCAGCAGGAAAAGCCCGCTATTTAATTGGCCGCTTCGTCGGTGGCCAGCAAATAACCTTGCCCGCGCAGATTTCGGATAAGAAGGCGGGAACGTTGGGTGCCTGCTCCCAGCTTCTTGCGCAAGCTGCTGATATGCGTATCGATGCTACGGTCATAAGACGACGGAATACGGCCCAGCGCGAATGCGCCGATATTTTCGCGCTGGACCACCTGACCCGCTGAACGCATCAGCACTTCAAGAATGCGTTGTTCAGCACCGGTCAGCACGACCGCGTTGCCATGTAGCTTGGTTACACCTGTAGCCGGATTCAGTGAAAGCGGACCAGTGGCCAGCACTTCACCGCCAGCCGCAACGATCGCGTCGGTCATAACGGCATCATCAAACGTTGAGCCGCGATACGAAGCACTGCGATAAACTGCAGCACGATAGGAACCGCTACGAAGGAACGGGCGCGATGGCAGTGACGATGGCGCGACTTCTTCGGTTCGGTGGCGTCTTAACAGGGCGTGCATGCGCACCTCCAGTTCGTCCATGCATAGCGGTTTGGCAAGGCAGTCATCAGCGCCCGATTTCAGGCCTGTCACGCTATCGGTCTGTGAGCCGGTCAGCAAAATCAACGGATTGGTCGATTGCCGGCGATACGCTTTGAGCCAATCCAGGCTGACCACATCCTGCATGTCCGCGTCCAGCAGGGCAAGATGATGACTCCGCCGCCGCATCAACCGAGAGGCCTGATAGCCGGAGTGCGCCAACTGAACGCAATATCCCCGGGATTCCAGGTATTCACAAAGCATTTTGGACAACGCCACGTCGTTTTCAATCACGAGAACCCGCAGCGCCTTCGACTTTTCAGTGCGCATGATTGGAGTATATGCTCTCCTCAGATCACATTTGCCATGCAGACGCGGCAAGGTGTATATCAAGAAGTGCAAAGATATCAAAAGTTATGGAAAAAACATTGCTGAATAACAGCTGACAATATCTAATAGCTAATAATTCTCATTTAGAACTTCATATAGAGAATAAGTCTCATTCTATCATTCCGGAGAGGAAATTTTCTGATGTTGCGCGTTATCCCGGTATCAAAGCGAGAACCGGCTCGTAAGACCCCTGCCCGCCAGATTGCTGCGGTATGTGCATTCAGTCTTGGCGCGACCTTGCTGCAAGCCGCCTACGCTCAGACAGCGAGCGAAGACACAGGCGTTGCGTCACTGAACCCCATTGTGGTCACAGCCAGCGGTTTTGAGCAGGACATCATCGATGCCCCGGCCTCTATCAGCGTGATTCCGCGAGATAAACTGGAAAAAGGCGCCTATCGCGATCTGACCGATGCACTGCGCGACGTGCCGGGTGTGATCATGACGCCCTCGGACAACAACACATCTGACATAACCCTGCGGGGCATGAGCGCCAACTATACCTTGATTCTGGTCGATGGCAAGCGCATGAGCACTCGCGAAACACAGACCAACGGCAGCACCGGCACCGACCAGAGCTGGGTTCCGCCGCTAGAAGCCATTGAGCGGATCGAAGTCGTGCGTGGTCCCATGTCATCGCTTTATGGCTCAGACGCCATGGGCGGTGTGGTGAATGTAATTACGCGCAAGATTCCGAAAAAATGGGGTGGTTCCGTGCGGCTGGACTCCACCCTGCAGCAACATTCAGCCTCTGGCAACAATTTCCAGGGCAATTTCTATATTGCCGGCCCGATCAAAGAGGATCTGCTCGGTTTCAGTCTTTATGGCGTTTATTCGCATCGCAGCGAGGACGACATCATAGAGGGCTATAACCGCCACACCAATCGCGGCGTTACCGCCAAATTGGCCCTGACGCCCAATCGCGATCACGATATCGTGCTTGAAGCAGGCGCCTCCAGGCAGGATTATCGTTCAACGCCAGGCAAAACCCTGGCGCTGACCGAAGAGGAAAGCCGCCGCCAGTTCAATCGCAAGCATTTTTCCCTGACCCATGACGGACGCTGGTCTTTTGGCACCTCAAACACCTATGTTCAGCGTGAAGAAACCGAGAATCTGGCCCGCGAAATGACGATACGCAACACAACGGCCAGCACCAAATGGAGCATGCCGCTGTTCGAGCGTCATATCGCCACGGTCGGCGCCTTCTATAGTCTGGAAGATCTCAAAGACACGACCACCAACAAAATGTCCGACCGGTCTACGGTAGATCGCTGGCAATACGCCTTTTTTGTCGAAGATGAATGGCAGATTACCGATTCGTTCGCCCTGACCGGCGGATTACGCATGGACAACGAGAAAACCTCCGGGGTCCACTGGAGCCCCAGGCTATATGCCGTTTGGCATCTGAATGACAACTGGACGATCAAAGGCGGCGTATCCACGGGCTTTCGTGCCCCATCCCTGCGTCAGACATTGCCAGACTGGGGTGCTACCAGCCGCGGCGGCAATATGTATGGCAATCCCGATCTGAAGCCGGAAAAAACACTGACCAAAGAGATCGGGCTGATCTATAACGATGATAGCGGCCTGATGGCAGGCATCACCCTGTTCGACAACGAGTTCACCGACAAGATCACTCGCGTGCCCTGCCCGGAGTGCGGGCCGGTAAATGCCCAGGGACGCTCGGCGATCACTTATGTAAACGTGGATGACGCCATCACCCGTGGGGTGGAGGCAACCTTGACGGCACCACTGAACGAGAAGCTGTCATTGACTTCCAGCTATACCTATACCTATTCCAAGCAGAAAAGCGGCCAGTACGCCGGCAACCCGCTGAACCAAATGCCTGAGCATATGTTCAATCTGGGTCTGGACTGGAAACCGACAGACAAGCTCAATGGCTGGATGAAAGTGACTTACCGTGGCAAGGAAAGCGATCCGACCCAGGGCATCTCGGCCAGTACCACCATGGCGCCGTCTGCGACTTACGTTGACCTGGGCGGCTCTTATGATGTCAATAAAAGCGTCACCGTGTATGCAGGCATCTACAACATTTTCGACAAGCAGGTCCGCTATGACGATTATGGTTATGTGGAAGATGGCCGCCGCTACTGGCTTGGCATGAACGTCAAATTCTGATTGGAATAACAGCCGCAGCACTCCCGCCGCGGTTAATGATAATAAAGGCATCACAAATGAAAACGACACGACATACAAAAAACTGGCTGGCGATGGTACAAACAACCCTGGCCATTGGTGTGATATCACTGGCGGGCCAGGCCATGGCCCAAACTGACCAGATAACAGTGCAACACGCAAAAGGACAGGCTACGGTCAACGCTCAGCCGGCAAAAACGGTCGTATTCGATCTGCCCACGCTGGATATCATGCAGGTACTGGGTGTGCAGGCTGTCGGCGTACCCAAAGCCCGCTTCCCGGATTCACTGTCTGCCTATAACGCCGACAGCATGCCCAAAGTGGGCACGCTGTTTGAGCCCGATCCCCACGCCGTCAAAGAAGTATCGCCGGAGCTCATCATCGTGGGTGGTCGCTCTCGTGCCAAATTCGATGACATGGCCAAACTTGCTCCAACACTCGATTTGAGCGTGGATACGCAGGCGCCCCTCAAGAGCATCGAGCGCAACACACAGACGCTGGCTGCCATTTACAATAAAGAACCCGAAGCTCAGGCGGCCTTGAAAGAACTCAATGACGCAGTGGCGGGTCTGCAAGCCAAGGCGGCGACAGCAGGTAACGCCATGCTGATTCTGGCTGTTGGCGAAAAAACAAGCGCTTTTGGTCCTGGCTCGCGCTTTGGCATGATTTATGACGTCTTCGGTTTTGTTCCCAACGACGCCGTGAAGAACCTCTCGGCAAAAGATCGCCACCCGGTCAAACTGGACGACATTGCCAAAGCCAATCCGGACTGGTTGTTCGTGATTGATCGCAATGCAGCCACCGGTAAACAGGGCAAGCCAACCCGCCAATTGCTGGAGAACCCCGTTATTCGTGACACCGCAGCCGCGAAAAACAACCGTATCGTCTATCTGGACCCATACAACTGGTACATCATGGGTAGCGCCGGCCTGACATCCATGCAACAGAATATTGATCAGATTGCTGCAGCATTGAATGCAAAATAATTTATAGAATAAGCAATATTCGAATCGTGATACCCATTCGGGAAGACGAAGCACTGGACTGTCTTCCCGAATTTTTATCATTATTACAAAACAGCACTGCGGCCTGTGCAGTTAAAGCGGTAGATACCCGCTCCGCGGCAAAGCCTTCTGCGCAGCACCCCCGGATCATCTCTTGCGGGCGGGCACCCCTCAAGTGCGTGGAGCGGTCACCGTTGCTCACCATCTGCTTTGACAAAATCAATGAACGCGCGTAGCGGTGCGGGCACCAGCCGCCGACCCGGATAGTACAAAAACGGTCCCGAAAAACTTACCCACCACGACTTGAGCACCGGGACCAGCGCGCCACTTTGCAGATGTGGTCGCAGCCAGTCTTCGAAAAGAAAAATAACTCCACTACCGGCAATCGCGGCGTCCACAGCCAGATCCGTGCCGCCGCCTGCCTGTACGATAAGTGGCCCGACTGGCTCCACCCGCAATTTTTCACCCTCTCTTTCAAATTCCCATGGCGGCATTGCGCCGCTGGAAAACCGCATGCGCAAACAGGCATGATTGAGCAAATCACGAGGATGCTTCGGCCGACCGCAGCGCTCAAGATAAGCGGGCGCGGCGGCGGCGGCGAAACGCTGGGTTCGCGGACCAATAGGCACCGCAATCATATCCTGCTCCAGACGCTCCTCGTAGCGAATGCCGGCATCGCATCCGGCCGCAATCACATCGACAAAGCTTTCCTCTGAGAATATTTCCAGTTGAATATCCGGATAAGCCGCCAGAAACCCCGGTACGATATCAGCCAATACCAGCCGCGAAGCGCTTACCGGCACATTGAGTCGAAGCGTACCGGCAGGTCGCTCCCGAAATACATTAACGACATCAAGCGCAGCCTCCATTTCCGCCAGAACAGGGCCAAGTCGGGCCAGCAGGCTCTGCCCTGCCTCGGTTGGCACCACACTGCGCGTTGTTCGATTCAGCAACCTGACACCAAGTTGCGCCTCCAGTCGGCGCACCGCTTCGCTGTAGGCCGAGGCGCTGCTACCACTTTTGCGCGCGCCACTGCGAAACCCTTTGGCCCGAGCCACCGCGACAAATGCATTCAAATCTCCAGGATCAACTTTCATCACGCCTCCGCATTGTGCGTAAATCCGCACATGCTGTATGGATTACACCCGATTATCATAACAATATTAAAAGCTTAATATGTGGCGTATCAGCTTCGACTATGCTAACTGTCATCAAAGGAACCACCATGACTTTTCCTGAACAATCAAATACATACTCATTGGGCGAGCTCACAGTAAACCGGCTTGGCTACGGCGCCATGCAACTGGCCGGACCCGGCGTATTCGGCCCACCCAAGGATCACCAGGCAGCCATCGCCGTGTTGCAGCACGCCGTCGCAAGCGGCGTCAATCATATAGACACCAGTGACTTCTATGGCCCGCACATCACCAATCAGCTTATTCGCGAAGCATTGTCGCCCTATCACGACGATCTGGTTATTGTGACGAAAATCGGCGCCGTCCGTGGCAACGATGCCTCATGGAATCCGGCCATATCGCGCGAAGCCCTTACGCAGGCCGTTCACGACAATTTGCGCAATCTCGGCCTGGATGTGCTGGATGTCGTCAACTTTCGCTGCATGGTCTCACCTCATGGCCCGGCCGAAGGTTCAATCGAAGCGCCATTGACAGTCCTGGCCGAGCTGCAGCAACAGGGTCTGGTAAGCCATATCGGGCTGAGCAACGTGACGCCAGCCCAGATCGCTGAAGGACGCAGGATATGCGATATCGTGTGCGTGCAGAATCACTACAATCTGGCGCATCGCGAAGATGACACGCTCATTGACGATCTGGCTCGGGCCAATATTGCCTATGTCCCCTTTTTCCCACTGGGCGGCTTCACGCCATTGCAGTCTGCAACGCTTTCTGAGGTAGCGGCGCGTCTGAACGCAACTCCCATGCAGGTCGCACTTGCCTGGTTGCTGCAGCGCTCGCCCAATATCCTGCTTATTCCTGGCACGTCTTCTATCGCACATTTGCAGGAAAATCTCGCTGCAGACCAGCTTGTTCTTTCTGAAGAAGCGATCAGAGAGCTGGATAGAATGGCGGATGGCCGATAACCGCCTATCGAAATATGAGTTCTTTTCATAAATACCCCAATTGGGGCTGATCATGCCCAATATGGGTATTTACGCATCATCCTCTGAACCGTCAGTCAGTCTGGCGAATGCATTGTTTTCCAGGACCAAGCAACAGGTGCTGCGAATCCTGTTTGGCCAGCCTGACCGTAGCTTTTATGCCAATGAAATCATCAACCTGACAAGTAGTGGCTCTCGGGTGCCGTTCAGCGAGAATTGGCTACGCTCGCTGACAGCGGCTTGGTCACGGCCACACGCAGAGGCAATCAGAAACACTATCAGGCAAACCAGCACTCACCCATTTTTGGCGAACTGCACGCTATCGTCCAAAAAACCATCGGGGTGGCCGAACCCATTCGCAACGCACTCGCTCCGCTGGCACCACAAATTACAGCAGCGTTTATTTATGGTTCAATAGCCAGGAAAACGGACACGGCGACCAGCGATGTTGATCTCATGCTGCTTTCCGATTCAGTCAGCTATGGCAAGGTCTACGCCGCGCTTGAAGACGCCAGCCACGTAATCGGCCGCCCTGTCAATCCGACAATTCTGACGCAGGCTGAATTCACAAAAAGAATTTCTGCAAAAGAGTCCTTTCTGACCCGCGTCCTGGATCAGCCAAAAATATGGATTATCGGACACGATGATGCCCTCCCCGTTTGACACACTTACCGGTCCCGGCAAGGTGCTCAAGGGTGCAGCACACCTGCCCTGCAATGTCTTTGGCAGCATCGGTGACATCGCCGTCACCTGACGCACACCCGCTTCAATTCACCCGCACAGGACGACTCAGCTCAGACGTTGCCCCATTGCTGTCGGTCACGGTGGCCGTAATCGAGCCTATGCCGGTCTTTTCTGATTCCCATGTGAGTTGGGCAATACCTTTCTCGTTGGTATGCGCTACCACAGAACCCAGGTACTGTTCTGCCTCATTTGAATGACGGTCGCGATTACCAAAAAACTCGATTCTGTAGCGCTGATCCGCAGATCCGTTTATCTCAACCGCAATTTTGCCATTTTGCACAGCCAGAACCGGCGCAGTGACGCCCTGATTCGGGTATGCATTGCACCCCTGCTCATCCGGGTTTTTGCAGGTTTTTTGCAGTTTGGCCGGTTCAATGACCACACCACCGCCGCGCGAGCCGACAAAGCCATCATGTTCCAGAGCAGGAACATCAAATATGATAGCGCCCAGACGCTGATCTGGCACGCAGGAGCCGCCTGCCTCGCATCGTTTAATATCCTTGCCGTTATCCCATATCTGGTTTTTGGTAAGTGTTATACGGGCATGGGCATCCTTTTCAGAACGAATCGCCACGCCAATACGGTTGCCATGCACTTTATTACCGTCAAACACATTGCCATCACCAGTCAGATTGAACCCAATCGAATTATTGACCAACTCGTTATAGGCAATGTAATTACGTTTGCCCCAGTTTATCTGCAGCCCGTCGGAGTAGTTCTCGAATTTATTTCCAACAATGGTATTGTCATTACCCCACAGAATCTCAATGCCCTGCGAGGGCTCCGGATTGGCTGCTGTGGATACAAAATGGTTATTGGCAATCAAATTAAAGGCAGCACCGCGGGTCAGCTCAAGTCCATCGCCGTTATCCTGAAAGAGATTATGCAACACCTTGTTGTTATTGGTTGTTGTTGCTGTCGGTTCACCCTTTCCATCATCACCGGTAATCATGATGCCGGCACCGCCATAGTTTTGACTCAGGCGATTATGCTCGATCAGATTATGGCTGGAACGATTGATCAATACCCCAATGCAGAATCGGCGCACATCCAGGCCCTTTATCGTCACGTTGTTCACGTCCTGCAGCACCAGCCCCGGCAGGCTCATCGTACGTACGTTGGTTCCGTATTGTTGCGGGTTAGCGCCAGGGCAGGCTTTCGCGCCTTCCCCTTTTATGTAGTTGGAGCCATCAACGGTAATATATTCGCCAGTCTTGGCCCATTGTGTGCCGATCAGGCTCACTGGCGACTTGATGGCAGGCAGTGCACTATTGAGCTTGATCACAAAAGGCGCGCTCCCCACTGCCTTAATCAGAATCTCGTTTTTATCACCGGGGTTGGCGTTGCTTTGCTCAATCGCCCAGCGCAGGGAACCTTTCTCTGCGTCATCGTCGTAACGATCCACCGTGTATGTACCGGCAACCGCCGCGCCCGAGATAGTCAGCCCCAGCGCCATCGCATATAAAGGTACTGATCTGGTCACTTTATTCTCCCACAAAAATCATCGTTCAACTGCTCCGCATGCAACAGCGGCGACTTGGCAGCTACTGCAACCTGAACCGCTACCCCCATCAGGCCGCCGCTTTATCCACAAGGGCTGTGCATCACACAACCCCTGTGCATCAGATGTCAAAGAACACCGTTTCGCCTTCACCCTGAATACGGATATCGAAGCGATATACCACTTCACCATCACGTTCCTGCCGTGTAGCGATCAGCGTGTCACGACGCCTGACCCATTCAATGCTGTTCAAAACAGGATCTTTGGCATTCGCTTCGGCTTCATCGTCAAAATACACGCGCGTATGCAATCCGATATTGATGCCACGCGCAAATATGACTAATGCTATATGCGGTGCCTGTGTCGTGCCCTTGCGTCCGGGTACAGATCCGGGCTTGATCGTATCAAAATGCCAGAACCCGGTATTGAAATCCGCACCGGTGCGCCCCCAGCCACGAAATGCGTCATCTGCCACTTTTCCCTGTGTATCCGCTTTGGCCGGATAGACACCGTTGGCGTCGGCCTGCCAAATTTCTACCAACACATCGCGCAAGGGAATGCCCAGCCCGTCAAATACCTGGCCTTCGAGCCGGATGCGCTGGCCCTGGGTTTTATCGGTTACCAGCTGGTTATCAAAGTTGTATTCAAACACATTGATGTCGGCCTGTTCCGGCAACAAGCCAATATGCACATAAGGACCACCCGTCTGTGACGGCGTTTCGTGCAATTGCTGAAAAGTCCAGTTACTCATACTGTGTTTTTCCTTCATCAAATCAGATCATTTTCAAAGTATGTCGCGCGGCGTCCGCGCAAATGAATATCGAAACGGTAGCAGCGGCTATCGGCCTCGATAAAGTTACTTTTGTCTTCAAGCGCGATCAGCGCCTGACGCTGTTCATGGGTGGGCACGGTCTTGAGAATCGGGCAGGAGTCAATCAGCGTATCACCTTCGAAATACAGCTGCGAAATCAGCCGCTGTGACCAGCCATCGGCAATCAGGGAAAAGTGAATATGTGCCGGACGCCATTCATTAATCCGGTTGCGCCACGGATAAGGGCCGGGCTTGATAGTCCGAAAGACATAAAAGCCGTTTTCATCGGTCAGCATGCGACCACAGCCGCCGAAATTCGGATCCAGCGTGCCGATATACTGATCGTTAGGATGCCTATAGCGTCCGGAAGCATTGGCCTGCCATACCTCAAGTAGCGCATTTTTTACCGGACGGCCAAACTGATCGCGTACATAGCCGTGAATAATGATCCGTTCACCAATCGGCAAACCATCTTTAGCGTGGTTCAGGATAAGGTCGTTATCTTTCGGTCCGAACCAGTCTGCACTGAAGCGAGGTGCGGTCACTTCAGTCAGTGTTTGTGCAATGGAAATTAATGCATTATTGGGCGAACGCAACACGCTGGTTTTATAGCCAGGCGTATAGGCCGGCGGGTGATCGTCTGTATTGCGCTGCGCATACGCGCCCTGAATGATTTGAGTCATACTACTCTCCTTCTAAAAACGTCATGTCGCATCGGTATGTGAAACGAGCGATTTCACAAAAACGGCTACGGCGGCGGCTGTTGCTGGTATCAGCAACATGCTCAGGATGTCGGTAAAGGTCCAGTTATTTCCCAGCAATATGGCACCCACCCACGCGCCAAATACGGCACCGAACCGACCGATACCGGACATCCATGCCACGCCGGTGGCGCGGCACTGGGTCTGGTAAAAGCGGGCACTCAACGCGGGCATGGCCGATTGCGCGCCATTGATGGCAATGCCTGCACACAGAATCAAAATGGCTAGCAGGGTTGGATTGCCCAGGCTTTGTCCGACAGCAAAAGCGAACACGCCAGCGACGAAATAGAAACCGGCAATCACACGGTTGGGATTGAACCGGTCCATCGCCCATCCGACAAACAGGGCACTGACCACACCACCGAACTGGAACAGGCCACCGATAAACGTTGCCCGCTCCATAGAGGCGCCGGTTTCACGCATAAGTGTGGGCAGCCAGCTGGTGAGCAAGTAAATGACAACCAAGCCCATGAAATAGGTCAGCCACAGCAGTAGCGTTCCCTTGGCGTATTTCGCAGAGAACAGCATGGCAAGTGAATTTTTATTGGCGCCCTGCGATTTTTCTTCGGGCACATGGAACTGCGTCGCTCCCTTAACGCGCTCTGGTGCAATACGACTTAGAATGCGCCGTACTTTTTCAGCGTTGCCGCCTTTGACGATCAAAAAGCGATAGGACTCCGGCAGGACGAAGATCACCAGTACCGTAAGAATCAAAGGAGCCCATCCCCCCAGCAAAAACAGACTATGCCAGCCATACGCGGGAATCATCCAGCCACTGATAAAGCCGCCTGTGGCCATACCAAGGTTATATCCACAGAACATGCACGTGACCAGCAAAGAGCGAACACGGTCCGGGCAGTACTCCGAGAATAAGGTGGTTGCATTTGGCATGGCTGCCCCCAGGCCAACGCCGGTCAGGAAGCGCAATATCACAAGTGTGTCCAGCGAGCCTGCATATGCAGACGCCAGGCTGAAACCGCCAAAGACCACCATAGACAATATCAACACCAACTTGCGTCCGTAACGATCAGCCGCAGGACCGGACAGCAATGCGCCGAAAATCATTCCGCCCAGCGCGGCGCTCATGACGGGTCCCAGTTGTGAGCGGTCCACGCCCCAATCCTGCGCCAGTGCCGGCGCGATAAAGCCCATTGCTGCAGTATCAATTCCATCAACAAAAACGATCAGAAAACAGATGATGGCAATGAACCACTGGAACCTGCTCAACGGAGCATCGTTAATCAGCGTTTGTGCATCGATGCTCGAATTTTGAATCACATTATCCGATGACGGCATGATTCCTCCTTTGTAGAAAAATATCTGAAATTATTTATAGACTGGCAAGGTGTTTTTTCAGGGATCAGGGACCTCGCCGAATTATCCAGCCGAAATCCCATTGCTGCTCTGTATTGGAAAACGATTCATCGTCCGAATTACCTTGCGATAAACGTATCAGCGGCTTCACCGGATGGCAGCGGCCGGCCGTTTTTCTGGCTAAACTCATTTGCAATAACTATTACCCGGGCTGTCTGCCGGCCTCATTCAACACCGCATCTATCTGATCCTGAATATTGCCGATATATGATTCCGGCCTGAACATGTCACTGATCTGCTCGCCGGTGAACTGGTGCCTGATGTCGTCCAGTTCGGCGATCACGTCCTTCAGATGGCGCTGTTCGTCCACAGCTTTTTTACAGGCAGATTCAACCAGGTGATGTGCATTGAGCCGACCCAGCGTAGGAGCCAGCCGCATCATGACCGCCTCGGCCATCACCAATCCGTTTGTACATTCAAGATTGCGCTGCATGTTTTCCGGGTTCACCTGCATTCCCTGCAGGACATCCAGCGTGCGTTCCAGTGCTCCTGAACACAGTTGAAATATTTCTGGCAATGACAGCCATTCTGCATGCCAGCCACCCAGGCTGCGCTCATGCTCCTGCACCATACTTTGATATAGGCTTGAGATCAGAACAGGCACGCGATTGGCCGCAGCCAGTACAGATGCGGCTGCCACCGGGTTCCGCTTGTGCGGCATGGTAGAAGAGCCACCCCGCCCTTCTCCCATCGGTTCAAACACCTCACCCACTTCGGTCTGCATCAGCAGCGACCAGTCGCGCGCCATTTTTCCCAGATTGCCCACCACCAGTCCCAGCACACTCGCTATCTCAACAATACGATCGCGCTCACCATGCCAGGTGCACAGGGGTTCCGTCAGATTCAGTTGCGCCTCAAAAGCGGCCACCACGGCGGTGCCCTGATCGTTCAATGAGGCCAGCGAACCTACCGCTCCGCCCAGCTGCGCCGTCAATACCCGCGCTCTCATCGCTTCGATGCGGTTCAAATCACGCCTGAATACCGACGCCCAGCGGGCGAGCTTGTGGCCAAAAGTGATGGGTAATGCCTGCTGCAGCCAGGTACGTCCCATCATGATCTGATGTCGGTAAACCTTTGCCTGCGCAAGTGCCGTGTCGTATGCCTGTTCCAATTGCGCCTGGATAATGACCAGCGCATCGCGGCACTGCAAAATACAGGCGGTATCCAGCACATCCTGGCTGGTTGCCCCCCAATGAACATAACGCGACGCGTCTTCATCACTTGCCTTTACCAGGGCAGTCAGCTGTTTTACAAATGGAATGGCGATATTGCCTGCCAGCCCGCCTGCCGTGGCCAATGCGTTCTCATTCAGTTTTTCCAGCCCTTGCGTCGTGCAAACCTGTTCAATGCCTTGCGCAGCGGCTTGCGGGATGACGCCCACCAGCGCCTGCGCCTTTGCAAGTGCTATTTCAGTCGTCATCAGATACTTCAATAGCGAGCGGTCACTGAAAATATCCGTCACGTCTTTCTGATAGAACAGGCTGGCGTATAAGCGGCTCATGGCAACACTCCTTTTAAGATTGCGTAGCGTCAATGAGCAGAGCGCCGGTAAGGGATTGCAATTGCTCGAATGACAATCCCTCGACAATCTCGATCACGCTCAGTCCGTCCGGTGTCACATCGATCACACATAAGTCGGTGTAAATGCGGTCAACACATTTCAAACCGGTAGCGGGGTAACTGAGTTCGCCCACAATCTTCGGCTCTCCCGTCTTGGTGTTATGATCTGTCGTCACGAATACCTGTTTCGCGCCAACGGCAAGATCCATGGCGCCCCCTACAGCTGGGATCGAATCCGGAGCGCCAGTATGCCAATTGGCAAGGTCACCATTGGCAGCGACCTGGAACGCGCCCAGCACACAAATATCAAGATGCCCGCCCCGCATCATGGCAAACGAATCACCGTGATGGAAAAAGCTTCCTCCGTCCAGCATGGTGACAAATTCCTTACCCGCGTTGATCAACTCCGGATCTTCCTGCCCTGCAGGCGGCGGCGGTCCAAACGCCAGCAGGCCGTTTTCGGAATGCAGAAACACGTCCTTGTCTTGAGGCAGATAACTGGCGATTTTTGTTGGCAAGCCTATTCCCAAATTGACATAGGCTCCGTCAGGAATGTCCCGGGCAACGCGCTCGGCAATCTGGTCACGAGTCAGCTTTGTATAGCTCATGCTGCTCTCCGCGCTGCCGCTGGTGCACAGGGAACCTGAACAACGTGCGTTACAAAGATCCCGGGCGTTACCACATGCTCGGGGTCCAGCGCACCCAACTCAACCACCTCGCTCACCTGGGCAATCGTTACCGCGCCAGCCATCGCCATGATGGGGCCAAAGTTGCGAGCCGACTTGCGGTACACCAGATTGCCCCAGCGATCGCCTTTATAGGCTTTAATCAGCGCAAAATCAGCGGTAATCGGATATTCAAGAACGTAGTCCTTTCCCTTAATGTTCCGACTTTCCTTGCCTTCGGCAAGCAAGGTGCCAAAGCCGGTCGGCGTATACACTGCGCCCAGCCCCATCCCGGCGGCCTGTATGCGACAGGCCAGATTACCCTGAGGGACCAATTCGAGTTCTATTTTGCCTGCGCGATACAGTTCGTCAAAAACCCAGGAGTCTGTTTGACGGGGGAAAGAGCAGATCATCTTCCGTACCGCACCGGTCTTGAGCAATTTGGCTAGACCGTGATCGCCGTTACCGGCATTATTGTTAACGATGGTCAGGTTTCGTACGCCCAGGTCGATCAGACCGTCGATCAGTTCAGCGGGTTGCCCGGCACTGCCAAAACCACCGATCATAATGGTGGCCTCGTCGCGAATCTGCGACAGTACATCTGCCAATGAAGCGGCAGTTTTATCAATCATCACATGTCTCCAATGTGTCGGGCAACTGATCTCACCTGGCATCTGGCACTACACCTCGTGATCAACTACAGTACAACAAGGTGCAATAAATTTGCCGGTAAGTTTGATTTAAATTATCAACCCCCTCATTTTTTATAGTTTCACACCCTTTTGCCAGCCACTTTTTTGGCTTTTTGTGCGATGATCGAACAAATCATACTTTTATCGCCCAAACTCAGGGTATTCCCTGAAGGAAATGACAACTGAATAAGCCAAATGAAATAGCGCTCCGGCAGAATCGGCTCATCGAGAATCCACAGAATAAAAAGAGGATTCGCCACGAAGATTTTGTTGCAGGCATCAGCAAAGGCCTGGCCATTCTGGACAGTTTCGGGTCGGAGCGCCATCGTCTGAATATTTCACAAGCGGCAGAAAAAACCGGCATGACGCGCGCTGCTGCCCGTCGTCATTTATTAACGCTGGAGTATTTGGGATATCTGGAGTCTGACGGCCACTTCTTTTATCTGAGCCCGAAAGTACTTCGATTTTCGGGTTCTTATATTGGTGGCGCCACGCTGCCCAAAGTATCGCAACCCCTGTTGAACCTGCTTACGAACCAGACCTCCCTGATCTACTCGGTCATGGTGCTTGATGGCTATGAAGCGATCACCATTGCCCGTAGCGCCGCCATGCAACAGGAAGATCGCGTCAACCCCTATGGCCTGACATTGGGGAACCGCCTGCCTGCTCATGCAACGTCTGCCGGCAAAATCCTGCTGGCCTATCTCTCTACAGACGAACAACAGCAGTGGCTGGTGCATTACCCTCTGCAACGGATCACCAAATTCACCCAGACCAACAACGCCGCTTTCCTGAAACTGCTCAATACGATCAAGGAGAGGGAATGGTGTTATTCAAGTGAGGAGCACGAACTCGGTGTACACGCCGTTGCAGTACCCATTTATGGACAACAGAACAAAGTCGTTGCGGCGATCAATATCGTTTCACCAACCACCCGAACAACAAAGCGATATTTAATTGAGCATATTCTGCCCTTGTTGCAGGATACGGCGAGAGAAATCAGGCGTGTCATTTGATCGCAGATGCGCGATCCTGACTTCCTGAATAAACAGACTGGCACGTTGCGAAGGCGTCAATGTACTTGCTGCCAGCACGGAATACGTCGTAATCACCGGCAACGTGATGACGCTTGTGCTGTTTTAGCGGCATAATCGCCTGAAATGGCTCACTTCACCGAGTCAATGAGCTGCGCTTGGCCTGAGTCATTTTCAACTGCCTTGTTGGTTATGCCAAATGGAATATGCACCGACGGCACCAGCGAGCGGGTCATCTCCAGATGGGCAGACTGGTCGTCAAAAAAGATATGAGGCTTAAGCACACCCAGCACATGTTTTTTTGCAATGCCGCCAAGGAAAAAGGCATCATTGGTCATCACTCCCCAGGCTTTCAGCGTATTGAGCGCCCGTTCATGTGACGGCGCATTTCTGGCCGTCACCAGCGATACGCGTAGCCGGTTCTCATAATCAGGATTCTGCTTTTTGAATTGCTCTTCGATAGACTGAATCTTTGCTACCCGAATCAGAAACTGCTGCAAGGGGCCGGGACCATGCGAATTCATGACGTTTGCCACTTCATGAGCATGAAAATCAGTCAATCCGGACGCTTGCATAATGCTTTCAGATTCGTCACTGGCCAGCACGCCATCAAAGTCAAAAGCGATGCGTAAAGCCTGATCCTGTTCATCATCGTCAAATTTTGAATCCAGCACGTAGCCGGCAGGATAGCCCGCGCCGATTGCGGCGTCGACATCAGCCTTGTTGCCAGACAAAAACAGCGATATGTTCAGCGCAGGGATATATTCATAAGGCGAGCGCCCCTGCATGAAAATGGCACGCGTAATACCCAGCCCGTAGTGTTCAATTGTTTTCATCACGCGCAGGCCCGTGTCCGGATCGTTGCGTGACAGCAATATCACTTCAACCAGCGGATCTTCCGGATCGGGCCGCATATGATTTAACGAAAGTAGCCTTTTCACAAAAGGGAACGCAATCCCTTTTGGCAGCGGATTATTAAGATTGCGCTCCTGAAATTTACGATAGGCCTCCTCGCCATCACGTTTGAAAACCGAGTCCGAAGCACTCAGGTCAAAAACGGCGCTGGAGGCCACGCCAATCACCAGGCGATTCTCTAGATCGTACGGCATGGCATCGTTCCCGTAACACAAACGCAGAGGTGAACATTTACTGGACTATGTTGTACTGTCATTTTGACATCCTGAAACCGCAGTCAAGGCAATGCCCTGCATTTTATCGAATAACGGGCTCCATTGCGTTGCCAGGGATTACTCATTGATTTCAAAACCGCCTGCCCTGCGGTTCAAACCATTCCACCAGGGCATTCACAAACGCCCGGGTTCGGGCAGACAAATTCTGTCGGGTGGGGTATACCGCCATGACATTGGCGGGTGGCAGTTCCCATTCCGGGAGCACCACTCGCAAACGCCCCGATTCCAGATAGGGTTTTGCATCCCATTCAGATCGCATCAGAATACCGTGCCCATCCAGCGCCCATGCCAGCGCCGACTCACCATCGTTGGTGCTCAGCGGCCCGCGCACCTTGATGGTCTCGCTGCGCGTGCCCATGGTCAGGCGCCAGGTGCCGAAAGTCTCATCATTCTCCCTGATGACAATGCAGCGATGCGTGCGCAACGCCGATGGATGCGCCGGCATTCCTGCATGCTCAAGATACTTTGGTGAAGCGCAAAGGATCCGGCGATTCAGGGCAATGGTTCTTGCCGTCAGGCTGGAGTCCCGCTGCTCGCCAAAGCAGATCGCCACATCGAAACCGTCCTGGAGCAGATTCACCGGACGGTCACTCAATTGCATTTGTATTTCAACTTCGGGGTTATCCCGCTGGAACTGCGAGACCAGGGGCACAATATAACGTCGTCCAAAACCCAGCGTGGCATGAACCCGTAGCAGGCCGCGCGGTGCAGCGCGGCTACCCGCCAGGGCCTGCTCCAGCATTTTCAGTTCATTGAGCAAATGGTTACCCTGAGCAAGATAGGACTCCCCCTCTGCGGTAAAACTGATCCGCCGCGTGGTGCGGTTCATCAGCCGAACACCCAGGCGCTGCTCCAGCGCGGCAAGACGCTTACTTACCGTAGATGGCGTCACACCAATCTCCTGGGCTGCACGCGCCAGCGTCGCATGCCTGGCCAGCAAAACGAAAAATCCAAGATCAGAATAGGAATCCATGTAGTGACCGTACTCAGGTATCGATTTCAATTGAAATTCATGACCTGATTATATCTCCACAGGAAATAATAAATTGAATTGACTGACATTATGTCTGCAATAAAGCAAATTAGAATAGGGCTGCGGGTCAACTAACCGTGATGCGACACGACCACACAAAATAATTTTTCGGAGACAAACAATGCGCAGGATTACTCATTTACGCCGTTTTCTGCTCAGCATGGCCTTTGTTTTGCCTACAGCCTGTCTGGCCCAGTCCTTTCCGGAACGACCGGTCAAGCTGATCGTTCCGTATGCACCCGGCGGTAGCGCAGATATCGCTGCCCGCCTGATTACCGATGACTGGGCCAAAGCCCTTGGGCAACCACTGGTGATTGAGAACAAGGCCGGGGCCGGTGGCAATATCGGCGTTGACCTGGTCAGTAAGGCCAAACCCGACGGCTACACCATTGGCTTACAGACCGTATCGCTGGCGATCAACCCCGCGCTCTATCCGCGCATGCCGTACGACACACTTGCCGATCTGGATCCAATTGGCATGGTTGCTACGTCCCAGCACGTCCTGGTTGTGAACAATCAACTATCGGCCCATAGCGTGAAGGACCTGATCCGCGATGCCAAAGCAACACCCGGCACACTGCAATACGGGTCCGCCGGTACAGGCAGTACGTTTCACATGGCCGCTGAACTGTTCAAATCAGTCTCGCAAACCGATATTACCCATGTCCCCTACCGGGGCGGTGGTCCGGCTTTACTGGACACGATCGGCGGGCATGTGCAATTGAGCTTCCCTGTATTGTCAGCAGCGCTGCCGCAAGTTCAGGGCGGCCAATTGCGACCACTCGGTGTAACCGGTCCTAAACGCTCGCCGCTGATGCCCGATGTTCCCACCATTGCGGAAGCGGGTTTGCCTGATTACAGCTTCGAAACCTGGTTCATGGTATTTGCCCCCGCCGGCACACCCAAGCCCGTGATTGAAAAACTCAATGCCACGCTCAACGCCACCTTGAACAAACCGGAGCTACGGCAACGCATGACCAGAGAAGCATTTGATCCCGCCCCGTCAACCACCGCCGAAGCACGTCAGCTACTGGCCAGCGACATGAAAAAATGGGATTCGCTGATCAAGGCCAGCGGCATCAAAGCCGACTAAACCCTCTCTATGTCCGATGAAATAATATGACTGCAAAAACCCTCTACCAAAAACTGCTTGCCTCGCATACCGTCGCCACACTGGACGAGCAGAATATTCTGCTGTATACCGATCTGCATCTGATGAATGAGTACACCAGCCCGCAAGCCTTTGCGGGCTTAAACGACAAAGGCCTGCCCGTGCCTTTGCCCGGGCAGAATGTGGCAGTCGTCAGTCATATTATCCCCACTCACGCGGTCAGGAACCGGATCATTGCCGATCCTGCCTCAGCCCTGCAGGCCAGCAACCTCAAACGCAATTGTGATATGCACGGCATTCCGCTGTTTGATACCAATGATCCATTGCAGGGAATCGAACATGTAGTCAGTCCTGAACATGGCATGATCCGTCCGGGTATGGTTGTGATTTGCGGCGATAGCCACACCACCACATACGGAGCGCTGGGCGCGTTGGGTTTTGGCATTGGCACGTCTGAAGTGGAACATGTGCTTGCGACGCAAACGCTGGTGTATCGTCTGGCCGGAAATATGCGAATAGAGGTTCAGGGTACATTGCCCGTTGGCTGTACGGCCAAGGATCTCATTTTGAAAATCATCCGTCATATCGGTGCTCAGGGCGCCCGGGGATACGTGATTGAGTTTTGCGGCTCGGCCATCAGCGCGCTGTCCATTGAGTCCCGCTTCACACTCTGCAATATGGCTGTTGAAGCGGGGGCACGCGGCGCCCTGATCGCCCCCGACCAGCTCGCCATTGATTATGTACTCGCGCGAGCTACCGATATTACAAGCGACATGCGTGAACACGCCCTGGCGCACTGGGCAACGTTGTTCAGTGATGATGACGCGGTATTTGACGTCACCCATCGCTTTGACGCCAGCGAAGTCGCACCCTACGTCACCTGGGGGATCAGCCCCGATCAGGCTATTTCCATAGAAGAACGCATCCCTGCGGACGAGCCGGAGCAGGCTGGAACGGGAACCCGTTCCTACACTGCACAGGCGCTTGACTATACCGGTCTGACACCTGGCGCATCGCTGGCAGGCACACCCATTCAACATGTCTTTATCGGCTCCTGTACCAACGCGCGCATTGAAGATCTGCGTGAAGTCGCGCAGATTGTAAGAAAACATCGAGTAGCGCCGGGTGTGCGCGCCATGGTGGTCCCCGGTTCCGGCGCCGTCCGGCAACAGGCAGAGGCAGAAGGTATTGCGCAGATACTGATTGATGCCGGCTTCGAATGGCGTCAACCCGGTTGTTCCATGTGTCTGGCCATGAACGATGATGTCCTTGGTTTCGGCCAGCGCTGCGCCTCCACCACCAATCGCAATTTCGAAGGCCGGCAGGGCCGCGGTGCCATCACGCATCTGATGAGCCCGGCCATGGCCGCTGCCGCTGCCATCACAGGCGTCATTACCGATGTACGCAAGCTGAAATCAACCGGAGAATCTTTATGACTAAGCAACATGTCATCGCGGGCATCGCAGCCCCCATCCCTCAGCCCAATCTTGATACCGATCAAATAATGCCAAAACAGTTTTTGCGCGGTATAGACAAAAAGGGACTGGATAAGGGCCTGCTGTACGACATGCGATTTGACCGGCAGGGTCGGCCTGTTGAGGATTTCGTCCTGAACCGCAAAGGATACGCCCATGCCAGTATCCTGGTGGGCGGCGCCAACTTCGGCTGTGGCTCAAGCCGCGAGCATGCCGTATGGGGGCTTAGCCAGTTTGGCATACAAGCGGTTATCGCGTCCAGCTTTGCCGAAATTTTTTACTCCAATGCCATGAATAACCGTCTGTTACTGGTTGTTCTGAGCGAAGACGAGGTAAAGCGCATCCTTGCAGACGTCGCGACGCCACAAACCGCGCATGTGGCAATCGATCTGGTCAATATGACGGTTCAAAGTCATCGCACCCGCGCCCGCTTCACGCTGCATGAACGCCATCGCCGCATGTTTCTGGATAATCTGGATCTTGTCGATGCAACACTCACGCTGAAACCGCAAATTGACGATTTCGTGACCCAATATCAGCAGCGATATCCATGGCAAACCAACGTGGCAGACAAGACGGTCGCACGCTTAAGAGGCTGAGCCGATCGGCTTGCCGGGAAATGCGCAAGGCTTTCCCGGTGAGCGCAGTTGTTTCCCCACCGTACCGATCGCTATCTGATGAGCACAGGAATGTCACACGAAAAATCTGTAGCGCAAATCAAGATATAGATCAAAACGTGATTTGCGCAGATGCCTTAAAATTCAAACTGATTAAAACCGACATCACACCGAGTGGTGGCTATACAACGCATCAAAGGCCTTGTCGTGAATACATACCCAACCAAAGAATCATTTAAAGATGAGCTAACCAAACGCGCTCAGTTATTTATTTCCGAGTTTGAAGATATTGCAGAATCCCAAAGAGATCTGATAAAACCGGGCGTAGATCGCAGCCCTGCACAGATGCTTGCCTATCAGATCGGATGGATGGATTTATTGCTCGACTGGGAACACGATGAACAAAGCGGCAAAACGGTGACCACGCCCGCCGCGGGTTTCCAGTGGAACCAGCTTGGCGGTCTGTATGCATCGTTCTATCAAAAATGGCGCGGTTTCTCTCTTGAGCAGTTACAGGTCGAATTCGCGAATCGTCTCATTGGAATTATCTGTCTTGTCGATTCATTTTCGGATGAGGATTTCTTCGAATCCGGCCGCCGCCAGTGGGCATCGTCTACCCCTGCCGCCTGGCCGGTCTACAAATGGCTGCATATCAACACCGTCGCGCCGCTCACAACCTTTCGCACGAAAATCCGCAAGTGGAAACGCGGGTAGCCGGACGCAGACGCTTAATCAATCAACGCCCCATTCTCATGAAAAGGATACGGCCCCTCAAACTGCCCGGAGGGCGCCAGGTGAGAGACCAGTCTGGTATTGACTTCATCCCAGGCATGCACCCGGAAACCGGGCGGCTCCAGCATCCATGATGATTCGGCGTTTACATCCAGATCCAGCGTTACCTGATGGGCTGGCGCTGGCGCAGTAGATGCGATGGTTCCACCAAAACGAACGTCGATCACCCTGTGCAGATGCCCGCAAATAATGCGTTCAATATTGCTGTATTGCGAAACAATCTCCCTGAGCTCTTCTGTTCCCGCCTGCAATCCAATTTTGTCCATATGTCCGATCAGGGTCCTGAATGGGGGATGATGCATCGCAATAATCACCGGCCGGCCATCGCTGGCCGCCAGCATCTCACGCAACCATTGCAATCGCGAGGCACACAGCTGCCCGCCACTTTGCCCGGGAATCATGGTATCCAGCGCAATCAGCCGCAATGGCCCGATATCCACCGCATACTGGATGAACTCACCCGACTCCATATAGCTATGTTCGGGGAAGGCGGCGCGCAGGTTTGCCCTGTCGTCGTGATTCCCCGGCAGAAGATAGAGCGGCATATCCAGCGGCGCCAGCAATTGACGCAGATGTGCGTATTCGGCAGGTCGGCCAAAATCGGTCAGATCGCCGGTTAGTACGACCGCGTCCGGCTTCTGACGCAGCCTGAGCAGCGATTCGACGCAAGTACGTAAATAAGGTGCAGTATCCAGACGGCCATAAGCCAGCTTGTTGGGTTCCCGAATATGCAGATCGGTGATTTGTGCAAGAATAGTCATGATGTCAGTTGTCATAAGCAGGAAGGAAGCGCGCCGTGTCGATATGCAGCCCGATCACTTCGCCTTCGCGAAAAAGGGTATCACCAGGCTGCTCTGCCATCAGAAGCTGCTGATCTGGCGTTCTCAATTGAAACTGCACGCGGTCTCCCAGGAAAATACGACGTTCTACCGTGGCCCGCGGGTATCCCTGGACGACAGGGCCAATACCAATATCTTCGGGTCGCAGCAGAATGGCTGGCTGCGATCTCAGATGTTCCGGACACGCAAGCACGGCATTATCGCCAAATGAAATAACGCCATCTGTCATGGCTTTATCATCACGCTCCACGCGGTTCACGCGTCCCAGGAACTGCGCCACAAAAGGATGCGCCGGCTTTCTGTACAAAGACTCGCCATCGCCTACCTGTACAATCTGGCCGGCACTCATGATCGCCAGCCGATCGGCAATCGCCAGGGCCTCGTGCTGGTCATGCGTCACATGCACGGTGGTAATGCCCAGCCGATGCAGCAACTGTGCCAGCTCGTCGCGCAACGCTTCTTTCAGCTTGGCATCGAGCGCCGCCATCGGCTCGTCCAATAGCAACACACGCGGCTTGACGGCAACGGCACGCGCCAGCGCAACGCGTTGCCGCTGACCACCCGACAATTCTGCCGGTCGTTTTTTTTCCATGCCATTGAGCCGGACCAGATCGACCAGTTCAGCAACGATTTGCTTCTGCTCCTGATCCGGTACGCCGCGCACCTTCAGCCCATAGGCAATATTCGCCTGTACTGTCATCTGCGGAAAAAGCGCATAACTCTGGAATACCATGCCGATCCCCCGCTTTTCCACCGATAGATGCGTCACATCCTGGTCTGCAAATAAAATCTGACTGCCTGGATCAGCACTCTCCAGCCCTGCCAACAAACGCAATAAGGTCGTTTTGCCGCAACCAGAGGGGCCAAGCAGCGCAATGACTTCACCCGGCTCGATGGTCAGACTGACCGGCTGCAGACCGCGCGTGCCGTCGGGATAGGTCTTGGCGCAATTAATAATATTGATGCGTGTTTTTTCAATGTTCATGATAAGTATAATTCAGTTGCCATAGTGTTTCTGTACCCGGCTGGCAAGTCCCTGCAGCAACCAGAGAATGGGCAAAATGACCAGAATAAAAACCAGTGTGTAAGCGGAACCCACTTCAATACGCATGGACGCGTAGCTATCGGCCAGCCCCACCGGCAACGTTCGGGTCATGGGCGTATGCAGCATCCATGTAAGATTGAACTCACCAATGGAAAGCGTAAAGACCATCAGCATGCCTGCCAGAATGGCCGGAAACACAGCCGGTACAAGCACACCCAGAAAACGCTGAAAAAACGACGCACCCAGCGTTCTCGCCGCCTCTTCAATCGCCAGCAGGTCCGGCCGCTGAAAAGCAGATGAGACCGTGCGCACCATGAAAGGCAGCGTAAAAAGAATATGCCCGATCAGAATAAAGCCGAAACTTTGTCGCAGCAGATTGATTTCACCGTAGGCGAGAATCAGCGCCAGCGCCGTGGCCAGTCCCGGCACCGCAACCGGCAGGGTCAGTACTTCTTCAAAAGCACGGGCAAAACGCGAACGACTGCGCGCCAGGGCATAGGCACAGGGCACACCAAGCAGTAATGTGCAGATGACGCATACCAGCGCCAATATCACAGATGCGCTTACAGTAGACCCATACACAGACCATACTTCTTCGATCCAGCGCAGGGTCAGACCGCTTTTGAGCCCTGTTCGATAGTTATTCACCAGGCCTGCCATCACCGAGATGATGACCGGAATGAACATGAACAGACACACCACCAGGGTGATAAAAAACAATAAAGGGGCGGATTTCTGAGGTTGAGTCGTCATGACACACTCCTATGCAGCAGCCGAGGACGTACCGGCCATGCGTGCGATGAAGAGCACCGCCCAGGTCACAATGCCCAGAGCAATCGATAGCGATGCCGCGAGCGCAAAATTGGCGTAATTGGTAAATTCGTTATAGATGGTAATGGGCACCACTTCGAACTTACTGGCCAGTGTGAAGGCAGTACCAAACGCGCCCATCGCGGTGGCAAACACGATCGCACCACAGGCCACGGTGGTGGGGGCCAGTTGCGGCAGCCAGACATCACGTGTGATTTCCCAGCGCGACGCCCCCAGTACCCGGGCGGCTTCTTCCAGCTGACCATCCATGGCCTCGGCGGCGGCCGTGTAGGATGCAATAGCGCGCGGCAGCGAGAAATACAGATAGCCAAGAAACAGGCCGACCACACCGTATGCAAAGGTGATACGCCCCATACCCAGCATACTGCCGATATCAGCCAACCAGCCCTGTCGGCCACCCAGCAGAATAATAAAGAAACCAATAATGACGCCAGGGAAAGCCAGCGGCGCCGTCAATAAGGAAAGCAGCACCTGGCGACCGGCAAAACGTCGGCGTGCCAGATAAATGCCCACGGCACCTCCAACCACCAGCGTCACCAGCGTAGTCGCCAGCGACAGCAGCACCGTATTGATCATGCTCCACATGTACCGGGAATCGGTCAGGACAAGAAAATAGGTCTGCCAGCCCTTTTCTGCAGGAAGCGCAATCAGGCGCACCACCGGCAGTATCCAGAAGGCAATGAAAAACACCGTCACCGGAGCCAGGCACACGAGCAGCGTCGAACTGCGACGGCCGGAAGCGGAAAGAGGGGCGGACATACTTTTTTTCCTGTCTTGTCTATTTCACATGTAATCAATAGCCAACAATGCGGCGCTTAAGTTGCTGCGGCACGACCATTAACGTACCTCTTTCATATAACGTTCGGAAAAATCACGCTGCACGTCCGCCATTTTTCCGTAATCGATAGTCTTGACACGCGCATAATCCGCAGCCGGCAGAAACTTGGCCTGCACATCGGCGGGCATGGCGCTGGCACGCACCGGGCGCAGGAATGCGCGTGCCCAGATTGCCTGACCTTCGTCGGACATCACAAAATCCAATGCCTTGCGTGCATTGTCGGCATGCGGCGCATTTGCAACAAGACTCATCACATAAGGCACGGCAACCGTACCTTCTGCTGGAATCACGAAAGCCACATTGGCGTTGTCCTTATATTTCGCCCGGTAAGCATTGAAGTCATAATCCAGCAAAATGCCGATCTCACCAGACAGCAGGCGCGCATAGGAGGTCTGCTTGGGCACAATGGGGTCGTTCGCCTGCAGGGCTTTAAAATAATCAATACCAGGCTTGAAATTGTCCAGCGTGCCGCCCAGTGCCACGTTGGCAGCAACGGCGCCAACATAGCCGACAAACGCAGATGATGGATCCAGATAGCCGATCAAACCCTTATATTCCGGCTTGAGCAGGTCTTTCCAGGAACGTGGTACGGGTTTGCCTTCCAGCGCATCCACGTTAACCATAAAGCCCATGGTGCCACTGTGCGTTGTGAACCAGTGACCATCCGTGTCTTTTAGATCGGCGGGAATATCTTCCCAGTGCGCCGGCTTATAAGTGCCCAGCACGCCCTCTTTTTGTGCCTGAACAGCAAATGAAATACCCAGATAGGTAATGTCTGCCACAGGGTTGGCTTTCTCTGCCACCATCTGGGCCAGCGATTGCCCGGAGTTTTTATTGTCCGGTGGAATCGTAACGCCGGTCTTGTCCTTGATGGCTTTGAGCTGGGTACCCCAGTCGGCCCACTCTGTAGGGCAGTTATAACAGATGGCGGTTTGTGCAGAGGCAGAAGCGGCGGCAGCGAGGCCAAGGCTTAGCAGGCCCGCCTGGGCAAAACGTTTCAGAATGCGTGACATCCTAATCTCCAGAATTAAATAGGCAGTGATATATGTTTCAGGAATTGGCGCAGTGAGATATTGGGGCCTGCGCGCAGGACTCGCCCCGATGAAATTCGTAGTCAAGCGTAATACTGTCGCCGGCTGCGGGCACCCTGCCCGCTTCAATGGACCTGACCAGCAACTGCACGCCTTCATGACCCATACGTGCATTGGGTTGCGCGATCGTTGATAAGGCCGGTGTCAGATCCATGCCAAGACCGATGCCGTCAAAGCCGATCACACTGATATCCTGTGGCACCCGCAATTGGCATTGATGGGCTGCCCTCATGGCACGAACGGCCAACAGATCGTTGGAGCAGACCAATGCAGTGGGGCGGGACTCAGCGCCTAATACACTTGCAATATTGTCGATCGCTGTTTCAACAAACGGCACTTCTATCAATGCTGCAGGCTTCAGGCGTGCTTTCTTCATCCCTGCCACAAATCCCGCATAACGCTGCTGCGCCCGATCAGAGGCCTGCAGCTGGCCACACACCATGGCAATTTTCGTGTGTCCAAGCTGCACCAGCTCCTGCACCAAATCATGTACGGCCAGTTCGCCTTCAACCGACACACAGGGATGATCGGGATGACGGTTGTAAACCAGCACATAAGGTGTTTCCTGCGCCTGCAACTGTGCCACGGCTTGCGATGAGTCTGCATCAGATACCACCAGAAGCACGCCATCAACACCGAAAGCCTGCAATTGCGCGACAGCTTCAATTTCATTCGCGAGTTTGTATTCTGTGGTGGCCGGCATGATGGCATAACCATGGGCCGCTGTTGCCTGTGTAATACCCTGCAGACATTCTGCAAATACAGGGTTGTTCAGTGTTGGTAACACGACACCGATCACGTGACTGCGTTGGGTTCGCAGCGTGCGTGCCGATGCATTCGGACGATAGCCGTGCTCCAGCGCAACGGCCAGAATCTGCTCGCGTGTTCGCTCGCTTACCAGGTGTGGCGCATTGAAAACGCGCGACACCGTTGCAGGCGAAACACCCGCCTGAGTGGCAATATCAAGAATCGAAATCCGGTCGCTGCGATTTTTCATGGCATTGAAAACGTCTTATGAAAACGATTTCATTTTAGGCTAGCACTGTTACGTCGTTGTGACAATCATGCACTGCAGCAAGCGTGGGGATTGGTGAAGGAGACGATTCGTCGAAAAAATTGTTAGGTTTAGGGCCTAGTAGATTCCGATATTGTGGGCGGCTAAAAGCAGCAATAGACTCGGATGATTCGACGCAAACAATTTATGTGAGCACTCACAAGGCGTCATCCAAGTATGAGCTTCTCACACAAAATGACATTGAATCTGAGATGAAAAAACGAATCCGATTTACAAAACAAATATTACCCGGTTGGCACTTAGCGATTCCTGGCGTAATTGGAACAACGCAGGGACCGATAACCTTCCCTGATATTGATGACTCGCCCTGGAGTACAAAACAAGACGATCAATTGTCCACTGACTACGATAAAACGGTCACTCACCGCCCATCACTTTTTTTTCATAGATTGCATTTGTTGAAATTTGGTCTCAATATTGATACCATAAATTCTGTTGCACGATGGTGATACTGTGGCTGGATTAATGAAAATTCTGGCAAAGATGAAAAATGAACCTGCAAATGTCCGCTTTTCAGAATTAGTGAAGATTTGTACCCATTTTTTTGGCAAGCCACGCTTTAGCAGCTCCAGCCATATGATCTTTAAGACACCATGGCACGGCGACCCTCGAGTCAATATTCAAAACAGTAACGGCAAAGCCAAAACCTATCAGGTCAAACAGGTCTTGACTGCGCTGGAACAGCTCAATAACGCGAAATCAATGTTAGACCATGAAAATTAACGTTAATCACTATACATACCGAGTCAGTTGGTCTCCTGAAGATCAGGAGCATGTTGGCCTGTGTGCCGAGCTCCCTTCTTTATCCTGGCTGGCAGGTGATCCAGCAACGGCTTTAACTGGCATTATGCAAGTCGTTGCTCTGGCGGTTGAAGATATGCAACGTAACGGAGAAGTCATCCCGTCGCCAATTGCAGATAAACAATATAGCGGGCAGTTCCGAGTACGGGTACCTCCTTTGGTTCATCGAAATCTCGCCATCGCCGCAGCAGAGCAGGGAGTGAGTATGAACCGATTAATCAGTGCGAAGCTGGCCGGCTAGCCAATGACAGTGGCCGCCTCACATGCGGCTAAAACATCGGGGCAATAGGCTTCCAGTTCCGTCACATATTGACTAGCTCTGAACGTGAATATGCCACAATTCCAGAGTGTCAAATTTTGAAGATGGCGTCAGCCTGACATACCGCAATCGTATCGGTATAGCCAGGCCGCTTACTTCCAGCATTGCCGTCATATCACACAGGCAATTACTTCTTCAGACAATCCTTCATACACCGTTCATTTTTAGTGTCCGGTCTATCATCCACATAGAAGCCATCCCGATTGGGCATCTTCACTGCTGCCAGTGTTTTCGCATCCAGTGTCGCGTCGCCCGGCACAATATTATTTTTGCTCAACAAATAGGCCGTCACGCTATACACGTCCTCGTTGCTCAGCGATTGCGGGCTCTGGAATGGCATGGCGCGCCGCACATAATCGAATACGGTCGTCGCATATGGCCAGTAACTACCAATCGTTTTTACCGGTTTATCTGTAGCCAGGCTTCCCTGCCCGCCAACCAGTTTCGGCCCCAAACCACCTTCCAGATTCACGCCGTGGCAACTCATGCACTGGGTTTTATATACTTTCTCGCCCAGCGCAACCGTACCCTGCCCACCAGGCAGGCCGGTGCCATCAGGATAGACATCGATATTCCAGCCTGCGATCTGCTCATGACTCGCCGGCGTACCCAGTCCTTTGAAATCATGGGCCTGCTGGGCATAGATGACAGATGACATAGCCATAAGACAGGCGCCAAGCATAATGGGTTTAAACGCGTCCATTGGTGACCTCTCCGGTTGTAGCGATCTTCCATGGCTGGACCGCATTATTATGATAAAAGGACATGGTGCCACGAGCTTTAATCAGTTGATCCAGCGTTGGCTGTACATAACCGGTTTCATCAACAGCGCGGCTCATAATGACCTGTTCTTCGCCATTCCAGTCAAACAAGAAGCGGAATGCCGTCAGGGCTTTGCTAATAACGGGTTCCTGCAATGTGGCTGGTTGCCAGGTATTGCCACCGTCCGTTGAAATATCAACAGCCGTGATTTTTCCATGCCCGCTCCAGGCAATACCGCGGATTTCGTGCGTACCCTTACGCGTGAGCTTATGCGTGCCCGATGGCTGAGTAATCAGGGACTTGCACTCCATCACAAATGAAAATTTGCGCGCACGTCCATCGGCCATCAGGTCTGTATATTTACCGGTCTCCTCTCTGGTATAACCCGGCTGATCGGTCACATGCAGCCGGCGCAACCATTTGATGCTCATATTGCCTTCAAACCCGGGAACAAACAGCCGGATCGGGTACCCCTGTTCTGGTCGTAACCGTTCGCCATTCTGGCTATACACCACCAGGACATCGTCAAGACACTTTTCAATTGGAATACTGCGCGTCATGGCCGCACCATCCGCCCCCTCGGCGACAATCCATTTCGCTTCTTTTTTCAAGCCCGCATGTTCCAGCAGGGTTTTCAGGGGTACCCCTGTCCATTGCGCGCAACTGACCAGGCCCGCGACCTCGGCCGCCGTTTTCCCATAAGGTGGCAAAAAGGATGGATTGCCGGAACACTCCAGAAAATAAATGGGAGACACACAGGGGAACTGCCTGATCTCATCCACCGTGAACACCAGGGGTCGCTCTACCAGTCCGTGCAACATCAAACGATGTTCAGCAGGATCGATTTGCGGCACGCCAGCATGATGTCTCTCATAAAACAGACCGTTAGGTGTAATCGCGCCATCGAGTTCCTGCAGAGGCGAGGTGCTATAGGCAGACATCGGCTCTTTAAGGCCGGGGTACATGTTTCTGATCGCCTTTTTCTCAAAGGCAGATGGCTTGCCATAAGGGCTTGCCGTTGGGTTACCCAGGGAACGGGTCCACTTGGGAATATTGGGTGGCAGGTTCGCCACAGCATCGGTTGCGACCTCTTTCGCAACATCTGCCGCCAGCGCTTCACGTGCCATGCCAGCCGTAGCCACTGCCGTCACAACTGCACTACTGTGCAGAAGAAAATGGCGTCGACCAGCCCGTGTTTCCGAGGCCAGAGGCGTGGCCGGCGACACAGCCGGGTCGGCCGGCTCGGCAGCGGCCAATGTTGATGCATTGTTTTCGTTCATACTGTCTCCCCGCTTAGGCATTATCAAACCGACCGATCGGTCGGTTTGTGTATAATAACCAGATGGCCAACGCTTGGCAAGCTCATCTTGCTGCTAAAATCGGATCATTGACAACATCTGACGCGCCATCATGGCCACACCCCAAGCCATCGCCACGGATTCATCCGGGCAAACCCTGCAACAGCGCATCCTGAAAACGGCAGCGCAACTTTTCGCCACCCACGGTTTCCATGCGGTTGGCATGCAGGCATTGTGCGACGCGCTGCAAATCAGTCGCGGCGCCTTCTATCATCATTTCCGTAGCAAAGACGACGTTCTGGACGATATCTGCACTCGCTATATGACAGAGTTGGTGCACAAGGGTCTGCAAACTTTAAGGGATGAGAGCGATCCGGAGCGCTGTCTGCAACGGCTTGGGCAGGATCTGCTGGAGGTGATTGCAACAAACCTTCCTGAGCTGACCGTATGCTTTCGCGAAATTCAGAGCCTGGGCATTGAGCGTCGTCAGAAAGTCATCGCCCTGCACCGTAAGTACGAATCGCTCTGGAAAGAAACGGTCGAGCGCGGTGCGCAGACCGGGGTGCTGCTACCCTATTCACGCACGCGCATGAAAGCGGTACTGGGCATGTATTATTACAGCTATCTGTGGCTCAATCCCGCCCGCGCCGACGAGTTGGCAGGGGCTATTGAATCCTTCAATGACATCACCTTAAAAGGCCTGCGAAAATAAATCATCTGCATGCCGCTGGCGAAATACACCAACCCGCCATCTACCCAAAGACTATTTGTTAGCCATCGCACAACCCCCGTCACCTGTACGACACCGCTTTTTACTATACTGAACGTATTGCATTTCGTTCCTACCCGGCAGGCATCCGCCAGCCGGTTCATTTATCAATGACAGGAGTTTTAGCATGACGAAGATATTGGTACTTTACTACTCCATGTATGGTCATATCGAGACCATGGCAAACAGTGTTGCAGAAGGCGCCCGCCTTGTACAGGGCACTGAAGTGACGGTCAAGCGGGTTCCCGAAACAATGAATGAAGAGGCCTTCCGAAATGCGGGCGGCAAAACCGATCAGGCTGCGCCGGTTGCGTCTCCTCAGGAACTGGCTGACTACGATGCCATTATTATTGGCACGCCAACCCGATTTGGCAATATGGCGGGCCAGATGCGTACCTTCCTGGATCAAACTGGCGGTTTGTGGGCAAAAGGCGCCCTGGCCGGAAAAATTGCAAGTGTATTTACTTCCACCGGCACCGGCGGCGGACAGGAATTGACCATCACCTCTACCTGGACGACTCTTGCCCACCATGGCATGGTTATTGTACCCATCGGCTACACGACTCCGGCTCTGTTCGATATATCACAAGTCGGCGGCGGCACCCCTTACGGCGCCTCTACCATTGCCGGTGGCGATGGTTCGCGTCAGCCTGATGAGCGCGAGTTGAGTATCGCCAAATATCAGGGAGAGTATGTGGCGAAACTGGCGGTGAAGTTGAAAGGTTAATTGAATCAAGCGCAGGCGCTGGTCTCACGGGCCGGTGCCCTGCCTTGGACTATATCTGTACTTTGGCAGCAAATAAAAACCGCTGTTTTTTGTTAGAACGGCGCGTTCAACTTTGCCATCCTCTCCAATGCCCGTTGCGTCACCTCCGGATTGACCAGTGGCGTTGGCAGTTTTCCAGCCAGCAGATCCAGCGTCTGGCTCACACACAACTGGCTGATGCGGCGCATGCTTTCATTGGTTATCCCCGCGACATGGCTGCTTAGGATGACATTTGACATCGTCCTCAGTGGAGAATCATCCGGCAACGGTTGCGATTCAAAAACATCCAGTGCAGCGCTGATTTTCTGCTGCGCCAGCGCATCCACCAGATCGCTCTGATTGATCACCGCGCCCCGCGACACATTGATAATACTTGTGCCCTGCTTCATCAAGCCCAATGTACGCCGGTTTGCCAAACCACGGGTTTCTGCAGTCAACGGGCAGGCAAGCACCACAAAGTCGGCCATCTGAAAAACATCATCAATGGACGCCGCACCGACATAGTCCGGCAATTTACTCGGGTCACGCCGATAGCCAATAACCGACATACCAAACCCGTAATGGCACATGCGAGCCAGCGCCTCGCCAATCGCGCCAACGCCAATGATCCCGACGGTTTTGCCATGAAGTTCCGCAGCATGATCGGATATAGCACGCGATGCACTCCAGCCTTCGCTGCGAAGCAGCGCATTTACCATATGCAGGCGACGTGATAACAATAGCATTTGCCCCACTGCATACTCCGCCACGGCAATGGCGTTTGCACCGGGAGTATTACTCACGGGAATACCCATGACGGTGGCTTGCACAACCGGCACAATATCAACCCCGGCGCCGTGCCGAACAATGCCACGTAGCTGATGGGCGTGCTCAAGAACCTCAGCAGAAACCGGCGAACGCACAATTAGCACATCGGCATCGCGGATTTCTTCGGCAAGCGCTTGCGGATCCATCGATGAAGCGACACGTACTTGTGCATGTTCACGCAGACGCGCTGTTTCGTCGGGATCGATCGGGTTGGTCAGCAGAACAATCGCACTCACGGGTACTCCTGGTTTGGGTTGATTCATCAATAATAGGCGGCAACACATCAACGGTGCCCGCAACCAATAGCGGGGTCTGACGACGGCGCTTAGCAAATGCGCAGTGTACCGTGGAATCATGCCTGACACATCATCAGGCTGAATCCACAGAAGCTAATTTTCAATTATTGCATTTGCAATATCTCTACCCGAAATAAACCGGGCCCTGCACCCATGCTGTACGTCATTCATCATTATTTCAGATGAAAATTTTTTTTGAAAGAGCTTTTCATTCTGGCAGATTTGATTTAGTATTCCCAAAACTTCCCAATTTTAAGAATAGTCATCCTAATAATTGGGATTTATAAATTAATGATTTCCAGTTCATAAGCGAAGTCAAAGGAGCCAAAGTTGAAGATCACAGATGTCCAGACACTGTCTTGCGACGCCGGTTGGCGCAATTACTATTTCGTCAAGATATCAACCGACGCCGGCATGAACGGATGGGCGGAGTTTGACGAAGGGTTCGGCTCCCCCGGTGTGACTGCGGTCATTCAAAAACTGAGCGACATGCTTATTGGCAATCCCGTACCCAGTCAGGAACGTTTTTATGCCGAAGCCTACAGCCGGACCCGACCCGCAGCAGGTGGCGTTGTCGCCGAAGGCATTGGTGCACTGGAGAATGCATTGCTGGACGTAAGGGCCAAAGCGCTGGGCGTACCCTGCTATGAACTGCTGGGCGGGAAGGTCCGGGATAAGCTGCGTGTTTACTGGTCACATTGCCCTGCGTGGCGCATTAATCATCCCAAGTATTTTGGACCCGGCGTAACCGATCTGGATGGTGTCAAGGCCATGGGGGCAGAGGCGCGTGAACGCGGCTTTACTGCACTCAAGTCCAACACTTTTATTTTCGATGATGGCCCGGCTTACGCCTGGCGCCCGGGTTTTTCCTCGCCCTTCTATCCCGAACTGAACGCCGATCGCCGCATCATCCGTAACTTGCGCAACTGCCTGGAAGCGTTGCGAGACGGTGCCGGCGACGATATGGAGATCCTGCTGGATCTGAATTTCAATTTCAAGACCGAGGGCTATCTGAAAATTCTGCGCGCGCTTGCCGATCATGACATTTTCTGGGTAGAAATTGACAGCTACAGTCCCGATGCACTTGCTTATATACGGAATCACAGTCCGCACCCCATCAGTTCATGCGAAACCCTGTTCGGCGCCAGAGAATTTCTGCCTTATTTTCAGAAAAATGCCGTTGATGTTGCGATTGTCGATGTCGTATGGAACGGTGCATGGCAATCGATGAAGGTCGCCAATCTGGCTGATATCCACGAAGTGAATATAGCGCCACATAATTTCTACGGCCATCTGTGCACCATGATGAATGCGCATTTTGCCAGCGCAGTACCAAACTTCCGCATTATGGAGACGGACATAGACCGGCTTGCCTGGGACAAGGAATTATTTACTTACGTTCCCGAATATGTCGACGGACATCTGATTGTTCCGGATCGCCCAGGCTGGGGAACAGAACCAATAGAAGAAGCCATCAGGGCACATCCACCAAAGCCGGGTGGCGGACTGATCAAGCCACGCCAGTCCCGCTAGCTTACTGAATACTTTTTTCAACAACGCAGTGACTACTCGTTTACCAAGGAGACAACCACATGATCAACGACTGGAACGCAACACTGAGCAACCTTCGCAAGGGCGGGGCCGCTTTTGCCAAACACAACCCCGCTGTGGTAACCGCATATCGCGGCCTGAACGAAGCGCTCGGACAGGCCAAACATCTGGACGACAAAACCCGCGAACTGATTGCACTGGCCGTGGCTGTCACCACCAGATGCGACGGCTGCATTTCGTCACACTCTGCCGCAGCGCAGAAGGCGGGCGCAACCGTGGAAGAAGTCAGTGAAGCCCTGGGTACCGCAGTAGCGCTGAACGCTGGCGCAGCTTATGTCTATTCGGTGCGTGCAATTGAGGCATTTGAACAAATGGACAAATGAAATTTTGCCCGGTAACAGGAAAGAGGAAGAGGAAAGGCTGACCGGGATGCAGTTTGCAGGGGCGTGGCAACAACAATTCCAAGCCACGGGTAACCGTTATCACTTTCAGAACAGGAAGTACCCAAAGGAGAAATAAAATGAGCAGACAAGCAACACAGGCAATAGCCGCCGTACTGACGCTGGCTATTGCCTGCACACTGGCATCTACCGGCGCCTATGCAGCATGGCCGGCCGATAAACCCATCCGCCTGATCGTACCCTACGCAGCCGGTGGCGCGACCGATATTCTGGGGCGAGCAGTTGGCAACCAGATGGCAAAAGAACTCAAGCAAACAATTGTCGTAGAAAATAAACCCGGTGCCGGCAGCATGCTGGGTTCGCAACAAGTGGTGCGCTCCGAACCGGACGGTTATACGATTTTGCTGGGAAGCATTTCAAATGTGCTTAACATGTATTTCTATAAGGAACCGCTTTATGATCTGCGCAAAGATCTCAAGCCGGTCGCACAAATCGTATCTGTACCCAATTTTCTGGCTGTTAGTAAATCAGTGCCTGTCAAGAATGTCGCCGAACTGATCGCGCTGGCCAAGCAAAAGCCGGGGGAACTCAGTTGCGCAACCTCTGGGGTCGGCTCCTCTCCCTATCTGTCATGTGAACTGTTCAAAGTGATGGCCGGCATCGAGCTGATCAACACACCGTTCAAAGGTGGAGCGCCTGCGATTCAGTCGGCAATAGGCAATCAGACGACCATGGTATTTGCCAACGAAGCCTGGCCATATATCGATTCCGGCCAGTTGCGCGGTCTGGGCGTGACCACTGCTGAGCGATCCCCCTATTCCACGGATATTCCCGCCATCGCAGAAACATTGCCCAAATATGACGTCACTGCCTGGTATGGGTTCTGGGTGCCGGCCAAAACACCGGACAAGATCACTAATGCGATTAGCAAGGCCGCCACCGACGCACTGCAAAATCAGCAGGTGTTAAATAGCCTGAAGCAACTGGGGGCTACACCAAAGCCGTCAGATCCGCAGCAATTTGGAGACTACGTCAACAGCGAAATTGATCGCTGGGCCGCGATCACCAAAGAGATGAATGTGCAGGCCAAATAAGGCCGCAAGGCATGGCGATACGCGTTAAACAGGAGCTGTGATGCGACGACTAGGTGATGTACTAAGACATTGGACGGAACATACCCCGGACAGTCCGGCGATTTCAGATGAAATCCGCTCGTTGAGTTATGCGCAATTGAGCCAAGCCGTCGCCGATTGCCGGCACTTTCTGGCCAGCATCGGCGTTCGCCCCGGTGATCGGGTCATGCTGATTGGGGAAAACAGCAGCGTGCTGGCAATCTTTATACTGGCCGCCGGGCTTGATGATATCTGGGTAGTTTTGGAAAATGCCCGTCGCGCTCCTCTGGAAACCGACGCCGTCTGCAGTCATGCCCAGCCTCGACGCATTCTATATCTGACCGAGAACTCGCCGTCGGCAGGCGAACATGCCAGTCGTCATAAAGTGCAAGCAGTAACAACACCGTTCGGCGCGCTGGCGATAGGCCCGCTGATGGAGACACCGCCCGAGGTTTGTTACGGGCCGGCGCAGGACCAAGTGGCCGCACTCATTTACACAACCGGCAGCACCGGAACACCCAAAGGCGTCATGCTCACGCATGGCAACCTGCTTTTCATCGGTTTGCTGATGCAACAGCAGCGCCACCTGATACCCGAGGACCGGGTGTACGGCATCCTCCCGATTACACATGTCATGGGTCTGTCTTCGGGGCTGATAGGCACTCTGGCCTCTGGGGCGCATGTGCAATTAGTGCCCCGCTTTGCCATTGATCATTGCCTGAACAGTCTGAGCCGGGACGGTATCTCTATTTTGCAGGGCGCACCGGCCATGTTCTCCCGGCTGATCAAATCAGAACAAATTCAGCATTTGCGTACCGCAACGCTCAGAGTCATCGCGGCAGGCGGTGCGCCACTGGATCCTACGCTCAAGCAAGAAGTAGAACAGACTTTCGGCCTGACGCTGCACAATGGGTATGGGTTGACCGAAGGGTCGGCCATCTGCTGGACCCGACTGGAATCGGCCAATCCTGATTGCGCCGTTGGCCCGCCCAATCCCGGTGTAGAGATTGCCATCCTGGATCCGGAACGACAACAGGTCACGCCTGGAGAGCAAGGCTCATTATGGGCCAGAGGACCCAACATTATGAAAGGCTACTTTCGTGACCCGCAACGTACGGCGAGCGTTCTGACAGACGATGGCTGGTTCAATACAGAAGACCTGGCCCGGCAGTTGCCCGATGGTCGGGTCATTATTGAAGGGCGTAACAAAGATCTGATCATCCGTTCCGGCTTCAATGTGTCCCCCCTTGAGGTTGAAACCGCGCTCAATGCCCATGAACAGATTCAGCATTCAGCGGTGCTGGGACATATGATTTGTGGCAACGAACAAATCATAGCGATGATCGAACGATGCCCTGGTGCCAGCCTGAAAGAAGAAGACGTACGCCAGTTTTTGCAGGACCGCCTGTCGCCTTACAAGCGCCCCGGTCGCATTTTTTTTGTCGATAGTCTGCCAGTTGCTCCCAATGGCAAGGTACTTAAACACCAATTGAAACAAACCCTGAAGGAACTGATATGACCGATGCCGTAACTTATGAATCCCGCGATGGTATTGCCATTATCACCATCAATCGCGAAGACCGCATGAATGCTATCGGCCCTGAGGTGGAAGCCGGTCTGGCACAGGCATGGAAACGCCTGAAAGAATCCCCGCAAGATCGTGTCGGTATTCTTACCGGTGCCGGCACCAGGGCGTTCTCTGCAGGCAAAGACATGGCCTGCACTGCACCGCCCGACTACCGCAGTTTCACACCCAATGTTGGTGTTCTGCTGGAAAAGCCATTGATCGCGGCCATCAGCGGCTGGTGCATAGGCGGCTCGATTGTCCTGACGCTGATGTGCGATCTGTGCGTGGCAACTGAAGATACCAAATTCACGTATCCGGAAGCCAAGCTGGGCTTTGCCGGCGGAATGATTGCCTCGGCCGCTGCGCGGATTCCGCATAAAGTCGCCATGGAATTAATGTTGCTTGGCGAAGTCATTACCGCCCAGCGCGCTTATGATGTAGGTATGGTGAACCGTGTGGTTCCGGCAGGACAACATATGGTCGAAGCCATGAAGTTGGCGCAACGCCTGGCCGCCAATGCCCCGTTGGTAATGGCGATGCTCAAGCGTCTGGCTGCCCAGACCACGCCCATGAGTCCGGTAGAAATTGCCGGCCATGCATGGCGCGAAAACCAGCAGGTGTTCGAGAGCGCCGACTTTGCCGAAGGGCTGGCCAGTTTCAGCGAAAAGCGACCGCCGGCTTTCACTGGGCAGTAAAACCGTGCATGATGCTATGAACGTAGCGCGTTCACACCGCCTGCAAAACAATGGAAATGCTCAAGAATAAGCAAAGAGACAGATGACTATGGATATGCCGAACCTGAAACGCCTGAGCGATTTTATTCAGGCAGTGACTAAACTCATGGACGATCATGATGACAAGCAGCGACCGCCGGCTGGCATCCAGTCCCTGCTGGCAGAGCTGGTTACCCACGACGACTGGCTGCCTGAATTCTGTACGGTGCCACACCCTACTTTTTATCAGCAGTTCCTCCTGCACTGCGATCCTCTGGAACGTTTTTCACTGGTCAGTTTTGTATGGGGGCCCGGACAACAGACACCGGTTCATGACCATATGGTGTGGGGGTTTATCGGCATGTTGCGCGGCGCGGAACTAAGCCAGCGTTATCGCAGCAATCCGGATGGAACCCTCACCGCTGACGGAGAGCCGGATCGGCTTGAACCCGGTATGGTAGACGTACTGTTACCTGCCGAAGGCGATATACACCAGGTGTTCAATGCATATGACAATCAACCTTCGATCAGCATTCATCTTTATGGTGGCAACATCGGCGCAGTCAGCCGGCATGTCTTCGACCTGTCAAACGGCCAGCCCAAAACCTTTATCTCCGGATACTCGTCAAACGTGATTCCCAATGTCTGGGATCGTTCTGCAGGCCGGAAAACCTGATGGCGCAGCTATGACGAACGTGGTCTTTCCCCCTCCTGTGATGTATTCTGTCGCCTTATTACTTAGCGTACAGGGAAGGATATATACCGTCATGGATAAAACACTTATCAAAGGTCTGAAGGTCCTGGAAGTCGTGACCGGATCCACAGAAAGAATCCGGACCATCGAAGAACTGGCAGAAAAAGTCGGCCTGACACGCAGCAATACGCACCGTACCCTGCAAACGCTGATTCATACAGGCTTTGTGGCACGCGATGATCAGGATAACTACATCGGCGGGATCCGGCTTTTCGAACTGGCGGCAAACCAGCTCGCACAACTGGATCTGCGACGCATCGCATCAGGCGCCATGCACGTGCTGGCGGAAAGCACTGGAGAAACCATCCATCTATCCGTGCTGGACGGGTTCGATGTCGTCTATGTCGACAAGATCGACAGCCCGCAGCCCATTCGCGCGTACTCCATGATTGGCGGTCGGGCCCCTGCCTATGCCGTTGCGACGGGCAAGGCAATTCTTGCCTATCAGACAGATAGTTTTCTGGAAAGTCATGAGGCGCAACTGCAAAAGTATACAAACGCAACGCTTGCAGATCTGGATACGTTACGTCCCGCACTGGCCCGAACCGTGAAACAGGGCTATGCACTCAATCGCGGTGAGTGGCGCGAAGGTGTGGGAGGCATTGCGGTTCCCATTTTTAACGGACTGGGACAAATCATGGGAGCTGTTGGTATCTCTGCTCCTCTGGATCGGTTAACGCCCGCGCGCATACGTCAACTGGTGCCTGAGGTTATCCAGTGTGCCAGCGCAATTTCGCAACAGCTAGGCTACACAGCAAAAGCGGTCAAACCCGAAGCATAGGCCGCACTTTTATCTCAATGTTAATTGAAATGGAACGACTGTTATGAGACGTACATTGACCACATTTAGCACAAAGCCAGTCAAGCCGCCGGCAATAGCGATGCGTGCCGTGCACCAACTGAACAGGCTGCCTGCCTGAAGCCCATTCTCTCGGCAAACACACCTGCCAAGCCACCAGTCATTCACCCAATTGGAGGAAATACCGAATGTTCAACGCCATATTGATTGAAAAAGATGATGCCGGTTACCGTGCAACAGAGACGTCCATCGACGAAGCACAACTGCCTCAGGGAGACGTTCGTGTTGATGTGAAATATTCAACCATCAATTACAAGGACGGCCTGGCCATTACGGGAAAGGTGCCCGTGGTTCGCCAGTTCCCGATGGTCCCCGGCATTGACTTTTGCGGTACCGTCAGCCAAAGCCAGCACCCGGACTTTAAAGCCGGTGATGCCGTTATTCTCAATGGCTGGGGCGTAGGCGAAACCCATTGGGGTGGTCTGGCCCAGCAGGCCAGCGTCAACGGCAAATGGCTGATCCACCTGCCAGCGGGCATGTCAGCCGAGCAGGCCATGTCCATCGGCACAGCGGGCTACACGGCCATGCTTTGCGTGATGGCACTGCAACGCAACGGCCTGACACCCGAGTCGGGCGATATCCTTGTCACCGGTGCGGCCGGCGGCGTCGGCAGTGTCGCCGTGGCGCTGCTTTCCTCTTTGGGATTCCGTGTCATCGCCTCGACCGGCAGGCAGCAAGAAGAGGATTATCTGAAGAAACTGGGCGCGGCCGACATCATTGATCGCCATACCCTGAGTGAACCGGGCAAACCGCTAGGCGCGGAACGCTGGGCAGGCGCGGTGGACAGCGTTGGCAGTCATACACTGGCCAATGTCTGCGCGGGCACCAAATATCGCGGCACCGTTGCTGCTTGCGGTCTGGCACAGGGTCTGGATTTTCCCGCATCGGTTGCGCCATTCATTCTGCGCGGCATCACGCTGGCCGGAATTGACAGCGTGCATTGCCCGGTACCGCAACGGCAGGAAGCCTGGGACAGATTAAGCAAGGAACTGGACCCGGCCAAGCTGGCGCTGATTGGCTCACGCACGGTCGGCCTTAGCGACGTGATTCCCCTGGCCAGCCAAATTCTTGACGGCAAAGTGCGCGGTCGGATTGTTGTGGATGTGAATCGTTAATCTGCGCTCACAACACGATCATCGAACCACTGGCCAGGCAGCCAATCTTCTCGCAGCCCGGCCAGCATTTTTCAACAATACATTTGCAATAAGCGCCTATCAGTCACGCGCCTTACGTACTGCCTGCGCCAATTGGCTGCACAAGGCCAGCACATCCGTTTTGGCCTGTTCACCATCGCTTGCTTCAGCGATTTTTTGCACAAGCGCCGAACCCACAACCACACCGTCGGCAACCCGGGCAATATTGGCTGCCTGTTCCGGTGTACGAATCCCGAACCCCACGCTGACCGGCAGCTCGGTATGTTTACGAATCCGGGTAACGGCCTGCTGAACATGGTCGATGGTGGCTGAGCCGGCACCGGTGGTACCCGCCACCGACACGTAATAAACAAAACCACCGCTATTGTCCAGAATCCGCTCTAAACGTGCGTCATCGCTGGTGGGGGTGGTCAGGCGCACAAAGTCTATGCCCGCAGCCTGTGCCGGAATACAAAGATCACGATCGTGTTCGGCCGGCAGATCCACCACAATCAGTCCATCCACGCCGGCTTTGCCTGCATCAGCAATAAACCGCTCTACCCCGTAGCGATGAATCGGGTTGAAATAGCCCATCAGCACAATCGGCGTCTCGTTGTCGCGCTGCCGGAACTCAGTAATCATTTTCAGGGTAGAAGCGACACTTTGCCCCTTGGCCAGTGCACGCAGGCTGGAAAGCTGGATCGCCGGGCCGTCGGCCATCGGGTCGGTAAACGGCATGCCAAGTTCGATAATATCGGCACCTGCTTGCGGCAGTCCGTCAAGAATGGCGGCAGCGGTGTCGTAGTCTGGATCGCCGGCTGTCAGAAATGTGACCAGGGCCGCGCGATTCTCTTTCTTCAGTTGCGCAAAACGCTGTTGCAGGCGACTCATGCTTGTTGCTCCTTCTCTTTGCTATGTTGCATCACAGTTTGCATATCCTTATCTCCACGGCCAGACAGGTTCACCACCATCAGATGATCTTCAGGTAGCGATGGCGCCTGTTTGAACGCTTCGGCCAGGGCATGGGCGCTTTCCAGCGCAGGAATGATGCCTTCCAGACGGCAGCATTGATGCAGGGCATCCAGCGCTTCATCATCTGTGATGGCCGTGTATTGCACCCGTCCGATACTGTGCAGCCAGGCATGCTCGGGACCAATGCCCGGATAATCCAGGCCGGCAGAGATTGAATGGGCATCAATAATCTGTCCATCATCATCCTGCAGCAGGAACGTGCGGTTGCCGTGCAGTACACCCGGTACGCCACCATTCAGACTTGCAGCATGCTTGCCGCTTTCAATACCGTGACCGGCCGCTTCCACACCGTAAATCTTCACGTCCTTGTCGTTCAAAAATTCATGGAACAGGCCAATTGCATTGGAACCGCCGCCTACGCAGGCAACCAGCGAATCGGGCAGACGGCCTTCATGCGCCAGCATTTGCTCACGTGTTTCCTTGCCGATAACCGCCTGGAAATCCCGGACCATGGTTGGATAAGGATGAGGACCGGCCACCGTACCAATCAGATAATAAGTGGTATCAACGTTGGTGACCCAGTCGCGCAGGGCCTCATTCATGGCGTCCTTTAAGGTGCCGGTGCCTGCGGTAACCGGCAATACTTCCGCCCCCAGCAATTTCATACGAAATACGTTGGCCTGCTGGCGGTCAATATCGGTGCTGCCCATGTAAATAACGCACTGCAGACCAAAACGAGCGGCGACAGTGGCTGTGGCCACCCCGTGCATGCCGGCACCGGTCTCTGCAATAATTCGCTTTTTACCCATGCGCCGCGCCAGCAGAATCTGGCCGATGCAGTTGTTGATTTTATGGGCGCCGGTGTGATTGAGTTCTTCACGCTTGAGATAAATTTTTGCACCACCCAGGTGTTCGGTCAGGCGCTCGGCATAATACAGTGGGCTGGGTCGTCCCACATAATCCCGCTGAAAATAGGCCAGTTCCTTCTGGAAGTTCTCATCGGTTTTGGCTTTTTCGTATTCGGCGGCCAGTTCGAGAATCAGTGGCATAAGTGTTTCGGCAACGTATTGTCCGCCAAAGTCACCAAACATCCCCGTCGTGTCTGTATCGGTATTCAATGAAACCATGGGTATCCATTCTCCTGTCATTTGCTTTCTGCCCAGCATCTGGAAAGAAAGCCGGTTCTCATGGGTAGAGAATAAGCCAGCCACCACAATAAAAAAAAGCGATAAAATGGCCTAGATATGTTAAATAAACTCACAGATTATGGCCAGAGACATCCCTCCCCTTAACGCCCTGCTGGCATTCGAAGCGGCAGCGCGCCTGCTAAGCGTAAGCAAGGCCGGGAATGAACTACACGTGACGCACGGAGCAGTGAGCCGGCAGATCCGGGTGCTGGAATCGGCACTCGGCGTTGCATTGATTGAAAAGGAAGGACGTGGTATAAAACTCACAGATTCCGGTGTCTTGCTGCGCGACGCCAGTGCCGCCGCCTTTGATCGGGTACGCAGCGCCTGCACCGAGATCCGCCGCCGCAGTAGTAACCAGCCATTTGTGCTGGCCTGTCCGGGTAGCCTGCTGGCACGCTGGTTCATTCCCAGACTGGATAAACTCAATCAGGATCTGCCTCAATTACGATTGCAATTGACTGCAGGAGAAGGCGAGCTGGACCCGCGCAATCCCAATGTGGATGCCACCCTTTGCTTTGCAGCTCCGCCCTGGCCCGATGATATGCTTGTGCATGATCTGGGTGCGGAATATATCGGTGCTGTCATCAGCCCGCGCTGTGCCAACTATGCCGGTCTGGTCAATGCCCCTGTCAGCGCGCTATTGCGAGAACCGCTAATGTATCCGGCGTCCCGGCCACAGGCCTGGGCACAATGGGCACAGGCAAACCAGTTGCCGGGCAATGAACTCCAGTTAGGTACCGCATTCGAGCATCTATACTATCTGCTGGAAGCGGCGACGGCAGGTCTGGGTGTAGCCGTCGCCCCCAAACAGGTGGTGGCCGACGACCTGGCCGCCGGACGACTGGAGGCGCCCTGGGGGTTTGTGCCAACCAGCTCACGCTTAAGCCTCCTGGTGCCGCGCACCCGCGCAGATCAGCGCTCTGTCCTGTTGGCAAACTGGCTGGAAAAAGAATTGGGGGTCACGCAACCGCATTAACCAGATCGAACCAAAAGGACAATCATGATTTATCGTGTACTTGCAGACCTGGTACTGGTGCTGCATTTTGCCTTTATTCTGTTTGCCATATTCGGCGGGCTGCTTGTATTGCAGCGCTTGCGCATTATCTGGCTGCATCTGCCGGCGCTTGTCTGGGGCGCCACGATTGTTGGGCTGGGGGCCATCTGCCCACTGACGCCGCTGGAAAATACACTACGCACCATGGCCGGTCAGCAAGCCTATGCCGGCAGTTTTCTGGAGCACTACCTGTTAATGGCCATCTACCCGCCCGGGCTGACGCGCGAAGTACAGGTACTGTTGGCGGCTGGCCTGGTTATGCTGAATGTCATTATTTACTTTCTGGTATGGCGCCGTTATGGCGGACAGCAACGAGGCGATAGAAAAAACTGAGGCGCACCCGCAAAGTGCGCCTGCCGACCTTATCAGAAAGCCGGGCCCGGTCATCTGGGCTGCCGCCAACATGCGGCCCACATGTTGTGCAAACGACCACACTAACGAGATCTCAGCTCATCATTGCCGGTGCTGACCTTGACAAAACCCGTTGTTCAGCACCGGCGCTACCTGTCCTTATTTTCCAGATGTCAGTTTGGCGTAACTGGTCATCAGGTTCCGATAGTCCGGGATATGGTTGGAGAACAGTGTGCCCAGGCCTTCTATATCGTTGCGCCAGTCACGATGCAGCTCGCACGCCAGGCCAAACCATGTCATGAGCTGAGCGCCCGCAGAAGACATGCGATCCCATGCAGAATGACGCGTGATCTCGTTGAATGTGCCGGACGCATCGGTTACTACAAACACGTCGTACCCGGCCTCAATGGCAGACAAGGCAGGAAACGCGACGCAGACTTCAGTAACCACACCTGCAATAATCAATTGCTTTTTGCCGGTGGCTTCAATCGCCTTGACGAAGTCTTCATTGTCCCAGGCATTGATCTGGCCCGGACGCGCAATATAAGGCGCATCGGGAAAAGCTTGCTGCAACCCGGGCACCAGGGGGCCGTTAGGGCCATCTTCGAAGCTGGTCGTAAGAATGGTTGGCAGTTTAAAATACCTGGCAAGGTCTGCCAGAGCCAGCACATTGTTTTTGAATTTATCAGGCTCAATATCCCGAACCAGAGATAACAGGCCGGCCTGATGGTCAACCAGCAATACCGCTGCCTGGTCCTTGTCCAATCGTTTGTATGGCGTAGTCATAATAATCTTCCTTAAGTTTCAATGATGAATCGGATGCTTTTATGGCATCCACGTAGTGCCAGCACTTACACCCTTATCGCGCTGAATCCAATTGTTCGTCGTCGTTAATGACATCTTGTGCCTTGGCGATGGGCAGGATACCCATCGCGTTAACATCACGACTGCTGTGCTTCTGACACTTCAGCCATCTGGCCAAACCGACCGCTATTAAAGTCGCTGATAGCCTCGGCAATTTGCTCCTGGCTATTCATGACAAACGGACCGTAACCAACAATAGGCTCATCGATAGGTTCGCCACTAAGCAGCAGCACAACCGCATCGCTGTTTGCCTCAATAGCCATATGACGATCGGCTTTATCCAGTACAACCAGTTGCGCCTCCCGCGCTACCGTGTCGCCATTGACCATCACGGTGCCACGCAATACAACCAGGGCTGTGCTCCATCCTTCGGGGACTTCAAACTCCGTGATGCCGCCCTGTTTGATGCGCATATCCCAGACATGCATGGGTGTGAAGGTGCTTGCAGGGCCTTTTTTTTGCCCATACTCACCGGCGATCACGCGTACCGAGCCAGCTTCGTTCGGCAAAGCCACCTCGGGTATCTCGCGGTCCAGTATTGCCTGATAACCCGGTGCAGCCATCTTGTCTTTGGCAGGCAAATTGACCCAAAGCTGTACCATTTCCAGCGCACCACCCTGATTGGTGAACGCTTCTGAGTGGAATTCTTCATGCAATATGCCGGCACCTGCCGTCATCCATTGCACATCGCCCGGGCCGATCGTGCCGCCCTGGCCGGTTGAATCACGATGGCTGACTTCGCCCTTGTAAACGATGGTCACCGTCTCGAAGCCCCGGTGAGGATGCTGACCCACCCCGCGTTTCTGCCGGGCTGGCGTGAAATCAGCAGGACCGGCATAATCAAGCAACAAAAAGGGACTCAATTGTTTGCCATGGCTTTGATAAGAAAACATGGACCTGACAGGAAAGCCATCACCGACCCAATGTGGACGGGGGGCGCTATAGATTCCAAGTACTTTTTTCATTTGTCATCTCCTTGTAGTGACAGTACAGATATCATAAACTTGGAACAAACTTTCCGGTAGATCTAAAAATTGGAGACATCGTTCCACATTCGGAACGATAAACAGATGCAAGACCTTAATAATCTTTATTACTTCGTGCAGATTGTGGATCACAAGGGACTGGCGCCGGCCGGCCGGGCGCTGGGTATCCCAAAATCCACCCTCAGCCGTAAACTCAGCCTGCTGGAAGAGCAACTGGGCGTACGCCTGATACATCGCTCCACCCGCCAGTTCGGTGTGACCGAGGTCGGGCTGGCCTACTACGAGCACTGCAAAGCCATGCTGATTGAGGCCGAGGCAGCTCAGGCGGTCATCGATATGACCCGGGCAGAACCCCGTGGCATCATTCGCGTCAGTTGCCCCATCGCCCTGCTGCAAACAAGCGTCGGAGGGATGCTGGCCGACTTCATGGTGCAGCATCCGCGCGTGACGATACAGATTGATGCCACCAACCGGCGGGTTGACCCGGTGGCAGAGGCCATTGATATTGCCCTTCGTGTACGTCCACCTCCATTGCAAGACAGCAACCTGATTATGCGTACCTTGTCGGATCGCAGTCAGTGTCTGGTTGCCAGCCCCGCTCTGATGGAACGTCAGGGCGTTCCGGTTGCGCCAGCCGACCTGGCCGACTGGCCCAGCCTGGGCGTGGGCCAGCCGCAACAGCAATTTGCCTGGAAACTGTTCGGACCGGACTCGGCTCAGGCGATGATTCATCACTTCCCGCGCCTGATCACAACTGACATGATCAGTCTGCGTATCGCTGCGCTGGCGGGCGTCGGTATTGTGCAATTGCCCACCCTGATGGTCTGCGATGAGCTTGCACAGGGCACATTGATCAGACCACTGCCCGATTGGGCACCCCGGCGGGAGATTATCCACGCGGTGTTCTCATCAAGACGTGGGCAAATGCCTGCCGTACGCGCCTTACTTGACTACCTGGTTCAGCGCTTTGATGAACTGGACGAGGATTAATGTGGCGGCCAGAAACGACCTTTACTCAGGGACGGCTTCTGTTGTTACTGAAGCCCCCCTGCCAAAACACGATCGCGTGCCTGGCGGGCAACGAGCCAAAGTATCATCGGCCAGCCAGATCAAAGTGCCGTTTCCTCACTAGCTTGCTATGATAGCAATCAGTTCACTCTATCTTTCGCAGGAAACCTCTCATGAATAACAAGGCGCTTGTCCTTTTTTCCGGTGGCCAGGATTCCACCACGTGCCTGGCCTGGGCGCTGGACCGGTACCAATACGTGGAAACCATTGGTTTTTCCTATGGTCAACGGCATGCTGTCGAATTAACGTGCCGCGAACAGGTTATCGAACAGTTGCGCCTGCAGTTCCCAGACTGGAGTGCGAGACTTGGCAATGATCATATGCTCGACCTGTCGGTATTGGGCCAAATCAGTGATACCGCATTAACGCAGGATAAAGCCATCGAGTTCGAACAAAGTGGCCTGCCCAACACCTTTGTGCCGGGACGCAATCTGCTGTTCTTTAACTTTGCGGCAGCACTGGCATACCGGCGCGGACTGGAAGTGCTGGTGGGCGGCATGTGCGAAACCGACTATTCAGGCTACCCCGATTGCCGCGACAATACGCTCAAGTCGTTGCAGGTTTCCCTGAGTCTGGGCCTGGATCGGCCCATGGTCATTGAAACCCCCTTGATGTGGATCGATAAGGAAAAAACCTGGCACATGGCAAGCACACTCGGCGGGCCGGCGCTGGTGCAGCTTATCGAAGAATATACTCACACCTGCTACCTGGGTGACAGGGAACATCGCCATCCATGGGGCTACGGATGCAATCAATGTCCGGCCTGCGACCTGCGGCGCAAGGGTTATGAACTGTACCAGAGCGCGCACGCGAATCATTGAAGCACGCACTCCCTACGCAGTTGTGGCGTGATCGGTTGTGGCGCCATCGGATAAGGCGGACTCCTGTAGCAGACAGGCAAGGCAGCCCGCCACGTCTGCTTTCGCAGCGAATCAAAACGTTACATCTACTCATTATTCCAAATGAAATAGGCGATTGAATGGTGTTAGTATAAAAAATCGATTGGGTGCTGCAGGAGCCTGTCGTTCACCATAAACCTGTCGCAACGGGCGTTCACAGGTATTTTTGCCTGTCGCCGTTAAAGAAAGGAGTTTCATATATGCGTAACACATTATTGAGAAGCAAAACTGCCACCGCTTTTTTTGCAGTCAGTGCCAGCCTTGGCTCTGCCATGTTTCTCGCCAACAGCGCCACGGCCCAGACGACAAGTCAGGGTGCCGGCCAGGGCATGCCCAGTGCCGCCGTGCCATCAGGTACCGCAGAAATCCCGCAAGACCAGTTGACAAAGCTTGATATCAACAAGGATGGTGTTGTTACCAGAGAAGAATACAATCAGGCCATGACAGCAGCGTTCAAAAACCTGGACAAGAACAGCGACAACTCGCTGACACCTGAAGAAGTCGGAACCATTCTGACGCCGGAGCAGTTTGCCTCGGTGGACGCCAACAAGGACGGCAAGATCAGCAATGAAGAAATGATTACACAGGTCACCACTGATTTTGATACTGCTGACACCAATAAAGACGGCCAGCTTAAATAAGCGAGGTCCGGGCAAACCGGGCGCCCCTCACCAAAGCTACGACGGACAACAGTGAGGCAGCCGAACGAACCACACCGTGCTCACCCCACGGTGTTTTTTTCATCACTTATACAGGAAAATGCGCGCGAGTCTGACGCTGCCCGTTGCCTATGATTGCCGCGAGCAGTCTGGCAAGCCGCACATGACCGACAGCAAACCATGCATTCTGCGGTCAGATACCAGATCCCTTGTCTTTAAAGAAGCAGCAAATTACTGTAATATGATTCACCTTTGTTTTCTCTGGCAATCATCACAATGGTAATAACGTTGGCATTCATTGTCATCGCCGTTTTTATCTGGGGCACGCTGGCTATATGGATACAGTTCGCCCGTCAGAAAGCGCGCCGCGGATTGCTCATCGCTTTGTGGGCGCTGGCAAGCGCACTCTTTGTCGCGGCCCTGTTCAATCCAGCCATTGATGCTTTGCAAACCGTCGCCGGTATCAGCTACACCCTGTCCGTATTAGCGCTGGTGTATTGGTGGCGGAACATCCGCCCCTCCAACCATCGCGACTGGATACCCGAGGTATCCCGTCAGGCTCAGGGCTCGCTGGCCGGCAATATCATAACAGTTGACAACGTACGCAATTTCATTTGGCATTCTCCCGAGGCGTATACAGAACATTGGGAGCGCAGACAGTACGATGTGAGCAAGCTCGCGTCAGTAGACCTTGCCCTGTCCTACTGGAGCAGCCCGGCCATTGCACATGCTCTGGTCTCTTTCGGTTTCAGCGATGGTCAGCATCTGGTTTTTTCAGTTGAAATACGGCGTAAAGTGGGCGATGCCTTCTCTGAGCTGGGCGGTTTTTTCAAGATGTACGAATTGAGTATTGTTGCTGCCGATGAAAGGGATGTGCTTTTCGTGCGCAGCAATATCCGCCAGGAAGACTGTTATTTGTATCGTGTGCATATGGAGCCGGCTGCAAGGCAATCGCTGCTGCTGGCGTATCTGGACGAAGCTAACCGGCTGGTTCATACGCCACGCTTTTATCACACCATCACCGGCAACTGCACCACCCTGATCTTTCGGATGATGGATCGCATCGTGCCCGGCCTGCCGCTGGACTGGCGGCTGCTGGCCTCTGGCTACCTGCCGGAGTATCTGTACAAGGTCGATGCCTTGCAGGGCGCCGACTCTGTCAGCGAATATCGCCGTCGCGGACGCTACTCAGAACGGGCGCGCGCCAGCACGGATAATAGCAATTACTCGCAGCTTATTCGCGAGGGCGTGCCTGGCATCTGAATGGCAAAGTAAGCGGCGAGGCGGCACGGTCGCACTTGTGGAATCGTCGAGCATCAGCCCGTTTTTAATATACCGCCCGGCGCACGAAGGCTCGGCCTTACCTGGAAACGGAAATCTTCGACGCTTTGCTCACTCGCAGCAGGCGCGCGAACCATGGAGTACTCACCGGATGCACGATAGCGCGCAACGCTCGCGCGTAGTCCAGCGTCAGCCCCGGCGTCCAGGCCATGGTGGTCGCACGTTTCCTGATTTGAGCAGCAATCCATAGTTCGGGCATGACCATGATCCGCAACACTTCCTGCCATGAGCCCGACGCCCGGTCATGCAATGCACCGTCCAGCGCAGCCTCCAGCGCATACGTCACCGAACTGGAACAGTTGCGATACGTCAGGTTGTAAACCTCGTGCTGCCGATACTCCTGCCAGAAGCGCAACAGGCCGTCGGGATTGTAGGCATTGAACCTGACCTGCCAGTTGGACGGACACCAGGCTTGCGATTCGGTATTGTAATCAGGCTGAAACTGCCCCGGCACGTCGTTCTCGCGCGTCGCCTTGAGAATACGAAAAAACTCTGAGGGAGAGCGGTCGATATCGGTACCAGGATAAAGACTGATGTACGTATCGGGCAGCATTTCCAGCGCGGCGTGTCCCGTAGAAATGACGCCATTGATATCCACTGCAGCAATGTAGCGATTGATAACAGGACGTGGCACAGGCGCACCTTTGGACGAGCCTTCAGGCGTCCACACATGCACGGTAAGAGGTTCAGTCTGAACCTGCACCGGCGCATTGTCACTCACCGGCCGTGCCAGCTGCGACTTGCGAATTTTGGGCAATACGTCCGAAGGCACGAACAGATCAAATACGGATGTGCCTTCCTTGAGCTGGCGCGCTCTTAGAAACACGTTCAGCGTGACAAGGCCGCCCATCATGAGCGTAACGCCAATAAAGACTGAAATAGTGGCCGAATAGTGACTTGGATAAGGACCGAACATGAAAAGGGCAAAAGCGATTTTTGCCAGACCGAAGCCGAACGCGGCACGCCAGCCAGGAAACCGAACCACCCATGCCGATGCCATTTGCAATAGACCCATCACAAAATACGCCATGCCCAGAATAATCGCAAGCAGCATATTACTGATGGTTGCATTGGCAAGAATCAGCAGCGCAATCAGAAAGAAACCGCCGCCCTTGAAATACAGCACCGCTTTTTGCGCGCCGATGCCACTGGAAGCAACACTCAGCGTAATTACGCTTTCGATCAGCAAGAGCACGCCGAAAAGCGTGAGTGGGAAGTAACGCACGCCATCGAAGGCATCCACAAAAATAATCAAGCCGGCCAGCAGCCATAAAAAACCCATGATGCCCAGCAGATATGCATGACGGCGAACGAAATGGGCGCCAAACAGCAGCAAAGCGATTTGTATCATGACTGCCCCCCTTGTCCAACCAGCCAGGTGCCTACCAGAATGGGGCTGTCTGGCCCGCCAATGAGCACTGGAGCCGTTGTTCGGATTCGAACCCAGTCCGTTGCCGACGATTTCAACCGAAATTCGGCAGCTGACTGTTCAATACCTGGTTTGTCATCACCAGGCGCCAACATGGCGGCGAGCACAGCTCGATCATCAGGGTGCGCCATGGCCAGGATCTGTGTCGTGCTGCTCATTGTTTCCTGGTCTGTGCCAAGCATTTCGTGGATGCAACCGTCCCAGTCCATATGCCCGCTGCTGGCATCCAGTCTGTACATGAAAGCGGTTTCCTGACGCTGCTCCTGTACCACGCCGTAACGCTTAACGGTTTGTGTAAAGACGCGCAGAAACACAATCAGCAGCGCGGTCGCCACCAGATAACACTGCGCAAGCAAAAGTGATTCGCCCGGCCGAAGCGATTTGAGGAAAAACGGCCCCGTCCCTTCTGACGAGTGATAGATGACAATGGCGCCCAGGGATAATAAGGCCAGCGAGCCCATGCGGTTGCCGCAGGCAATGGCAGCCACCACTGCGAGCGCAACCGGAACACCGGTCAATGCAAATATCAGCGTGGCACGCCAGGGCACCTGGCTACGCGTCATGTCCAATTGCTCGGCGTCGAAAATAAGCCATGCGCAAATGGCCATCAATAACACGGCAACGACTCCCACCAGCACCGCCCGGGTGCCGGTGTTGGCATTGCCAAGCTGATAGCCACGCAGCCCCATCACCACGGCGGTTAAATACAGCACACCTGACACATGGGCGCCCCACCAGACCCAGACCAGTTCATCAAAGGGCGTATGATCAAACAGAGTCAGCCAGCCGGCACTCAGGACCGCCGCTATTGCGCTGATGACGAACGTCGCAACAATCCAGCGCAGAATAATTTGCAGGCCATCTTTGTTTTGCGCATATCTGCAGACAACCCATGCGGTGAACATATCCGAAGCGACGGTAATGATGGCAAGTGCGACGGCAATGGGAATATCATGCTCGAAATTGATATCCGCGATCACATGAGCGACAAAAAACGCCGCCACCAGCCAGGGCCAGCGGCGGTACTCGCTGATCAGAAAAGCGGCAACGCCAATACCTGCGGGAAACCAGACAAAACCAACGTGCGACAGCGGATCATCCAGCATCAGGGAAATATAGGCCGCGACCCAGTACAACACAGCCCATCCAAGGACGGAGACAACGGCGCGCAATTTTGACTCGAATACAGGCATACGTTCCCGAATATATTTTGGTCACACTTTGTAGTACCCGCAATATATCACGGACGTGATGAATATAGAATGTCTGGCGTGCTGCCTGGCATCGTCCTTTATTACAACACCAGGCGCTGCACCACCATATTTAACTGGGAACGGCGATCTGCCATACTGGCGGCCATGCGCCGGGTCACTTCCTCCAGAATCTCAGCAGGCGCCCGTTCGGGTCGACCGGCGTCAAAAGGCGGCTGCGGTGCATATTCAAGCCCAAGCTGAATCATTTGCGCGGTGCGGGCATCAAATAGTTCACTAATCACCGTCAGCGCAAAATCGATTCCTGCCGTCACACCGCCACCGGTAATGATGTTGCCGTCCTGCACGACCCTACCCTCATCGGCAATGGCCCCAAAGGCAGGTAACTGATCACGCCATGCCCAGTGGGATGCCGCACGCCTGCCCTTGAGCAGGCCAGCCGCACCCAGAATCAGTGATCCGGTACACACCGAGGTCACAAAAGCAGCGCCCTGCGCCAGGCGTCGGATGCTGTCCATATATTCATCAGATGCCATTGCGTTGGTGCATCCACCACCGCCAGGTACGCACAATACATCACAGCGTTCCACCTGCCCCAGATCATGCAAACCGGCAAAGACCAGCCCATCGGCGCTGACAGGCTCGGCGCCGACAGAGGCCACGATCACCTCGGTATCCGGTAGACGGGAAAAGAACTGATGCGGACCGGTGAAATCCAGTTGAGTGACGCCCTGATAGAGCGGTATAACAATGCGAAGGGGCCGGACATCGGGGTCAATCATGGCGTTCTCCAAAGGGTAAAGGATCGTGATAAATACAGTCTAACTCCGCTATACTTGTCCTGAATGACACATTTCCCACTATTTCAGTCATCATGAAGATCGCCTTCTATCTATTTCCGGATTTCCAGCTGCTTGATTTGTCCGGCCCGCACACTGCGTTCCAGACCGCCAGTACTTGCACTGCCCCCTCACCCTATACCATTTCCTTACTGTCGGCCACCGGCGGTCTTATTACGAGTTCCGGGGGCGTGAGTGTCTTATCTGACAAACTTGAAGACCAGGCACCCGACACGCTGATTATCTGTGGCGGTCAGGGCGTTAACGCCGTACTTGCAGATGAAATAGCGCTGCAACGGCTTGCCGATACGGCAGCAACATCGCGACGTATTGCCAGCGTCTGTACCGGGGCGTTTATCCTTGCGCAATTGGGATTGCTGAATCAGAAGCGCGCAACAACACACTGGCAACAGGTCGCACGCATGCAGAAAGTGTATCCGCAGGTGCGCATGGATGGCGATCGAATCTTCGTGCGCGACGGCAATATCTGGACGTCAGCCGGTATCACAAGTGGCATCGACCTGGCATTGGCACTGATTGAACAGGACTGCGGCACTGCGGTATCCCGGCATGTGGCGCAGCACATGGTGGTATCGCAAAGGCGAGCTGGCGGCCAGTCACAGTTTTCGCCCATTTTGCAGATGGAACCAGAAACGGCACGGATAAGAAAGACGCTGGATTATGCACAAGCGCATTTGCGTGACATTCGGGATATAGAGCAACTGGCCGACATCGCCTGTGTGAGCGTGCGCCAGTTCAGTAGAATGTTCAAGGCCGAGACCGGCGAGACGCCGGCACGGGCGATCGAACGATTAAGAATTGAAGCGGCCCGCACCCGGCTGGAATCGGGTGCCGGAAATATTCAGCAGATTGCCGCAGCGGTCGGGTTTGGCACCCAGGAACGTATGCGGCGCGCATTCATCCGCTGGACAGGCCACCCCCCGCAAGTGATCAGACGCAGCATGACGGCAACGACGCGGCACGGACTAAAAGACCGTATGTGATTACGCAGGATTACACGAACCCGGTGCCGGGCGCGCAGGCATTGAGCGTTGCCCGTGCGCCCGTTGCCCTCACCGGAATGCTTAGCCTGTCTGCTTTTTAACCATATCGCGAATTTCCTGCAAATTCTGGGTTGCCCTTTCGCTGATACTCGCCATTGCTTCTGCCTGAGATTGACGGGCAATTTCGGCCAGCTCTTTCATATCGGCCAGCGCCTTTTCGTAGGCCTTGCGCGCCAGTTCGGTTTGCGCCGCAGGGTTGGTGCCCGCAGTGCCGACTGCGCCCTGAATATCAACCATCGCCTGCCGGAACATTTCTGTCTGTTTGGCCGCAAGCGCCTGCATGCCATCATATACAGCCTTGTTGGCCTGCACCAACGCCTCTACATCTTTGCGGCGTGCGTCTGCAATTGTGGAAAGATCCAGCCCCGGCACCTTGAACTGTTCATACATTTTGCTCAGTTCAGCAAAAGGGTTGCCTGCGTTCGGGTTCGCATCGTTTTTCGTACTTGTAGCCATGGCATGTCTCCTTGGTATATAAAAATATAGCAATGAACTTCAACATAAATTAACATGAAACTCGTATGCGGCGAAAGTGGCTGTCTGTCCTGGGGATCAGTCCGCATCCCTAACGCTCGAACTGGTCTTTCAAACCCTTCCAGCAATCAATATAATTTTTATCAAGCTCGGGGCCCTGCATTGCAAATCGGGTGGGCACAAAACGGAAGCGACTTTCAAACATGAAGGCCAGCGTGTTATCCAGCTTCTGAGGCCTGAGCTCGGCAGCGGTTGCCCTGGCATAGGATTCTTCATCCGGGCCGTGGGGCACCATACAGTTGTGCAGACTGGCGCCGCCTGGCTTGAACCCGCCCGGTTTGGCATCGTATTGGCCGTACACCAGTCCCATGAACTCGCTCATAAAGTTACGATGAAACCATGGAGGACGGAACGTATCTTCCATCACCAGCCAGCGTGGAGGAAAAATCACAAAATCGCAATTGGCGGTGCCCGGTGTATCGCTGGGCGACGTCAGGACGGTGAAAATCGATGGATCCGGGTGATCGTAGCTGATAGAGCCAATCGTCATGAAATGCGCCGTGTCATATTTCACCGGACTCAGATTGCCGTGCCAGGCCACGACGTTGAAGGGCGAACTGTGCAAAGGCACTCGCCAAAAGCGACCGCCGAATTTGCGGATCAGTTCATATTCACCTGTCGTATCTTCAAACGCGGCGACCGGGGCCAGGAAATCGCGCGCATTGGCCAGGCCATTGGAACCGATAGGCCCCAATTCCGGCAAGCGAAACTGCGCACCGTAATTCTCGCAGATATAACCGCGAATGGGCTGCCCGGTGTCCTGTACAGGATCTACTTTGAATGCGACGCCACGAGGAATAATGACAATTTCCCGCGGCTGCACCTGCAGTCGCCCCATTTCGGTCGTGATCAGCAAGGTGCCTTGTTGCGGTACGATCAGCATCTCGCCGTCGGCATTGACGAATGCCCGCTGCGACATGGGACGATCGGCAATATAAATATGTATGGCCACGCCGCTCTGCGCATCGGCACTACCATTGGCCGCGACAGTACGCATACCGTCAATGAAATCAGCCTGAGAATTGTCATTGCTCCAGGGCGCCCAGCGCAATGGCTCGGGCGGCACCGCAACTGTGGAATCGGCGCCCGTTTGCCAGTAGGGTTGCTCAAATGGTTCGTAATGCCCGGCAACAACAGAAGGTTGACGACGATACATCCAGGTACGCCGGTTTTCATGGCGCGGCGCAGTAAACGCAGTGCCTGAAAGCAGCTCAGTGTACAGGCCCCGCGGGCCATGCTGGGGGCTGTTTCTGCCCTGGGGCAGCGCACCGGCAACAGCCTGGCTGGCATATTCATTGCCAAAGCCACTCTGGTACTCAAGCTCGTCAGTAGCGGTGGAAGGCGCCGCTTGCCGGGTACGGGTATCAATCTGGCTATGATGGTTCATTCCATAAACTCCTGTTGTCGGCTCCTGTAGGCGAGCTATTCCACTTGTCATCATTACATCTGGCATGATGACGTATATAGAAAGTATAGCCCAGCCGCCGCCAGACGTGATTTCATTTGCGCTGGTGTGCAATCAGTGAATACCGTGAAAAAACCAGCAAATTCAAGCGCAAAAGGCGGAGTGTCGGCAACGCCGAAGCGCAGTATATTGACACTATCATTTTCAAAACAAACCGACGAACATCGTGACCAGAACTAACTGCATAAATCATCGCTATACTGGCAGGCGATATTCAACGTCGATCCGTCACCGGAGAAATCAGAATGACCTACTCTTACACTATCATACCCTCTCCTTTGGGTGAACTGACGCTGGTAGCCAGAGACAATGCCCTTGCCGCCATCTTGTGGGAAAACGACAGACCGGGCCGTGTAAAGCTGGGTACCCTGCAGCGGGACAATACGCATCCCGTATTGCAAAAGACCCAAGCGCAGCTTAAGGAGTATTTTGCGGGCAAGCGTGATCGCTTTGAACTGGATCTGGATATGCAAGGCACGCCATTTCAGAAAAAAATATGGGCGCTATTGCTGACGATCCCGTTCGGACAAACCCGCAGCTACCGGCAACTGGCTGAACTGGCAGGAAACCCCGCGGCTTCCCGTGCGGTTGGCGCGGCCGTGGGTCGCAATCCCGTGTCCATTGTCACGCCTTGTCATCGGGTGCTGGGCAGCTCGGGGAAACTGACCGGATTTGCCGGGGGACTGGATGCCAAGAGAACATTGCTGCAGCTGGAAAATCGGGCGGCGCAATAATTCACAGAGGTGGGATATGAACCCTTCCCCCGGAAGCCGAAGATTGATCCGGCCTCTGGGGAGTAGCGAGTTTGTGCATCAGGGCGTTATTTTTCCTTCCGAGATGTCCATGATCATCCGGGTGGCCAGATATAAACGCGGCACGATGGTTGGAATCTGCACATACTCGGCATTATTCGAGTGGGCGCCAAAGCCGCTAAGACCAAAGCCTTCGACCACGCCCCCACGCGTTTTCACCGCAGCAAACGCCGCATCGGTACCGCCACCGGTGGCTTTGTCGGCCACACTCATGTCCAGATCCAGCTCTTTCTTATAAATGCCCTGCGCATGCGCCGCCAGTTTGCGACCAATGTCGCTGGCTTCAAGCGGTGGACGGCGTACTTCGAACTTCAGCTCTACCTTGCTCTCGGGCAATAATTTGTTTTTGATCTTTTCCTGCATGGTTTTTTCCAGCGCGTCAAAATCCTGTACCTTCAACGCCCGTGCATCGGCCTGCGCCGTTGCTTCAGGCGGGATCATATTACGTACGGTCCCCACTTTGGCCAGGGTCCAGTTTAACTTCAGACCCTCTTCTGGCTTGGATAAGTCTTTCATTTGTAATACCTGATGCGCCAGCTCGTACAATGAATTAACACCCCCCTCCGGGCGGGCACCGGCATGGGACGATTTACCATGAACCTGCAAATAAGCGGCACCAATACCACTGGTCGCCAACCGTACCCCACCATCCTTGCCGCCCCCTTCAAAGGAGAACACGGCATCCTGATCTTCGGCAAACTTGGTAATGAGCGCGCGTGCGCCAGGCGAGCTGATTTCTTCATCGGAGTTCAGAACCACGGTCACGGTACCAAACTGCTTGTAGTCCAGTTTTTTCAACATATCAACCACATGCAGGATGGCGGCCACGCCCTGTTTGTCATCGGCAATACCAAGACCATATGCCTTGTCACCATCCACTCTAAACGGCTGATCTTTGAGATCGCCCTTTTGATACACGGTATCCATATGGGCAATCATCATAATTTTTGATTTGCCCGTTCCCTTGATGGTTGCATGTACTACCGGTCCGGTTTTCTCGGGTGTGTCGTCCATACGGTAAATATCCGTGGGTGCAATGATTTCGGTTTCTGCGCCCAGTTGCTTGAGGCGATCAGCGACAAACCCGGCAATCTTCGTCACGCCTTCAATATCACGACTGCCGGACTCGATATGCACCAGGTCACGCAGCGTATCCAGATAAGCCTGCTGTTCGTTCTTTGCCAGATCGTGTACCTGAGCCGCGGGCGCAGCCAGCACGATCCCGGCAGCCAGGGCAAGCGCAGCGCCGGTGGCCAGTTGCCATCCTGTTGTATGTGACGGTTTGTGTTTCATATTTTCTCCTCATTGAAAACACGTTGATTAATGTTCTTTGCAGAGCTTCTTTATCTTTATTTAGCCGATCCCGCAGCAGCTCACGCCGTTTGCCTCACCAGTAAAGGCGTTGCAAAACGAGACGCCAGCGAACAATAGTAATAGCAACCACCAGGGGGCAGGCCGCCTCGCCCGGCTTCAAGACTGGCTTTTCTGCCATTGCCCGATGACTGCATCGGCCACGCCGATAGAAGAGGCCGGATTCTGTCCTGTAATCAGGCGGCCATCAATCACAATGTGCGGCTGCCAATCGTCGCCGCGAGTGTAGTGGGCACCATGATCTTTGAGCATATCCTCAACCAGAAAGGGCACAACATCTGTCAGCCCCACCGCCGCTTCTTCCGTATTACTGAAGCCAGTCACGTTTTTATCTTTGACCAGATACGTCCCCTCTGCTGTTTTCACGTGGCGAAAGACCGCGGGCGCGTGACAGACGGCCGATACGATCTTGCCGCTGGCATAAAAATCCCTGATCAAGGCCATAACATACCCGTTCTCCGCCAGATCCCATAATGGTCCGTGTCCACCGGGGAAAAACACGGCATCAAACGATGCGGCCTTCATATCGGCCAGGCGTTGCGTCGATGCCAGTACGGCCTGTGCCTGTGCGTCATTGCTGAAACGCCGGGTTGCATCGGTCTGAGCATCAGGTTCGTCGCTTTTCGGATCCAGCGGCGGCTGGCCACCCAGTGGCGATGCCAGCGTGATGTCTGCGCCGCTATCGAGAAAGGCATAATAAGGCGCAGCAAACTCTTCCAGCCAGAAGCCGGTCGGTTTACCTGTGGCGCCCAGAGTGGCATGTGAGGTGAGGATCATCAGAATTTTCATCATATTCTCCGGTTATATCGTGCAATAGTAGCATTTCCGACATCAGGCCAAAGTACGATTTATTATCACATGCGTGGCAGGCCGGCATTGTCAAACTATTGAAAGATGCATCGCCTAAAATGGCAATCGTTATACAGACCGCCCTGCACAAAGACCGGAGCTATCATGAATACGCAATCGACCAACCGCAGACGCGATGCATGTAGTTTGCGAATCAAGAACGACGATATTGTGCTAATTGATCGTGCTGCCCAGGCGCGCGGCATGACACGTGCCGATTTTATCGTCATTGCAGCAAGAGAAGCGGCACGCTGCGCTTTGCATGCAGGCGCACAGGCGACGGGCACAACCGACGCCAGTCCCGAACATATTCGCTGATCCGTTTTTCCCATTTCGATTTTCCCCTCGTTTCTCTTCCCCCATCCAGCGTAGCCCTGCGTTTTTCAGTTTGGGGGACGCCCCGGATTTGCACCAGCCCCTGTGCGTGGGCTGACATGCGATGGACAACATGTCGCCGATATTGGCTGGCGACAGCGACTAACTGCAGTTTGCGCGAGCGCATGAAGCCTGTAGTTTGCTGACATCAAGCTTAAATAAATCGTTTTTCCGGCTTCGTCGAGTGTCGCGATAGGGCCTGTTTTGCCTGCTTTTGGTGCGTTTCGAAACGAATGACACACCTAGCACTTTTTATTACACATTATCCTGAATGAACTCGTCAGGAATCTTTCTGGCTGTTACGGCCGGGGGCGTGGTGCGCCAGGGCAATAGTATGCTTTGTGCAATGCACACAATCATCCCGAACCTGGGCCGTGAACTTGCCTGCCCGTTGGCATCATCCACAAGGTAATGCGTTCACGCCTGGCAGGGATGCCTGCCAAAATATGAAAATACTCTATACCAACTTTCACACCAGCCCCGGCATCGGGGGTCATACTTCTTATATAAGCCGGCTGATCACCGGACTGAATCCGGATCATGATATTGCCGTTGCCGTTCCTGCGCAAAGCGCCCTGTACCGCATTGCAAATGCAACAGAAGGAGTCCGGACATACGCCCAGGAATACCCCAGCAAGCTGCAGCAATTGCCAGCCGCGGCTGCCCACCTGCGGGATATTCTGCGCAAGGGTCATTTTGATGTCGTCCACGTTAACGGCACAGCAGACCACCGTCTGGTCATGCTTGCGATGTTGGGATTACGTCGCAAGCCCGCGATCATTTTCACCAAGCATAATGATCATGCAACAAATTCTATCGGTTCACATCTGCGCGCCCGTTTTGGCACAGATCACTGCATTGCCGTATGTGATTTTGTCGCAGATCGGCTTGCCGGCGGCCCCTATAATCGTAGCGGCGTCACCACCATTCACAATGGCATTGATACCGATTACTTCAGCATCCTCAACAGTGGCGATGTCCGCACATTGCGTCAGGCCATTCTGGGCCCAATGAGCGATTCGCGTATTCTACTGGGCAGCAACGCCGGCACCACAGAGTACAAGGGTTGGATAGATATGGTGCGTGCCCTCTCGCAACTGGATCCGCGGCAAATCGATCGCCTGCATATTGCCGTGGCCGGCCCGCGCCCACCGCAAGACCTGCTGGATGAAGTGCAACAATTGAACATGAACAGACACATAAGCTTCGTGGGCGATCTGGAAGATGTCCGGCAGTTTATCGGCGCGATTGATGTGGGCTTTGTTCTATCCTATCGTGTCGAAACGATCTCATTCGCGTGCCAGAAATGATGGCCATGGGCAAACCGGTTATCGTAACCCGTCAGGGAGGCCTTCCCGAAAATATTGATGCCGAAGCCGATGGCTGGGTTATCCCGCCTCGCGATCCGCAAACGCTGGCCACCCTGCTGGAAAAAATCGTGCAAGGTTATTTCGATCTGCGTGAAATGGGCCGCATTGCCCGCTGTAAAAGTGAACAGCGCTTCGGCCAGGAAAAATTCGTCAGCGCGACCGAGAACGTGTATCGCAAGGCGCTGCAAAACCACGTACGCCCTCAGGCGGCGACGATCGGCTAGTCCGTTTCATACGGCGCCATTGCCATGGCGGGATTGGCTTCTTATCTGCCCATAAACCGCGACGCGAGTCGTGCGCCTGGGCTTCCGCCCGGCAGTAGGCAATATCCGTGACATAGTGGCGATAGGCCCATGCGTACCCATCGGCCACCATCTGCAGATTAATATTTTTTCGGTTCAGATAAACGGTGCCCAATACCCGTCCATAGCGGTCAAGCTCGCCGGCCTGCACCGTTACTGTCCGGCGATAGACTGCATCAGACAAGGCCTTTTTGGCAACCCGGCCATATGGCATACCCGATTCCGGCGCATCAATCTGGGCCAGCCGGATTTTATGCTGCTGCCGGTTATCATCCAGAATGGTGAGTGTGTCGCCGTCTGCGATCCCCACTACCCAGCCCTCAAGCAACGTCGCGGCGATCGCCGATGACAGCGGCGCGATCGCGATGAATGCGATCACGCAGCGTAATACCACATATGTCATTACATCAGATCCTGGCAAACAGTTTGCTCAATTACCACTGTCCGTAGAACACGCCAGCCTGCTTATACTTATGCGTCTGTTTGGCCACTTCCTCTTCGGTCACACTGGTGCGCCGTTTAAGGCTGGCAAACCAGTCCAGGAGCCGCTGCTTCATTTCCTGCCGGATCTCATCATATTGGGGGTCTTCTCCCAAATCATTGAATTCATCCGGATCGTTTTGCAGGTCAAACAACTGAGGTCTTTCGTTGCGCCAGTATACATAACGCCACCGGTCTGTGCGTACTGACCACGCCCGGCATTCGCTTGTGGATTTATCCAAGGTTAGTCTGGCCTCGCGGTAACTGTAATCCAGCTCAGAAAATACGCAGTCGCGCCAGGTGACCGATTCGCCATGAACAAGCGGCTGAAGTTGTCGCCCCTCAACCCGATGGGCGGGGACAGACATATCCAGCGCCGCCAGGATGGTAGGCACGATATCCACACTTTCCACCAGCCTTGATTCACGCTGGCCACGAGTCGCATCTGCTGATTCGGACGGATCATAGATAATCAGCGGAACCCGTTGCACGACATCGTAGAAGAGCTCTTTCTCGCCAAGCCAGTGATCGCCCAGCAGGTCGCCATGATCCGCCGTGATAATGACAAGTGTATTGTCCATCAGGCCGGCAGATTCCATATAGGCGAAAAGCCTGCCCAAATGATCATCCAGCTGTTTGATCAGACCCTGATAGGCGGGACGCACCCGCGCTACACATTCGTCACTTGCAAAGCTAACGCTTTCTTCCTGCTGGCGATAGGCCTGTACCACCGGATGGGCATTGACTTTCTCCTGCTCATTCCGACGCACAGGCAGGCACTGTTCTGGTGAATACATGGCATGATACGGCGCTGGCGCCACGTAAGGCCAGTGCGGTTTGACGTAGCTCAAATGCATCACCCATGGCTTATCGCCGGCCGATTGCATATACGACATTGCGCAATTGGTCATATACGCCGTTTCAGAGTGCTCCTCTTTTACCCGGGCAGGAAAATTGACATTGCGCATATACCAGCCGCTTTGCGCCTGACCCTTGTCGTCTTCTACCGCAATAACGTAGTCGGTCCACGGGTCTGTACTATCGTAGCCATGCGCTTTCAGATACGCAGGATAACCGCTTTCAGCGCCGGGTTCATGATGACCGTCATAACGATCCAGCTGCACAAAACCGCCCTGCCGCAGGAGCACGCCCAGTTCACTCTGACCATCTATTTGCAACCGATCCAGCCCTTTGTTATCTGGCATCACATGCGTCTTGCCGGCAAGCACCAGGTCTATATCACGTGCCTTCAGATACTCGCCCAGCGTTTTCTCATTAATGGACAATGGCACCCGATTCCAGGTTGCACCGTGCGTGGACGGGTAGCGTCCGGTGTAATAGCTCATCCGCGATGGCCCGCACACGCCTGAGTTAACAAAGGCCTGCTCGAACAGAACACCACGCCGGGCAAGGTTGTCGATATGCGTTGTCTGCAGATGAGGATGCCCGTAACAACTCAGGTGATCGGCCCGCAGTTGATCGGCCATAATGAACAATACGTTTTTTACTTTTGCCATTGCTTGTTTACTTACTTGCTTGCTTAATTATTTATTTACCTTGAAGCCGGACGCACGCACAACCGGCTCCCACTGCTGCCTGAATGCATCAATGGCCTTGCGTGTTTGCGCGGCATTGGCCTGCACCGGGACGAGATTGACTGAGCGAATTTCATTCTGAACGGTTGCATCGCCCATGGCTTTGCTGATCGCATCGCCCAGATAGGTTACGACGTCATCGTCCATAGAAGCCGGCGCAAAGACAGCGTTCCAGCCTGTCGCCCGGATATCGATGCCAGCCTCATGAAAAGGCGGGACATCGGGCAGACCTGCATCCCGCTGGTCGCTGGATACACCCAGCACTTTCACCTTGCCGCTTTTAGCCATGGGAAGGAACGTATCCAGCGTATCAATGGCAACGGGAATATTGCCGCCCGCCAGGTCCGTCAGCAATTGCGATGACCCTTTATAGCCAACAATTTCCGGCTTCAGCCCTAATTTATCGGCCAGCATGAGACCAAAAAAATGCGGCAGACTGCCCGTTGCCGGCACGCCGATATTGAGCTGCTTCGGATTGGCTTTGGCCCATTCTACAAATTGCTCAACGGACTCGACCTTGCTCGACGCCGGCACGCCCAGTGCAAAACTATAATCGGTCACAAGCGCAACCGGTTTAAAGTCTGTTTGTGGATTGTAATTAAGATCAGAAAAAACGATAGGCGCAATCACCGTTACTGCCGGGTTGCCCAGCATCAGCACGTTCCTGCCTTTCTTTGTGTTTTTCAGATCAGCGGCAGCAATCCGGCCACCACCACCCGGTTTATTTTCGACGATAACCGGCACCCCGATTTCCCTGGACAGCGCCTTGGCCACAATCCGCGCGGCATTATCGCTTGCGCCGCCCGGCACGTAGCCGACTGTCAGGGTGACCGGTTCGGTAAATTTTGAAGGTTGCGCCCATGCGGTCAGCGCTGCCGGCAGCAGCCCCACAGCCAGCAACCACGGTTTGAAAGGTACTTGCATCTAAGTCTCCCGATTGTCATGATGGCCATGTTGCGCCAGCAACGACAGGGGCGCAGCAGCAAGGCATGGATAAGGACGTTATTCTAGCGGAAATGACGTACCCGTTGATGAGTAGCGGCTTAAGACTGTGGTCACTCAATCGTCATCTGCCGGCAATGCGGTACCAAGATCGGCCTCAATATCACCGACCAGAAATTGCTGGTACTGAACGAAGGTGGCAGGCATGGCACCTCCGAGCAAAACGTGAGTTTAACAGATAGCAATGCCATTGCATTTTATGCTCATGCAAATTGCGCCCCCCTAGTGCAGCGCCGGCCCGGGCATCCGCCTTAACGGTTGTTCCCCCGCCGACAGGTGAAGTACATCGCGCAGGTCGTTGCGCTGATCCATCAAGTCGTTCAGGGTATATTTGTCCAGCACGGCCAGAAATGCCCGGGTGGCTTCGCGAAAAACAGGCGGCAGTTTGCACGGACCCTCGATGGCACAGGACGAACAATCGACCAGATCCATGTCACCTTCCGTATGACGCACCAACTGACCAATGACGATTTGCTCCGCCGGCATGCCCAGCCTGATACCACCGTTGCGGCCGCGCAGCGTTTCAATATAGCCAAGCTGACCCAGATGCTGCACCACCTTCATCAGGTGATTCTGGGAAATATCGTAGGCGCGCGCAATTTCTGCGATAGAGGAAAGCCCATCGTCGCGCGCACCCAGGAAAATCAGTACCCGCAGGGCGTAATCAGAGTATTGGGTTAGTCTCATATCGTTCTCGGTATGCACCTTCACGGGTGTAATAATTCTTCAATTTAATATTCATTTTACTTGCATATTATCATTTTCTGCAATAAGATGTATTTTAAATGAATGTTATAAGCGAAGCGCAGATGCTCTGCAACTGGGCCTAACACGTTTGAAATTGCCACATTTGCCATTTCACAAGCGCCATCGCCCTTGCCTCTTTTTCATAGACCACGCTCGGTGCAGCTTGCCTGCCAGGCGTTGTCATGCCCAACTCATTGTCGCAACCAACTACAGGAGCTCTTCACATGTCTCAACCCGTCGTTACTGCCCTGACTCCCGAAATAATCCATACCATACAGGCAACCGTCCCTGCCCTGCAGACCCATGGCGCGGCCATTACCTCGAAAATGTATGATCGGCTGTTCCAGGATGAACATATCCGTAACCTGTTCAATCACGCCAATCAGGCCAATGGCCAGCAGATCCATGCGCTGGCTGGCGCGATCCTGGCGTATGCGCAAAATATCGACAATCTGGGCATATTACTGCCGGCAGTAGAACGAATCGCCCAGAAACATGTGGGGTTTCACATCCTGCCTGAACACTATCCGTATGTTGCCACCGCGCTGCTGGGTGCGATCAAGGATGTACTGGGCGATGCAGCAACCGATGACATTCTTCATGCCTGGGGCCAGGCCTATTGGTTCCTGGCGGGCATTTTGCAAAACCGGGAAAGCGCCCTGCGCGACGCTATCGAGCAGGCACCCGGCGGCTGGACCGGCTGGCGCCAATTTGTGGTTAGCGAAAAAATTCGTGAAAGCAGCATCATTACATCCATCATTTTGCGCCCAGCGGATGGCGGGAAGGTGATTCGCCATAAGCCAGGCCAATACATCACATTCCGCTTCAACGCACCTGAACAGGCCGGTATCAAACGCAACTATTCTATTTCTTGTGCCCCCAATGGCGAGTACTATCGTATCTCGGTCAAACGCGAAGAAGACAGCCAGGGAGGTTCGCGCTTCATGCATGATCATGTTCAGGTTGGCACCACACTTGAAATAACTCCGCCGGCAGGTGATTTTTATCTGCCCGACAGCCCCGAAAGACCGGTGGTCCTGCTCTCTGGCGGTGTAGGCCTGACACCTATGGTCAGCATGCTTGAAACCATCTACCAGCAACACCCGCAATTACCTGTGCATTACGTGCACAGCACCATGAGCAGCCAGACCCATGCCATGGGCCAGCATGTGCAGACACTGGCGCAAAAACGGGCCCATACAAAGGTATCAACCTTTTATAGTGAGCCGGTCGCAGCCGACCAGCCCGGCCAGAACCACGACGTATCCGGCATGATTTCACTCGACTGGCTAACCAGCAACACACCGGTGCAGGATGCCGACTATTACATTTGTGGACCCCGGGAGTTCATGCGGGTGTTTGTTAACGGGCTGGCCGCCAATGGCGTACCTGCAGAGCGGATTCATTATGAATTCTTCGGCCCGACCGACGAACTGCTGGCTGCCTGACATCGTTTTTGCACGGACAGATTCGCGTGGCCCACGCATGCCGCAACAGTAGTCCGGCCGCAACCTCAGTCTCGGATCTGGCGTTATGGCAGGCCCGCCACCCCTGCCTGCTGTATATCTCAGCGACTTGTGCGACCCGCGATATAATCAGATAACTTCATCAACAGGCCGGAGTACAGTATGCCCCGGCAGCGCATCCGGGTTATATGATTATTCTGTCCGTACTGTACATCATCGCTATTGTCGCCGAATCCATGACGGCGGCACTGGCTGCCGGTCGTCGCAATATGGACTGGGTCGGCGTCTGCCTGCTGGGCTGCGTTACCGCACTGGGCGGCGGATCAGTACGGGATATTGTGCTGGACCATCATCCCTTAAGCTGGGTCGCCCATCCGCATTACCTCATCATCACATCTGTGGCTGCGCTGGCAACCATTGCATTGGCGCGCATTATGCACCGCCTGTACCACTTCTTCCTGTTACTGGATGCCATCGGCCTGGTTGTCTTTACGATCATCGGCTGCAATGTCGCACTGGCGCTGGAGCTGCCTTTGACGGTGGTCATCATCTCGGGCATGCTCACCGGCTGCGTGGGTGGTGTCCTGCGCGATATCCTGTGCAACGATATTCCGCTCCTGTTTCGCAGTGAGCTATACGCAAGTGTGTCTATCGTGACCGGCCTGCTCTATGTCGCCGGCCTGCGTCTTAATATTAATCATGAGCTGGTCATGGCCATTGCGCTGCTCGCGGGCCTGACCTTACGTATGCTGGCTCTGCGGTTTAAGTGGAATATGCCCACGTTCATCTACAACCGCGATGGACACTGACCGTTGCGGTGCACGACACCGTATTCGATAAACAGCCCACGCCCCGACCGCCGATCAGTCCGGGTGGCTGGCAGATAACCTGCCCCTTTTTTCTCCCTAGGAAATACCCTAACCCGCACTGGTATTGCCCCTGCGTGGACCCATCGATTACGGTCAACTGGCTCTGTATGTACAGCGGTATTAACGGTACATTCGTCTCCCAAAAGCAAAAACAATAAGCGATATACAGGAGACAATTGATGAATATTGATAGTAAAAACCAGTTGCAACACTCGTTAAAGCCGCGGCATATGTCAATGATCGCACTCGGCGGCGTGATTGGCGCAGGGCTTTTTGTCGGCAGTTCGGTCGTTGTAAAAAATGCCGGCCCGGCGGCGCTTATTTCCTTTCTGATTACCGGCATCCTGATCATTCTGGTCATGCGTATGCTGGGCGAAATGGCATCCTCGCTGCCGGTTGTCGGGTCGTTCTACGAATACGCCCGCAGTGCTTTTCGTGAACAGCCTGGCAAGGCTGAATTTGCCGGCTTCATGACCGGCTGGATGTACTGGTATTTCTGGGTCATTGTCGTCGCCATCGAAGCCATCGCGGGCGCCAAACTTATCCAATTCTGGCTGCCCAATATTCCTTCCTGGGAAATCAGTCTCACGCTGATGGCGGTCCTTACCATCACCAATCTGTTCTCGGTCAAATCCTACGGAGAATTTGAATTCTGGTTCTCCTCTATCAAGGTCGCCGCCATTGTCGTGTTTCTGTTTCTTAGCGGAGTGTACCTGCTGGGCATGTGGCCCAACCATCAGGCGGCAGGTCTGGGCGAAATGCTCAATCACGGCGGCTTTATGCCCAATGGCTGGGGGCCCGTGCTGTCCGGTGCCGTCGCCGCGACAGGCTTTTACTTCGGCGCCGAGATTGTCACCATTGCTGCCGCAGAAACCGCCGACCCGGCCAAATCCGTGGCCAGGGCAACCAATTCGGTCATCAGCCGGGTGCTGTTCTTCTACGTTGGTTCGATATTTTTCGTTGTCTGCCTGGTACCCTGGAATTCAGAGGCCATTTCCACCCCTTATGTCAGCGCATTGCAGGTCATGCAGATCCCCTATGCGCCGCACATTATGAATGCGGTCATCCTGGTGGCAGTGCTTTCATGCCTGAATTCAGGTCTATATGCCGCTTCTCGTATGATCTTCGCGCTCACACGCAATGGCGATGCGCCACAGGCACTGGCCAGCGTATCAGAAAACGGCGTGCCCATTCGAGCCATTATTTTTTCCACGCTGTTCGGCTACGCCGCCATCGTCGTGTCGTACTACTCGCCTGACGGCATCTTCCCGTTTCTGGTGGAGTCTTACGGCACGGTGGCGCTGGTGGTCTATATTCTGATTGCCATCTCGCACATCCGGTTGCGCCGCAGAATGGAACAGAACTGCCCCGAAAGAATCCGGGTTCGCATGTGGTGCTTCCCTTATCTGAGCTATCTGGCCATTGCGGGTATGCTCAGCATCCTGGGCGCCATGGCCTTTTTACCTGAGCAGAAAAAGGCGTTCTGGTTCGGGCTGATCAGCCTGATCATTTGCGCACTTGGTTTTCTGCTATCCAGATTCTGGCGCAAACAAAAGACATTTGAACCCGTCGTCACCCGCCGGGTACTGGAACGCTAATGCATACCGGGATCATGCACGGGGCCGCTACCAGGTGATGCCTTGCTTGATCCCAGGTCTCTTCTGAACCGCGGTCTTTACTTTTACTTATGCAGACCGGGTGCAGGTTTGGGAAACGGCGTTGTTAAATAACCAATCCTTGCAGATGGCAGACAGCGGCATGCGATCATTTTGTCTGACCCGCAACATATTGACCTGCCTTACTTCAATCTCACAAACCGCTCCATTGCGGCCGGTCATGGCATCCCGAAAATACCGGTGATGCAGCGGGCCGCTTAGCCACAACGCATCTCCCTGGCGCATGGACCAGGCCACCTGTTCCGCCAGAATGCCATACAACACAGCATTATGCTGTTCCTTACACAGGGTTATTTCATTTGTGTATTGATCTCGTTGCTCACTGCAGGTTTCAACTGCGATGCGCAACACAGCCAGGCCATCCGGAAAATAGCGCAGGCATGGATCGGCGACCAGGTCACCCTGCACAGTCATTTCATTAAGATATTGTCGCATCGCGCGCTCCATGTGTTCAAAGCACAAGGGCGACCCTGCGCCGCCCCCGCCTGTTTAACTACCGGTTCAGGGTTTGTCGGGCGCAGCCCGCCTGCCCGCAAGCCCCGCCTGCCTACCCTATTTCTTCAGGATAGCCTTGGTAATGGTATCCACGTTGTATTGCATCATCTTCAAGTAGGTTGAGGCTGGTTCATCCGGTCCGGACAGTGCATCCGAATATAATTTACCCCCCACGGCCACATTGGCTTCCGAGGCAATTTGCCTGATCAGTGCCGGGTTGCTGATATTTTCCACAAACACAGCAGATCCTTTGTCTTCCCGGATCTGACGGATAATCGCAGCGACATCTGCGGCCGTCGCTTCTGTTGCCGAAGACGTGCCCTCGGGCGCCAGCAACGTCAGGCCGTAGGTCGCGCCCAGATAACCGAAGGCATCATGCGACGTAATCAGTGTGCGTTGATCTTTGGATAATGCAGAGAACGCCGCTTTGACCGATTCATTCAGTGCTTGCAACTTTTGCGTATACGCACTGGCATTCGCCTTGTATGTCTCGCAGCCGGCGCTGTCTGCCTTGCATAAGGCATCCGCAATATTTTTTACATAGATAACGGCATTGGGCACAGACTGCCATGCATGGGGGTCAAACTCGCCATGATCATGTCCTTCGTGTCCATGGTCATCATGACCCTCTGCATGATCGTGGTCGTGACCGTGTTCCCCATGCCCATGGTCGTGATCTTCGTGATCGTGCCCATGTTCTTCCTCAGCGTTTTTCAGGGGTTCAATCCCTCTGGTCACCTCTATCACCGGGGCCTTGGTCTCGCTGGACTTGGCCAGCCGTTGCATAAACGTATCGAACTGCAGACCGTTAACCAGCACCAGATCAGCGCGCTTGAACGCGATCACGTCGGCCGGCTTGGGCTCGTAAGCATGCGCATCGCCGTTGACGGGAACGATGGACTTGACCGTGACACGATCCCCACCCACCTCGCGGGCGAAATCCTCAATAATTGAAAAGCTGGCCACGACATTCAACGGCGCGGCGCTGGCGCCTCCCGTTAAAGCCATGCCAATAGCACTGGAAATAAAAAGCTGCTTGAACACACTGTGCACGTGAAAACCTCTGAATGAGAATGGGAGCCGCGCGGCTTCGCACGGTAGAAATGAATAGGAAATAGGGTATGCAATTACAGTGATGTTATAACATAACAAATATATCGTCAATAAATTCAGTATTTAACGTTGCCAAGACCAGCACTTCCGTGCTCTTTTCTGTACAAAAAGAATCGGGTATTCTTGAGCCTGTGAAGGTAAGGAGAAGCCTTCGCTAATAATTGATTCAATAAATAAGCAAAAGGAGTAAAGTACGATGCAGTATTTAGACGTACTGAAAACATTTTTTGATACCGTCGGCGGTTGGGTGTGGGGGCCCGTCATGCTGGTGTTCCTGGTAGGTACCGGTATCTATCTATCCCTTCGACTGGCGTTTCTGCAATTTACCATGCTGCCCTTTGCACTAAAGCAGGCGTTTACGCCACATGCAAAAAACCGCGATGGCAGCGATAATCAGGGCGATATTTCTCATTTTGGCGCACTCATGACCGCACTGTCTGCCACCATCGGTACCGGTAATATTGCCGGCGTGGCAACAGCCGTCGTGCTGGGCGGTCCCGGCGCTGTGTTCTGGATGTGGATCACCGCCATTTTCGGTATGGCCACCAAATTCGGCGAAGGCGTACTGGCGGTCAAATACAGGATCGTCAATGAGCGCGGTGAGATGTCCGGCGGCCCAATGTATTACATTGAACGCGGCCTGAACTGGAAATGGCTGGCCATTCTGTTCGCGCTGTTCGGCACCCTGGCCTCTTTCGGTATCGGCAGTTCAGTGCAATCGAACTCGGTGGCCCATTCCATCCAGGCCAGCTTCGGCATTGATCCCATGACGACCGGCATCGTCCTAACGGTCTTTACCGCGATCGTGATTCTGGGCGGCATCAAAAGCATTGCCATTGCCTCATCATTTATTGTGCCCTTCATGGCCATTTTCTATGTCGTTGGCGGTCTGGTCATTATTTTCATGCATCTGGATCTGCTGGGCCCTGCCTTTGCCACGATCTTTCGTGATGCTTTTAGTGGTGAAGCCGTTGCCGGGGGCGCCATTGGCACCGTCATCCGCTATGGTGTCGCGCGTGGCGTGTTTTCAAATGAAGCCGGGATGGGTAGCGCACCCATTGCCGCTGCCGCTGCAAAAACCGACCATCCGGTACGCCAGGCTCTCGTCTCCATGACAGGTACGTTCCTGGACACCATCGTGGTGTGCAGCATTACCGGCCTGGTGCTGGTGATGGGCGGTATTTATACCAATGGCGAGACCGGTGCAGCACTCACTACTCAGACGTTCAATCAGTTGTTGCCTGGCCCTGGCGGCTGGATCGTCACCGTCGGGCTGGTCTTCTTTGCCTACTCCACCATTCTGGGTTGGTGCTATTACGGTGAAAAATGCGCGTCCTATCTGCTGGGCGAGTGGTTTGTACTGCCGTATCGTATTATCTACGTGGCCAGTGTGATGATTGGCACCATTGCCAGCCTGGATCTGGTGTGGGCCGCTGCCGATACCTTCAATGGTCTGATGGCAGTGCCCAACCTGATCGCCCTGGTTCTGCTCTCGGGCGTGATCGTTAAGGAAACCCGCGACTTTGTGGCGAAACGCAAAAGTGGCGAACTGCCCTAATACGATATAGACCGGTGGTGCTGTCGTTAAACATGACGGCTGCGCTGCCTGCCACACCGTTCTCCCGGTGTGGCACACACCCTCGGGTTACCGCCCTTCAGCGATAGTCGCCGATATTCTTCTCGTTCAATTGCACCGCGCCACCAGTCAGATCGGCCGGATCAAATACAAAGGCTTTCCCAAAACCCTGCACCAGCGTACCACGCGTCGGTGTCAGCCGAAATAGTGTGAAATCGTCCAGTGTCGCAAGCAGGCTAACCGTTTTCCCTGCACGCTCGGTCAGCAGGGCGATTGCCTTGCCATATTCATCTGAATCCTTATCCACTGCACTCGCCATTGCCCGGTAATTCAAACGCAATCGCGCATAAATATTGCGCGCGCGGCTTTCGTCTTCAATCAATAGAATATCCAGTTCAGGTTGCGCTTTCAGGTTAACGCCATGAATGGCAAGGCCCGACACCAGAATGTAGAAGTTGCCGTCCATATGCACAAACGGGGCATAACTGGCAGCGGGTGTATGCGATGCGCTGGTGGTTGCCATGATCAGGCTCAGGCACTCGTGCTGCAAACGATCGATCTCGCCAGTGAGCGCTGCCATATCCGTGTTGCTATTCATTGGTGATTCCATGCTGTTCTATTGATGATACCGGGCACTTCAGAGATCTGTCGGGTTTAGCGGGTATGATCATACAAGCACGGCAGCAATATCCTGGCAGTGATGATCTCCATGCCACTGCCATACCACTACTTCCCGGAGAGCAACGATGGCCGACTCAGCCAAACCCATTCACCATGCAGCAGACCAGGGGTATAGCCTGGCGGCAGACACCTATGCTCAGGGACGCCCGGATTACCCGCCGCAAATAACGGCCTGGCTGACCGGGACACTAGGTATTGATGCACATACCACTGTGGTGGACCTTGGCGCCGGTACCGGGAAGTTTACCAGATACCTGCAGCAGACCGGCGCCCGGGTGATCGCGATCGAGCCGGTGGCGTCCATGCGCGACCAATTGTCCGCCTATGCACCAGGCGCAACGATTCTGGAAGGCTCTGCAGAAGCGCTCCCACTGGCAGATGAATCGGTGGATGTACTGGTGTGCGCCCAGGCATTTCACTGGTTTGCCACCAGCCAGGCGCTGGATGAAATCCACCGCGTGCTGCGGCCGGGCGGACGGCTTGGTCTGGTGTGGAACAAACGGGATACACAACAGATGTGGGTGAAGCAATTGGACAATATTGTGAACGCCTACGAAGGCGATGCGCCGCGCTTTCATTCCGGCAAGTGGCGCGACGTTTTCCCCCATGCGGGGTTCGGACCGCTGCAGGCTTCGCGTTTTGCCCACGGCCATACCGGCACACTGGACACAGTGGTGATCAATAGAAGCCTGTCCACCAGTTTCATCGCCGCATTGCCGCCGGCGCAGAAGGAACAGGTCAGGAACGATATTCTCGCGCTGATTGAAAAGACACCTGCATTGAAAAATCAACAGCAGGTGACCTTTCCCTATGAAACCCTGGCCTATTGCGCAGTTAAACGGTAAGACCAGGGCACTGCTTTATGGCTGTTTTATGAACCGCCATCGTCTATCAGGCGATGGCGATCCTTGTCTCGCTCTCAATCCCAGTATGTTTCCCTTTGGCCGCCCTTCATTGTTTCCAGCAGTGCGACGGCATGGCAGATCCTGTCCAGAACAGAGTCGAGCATATCGCTGTAGAAATGATTGCGGTGCATATTGATACCCCTTAAAAAAAGAAAAATACATAGATTCGAGCGGTCGCGGCAGGGAGAAAAAGCGCTGACTGCCAAACCTCTCACAGGATATACAGCAAATAGCGTGCCAGTTCGCACAAGAAGGAACTCGGGTAAATCATTGAATAATCAGGACAAAAATGCCCTTTATTAGTACAAACCCTAGGAAAATGCACAAAACACGGGCACCGTGCGCTTCGCTGTGACATGGCCAGGTGGGCGGCGTTGTCCGGGCAAACCCATCGCTTTGCCACGCTCCGAATACCTGCCGTCGCCACGTTGTGCTGGCCTACATCGCCGGTTATGATGATCAAAATTGACAGCGTCCTACAGGATAACGACATGAATCAGGTTTTTTTTCGTCCGCTACTGCTGCCTATAGCGCTGGCGATAACGTGCATTGGCAGCGCAAGCGCAGGCGCCACCTCGCTTCAGGGTACTGCAATGTACCGCGAGCGTATCGCCACACCACCCAACGCCACATTCGACGCCCGGCTACAGGTAATGCAGGCAAATAGCACACCAGACAGCCCCCTGCGCAATACCTACTGGAAGCTGGTCTCCCTTCATGGCAAGCCGGTAGTGGCACATGCCCAGCAGCGCGAAGCGCATATTGTGTTCGCCTCCGACGACAACCGGCTTTCGGGCAGCAGCGGCTGCAATCGCATGATGGGTGTGTTCGAAAACAAAAACGACCAGTTGAAAATCAACAACGTGGCTGGTACCAGGATGGCCTGTCGCGAGGGTATGGAAGTGGAAACACAGTTTTTGAAAGCCCTGCTTACCGTCACGCGGTTCACTATCCGCGGTGAGCATATGGATATGCTGGACGCCACCGGGGATATTGTGGCGGGATTCAACGCTGTCGCCCTACAATAATCGGTCTGTATGCTGAGTCCGCTTCGGGCGCAGCATATGATCACGGCTTGTACCCTTTCTTTTTTATCTACCTTCACCGCAGCAGAGTTTTTCATGTACAGCATTCTGGCGCTTTTTCTACACGGCATTATTATCGGATTTGCCGCAACCCTCATTCTGGATATCTGGGCGCTGGTCGCCAAACGCGCCTATGACGCCGCACCCGCCAATTGGGGCCTGGCTGGCAGATGGTTCGCCCATATGAGAACCGGTGTCTACCGCCATAACAATATTGCAGACGCGATACCAGTACGCGGCGAACGGATGATCGGCTGGATCATGCATTACCTGGTCGGGATCGTATACGGCATCATGGTTGAGGCCATCTGGTTCTTCCAGAACGCCACCTATCCGACCCTGGCCGCGCCATTTTTGATCGGTCTGCTGCTGGCAACCTGCGCCGCGTGGTTCGTTATGCAGCCCGGCATGGGCCTGGGTTTCGCGGCGCGCAAGACACCTGACCCGCTACGCATGCGTCTGCGCACGATCGTTAACCACATTGTGTTCAGCTTTGCCCTCTACGTGAGCGCTATCGCACTTTATGATTATCTTGCCTGAATACGTGCCTCGCGTTGCCGCTGTTCCCGCAGATGAACCTCATGTCCGTCCAAACTGAAGTGCACCCGGTACTGCACCAGTTTGACGGCCAGCGCGCGATACCTGAACATATAGCGCAGGCCAACCAGCATCGCCAGTATGCCTGCCGCTGCCCCAACGCCCATTGACCAGCGCGGGCCAAACGCATCGGCAACCCAGCCGACTATCGGTGCGCCGATCAGCGTGCCGCCCAGCGCAATCGCCATATAAATCGCCATCACGCGCCCACGCATGGCCGCGTCGGTGGACATTTGCACCGTACTGTTCACGGTCGTATTGAACGTCTGCGCCGCGATCCCCAACACCACAAGCACCACGCCAAAAAACCAATAATTAGGCGAGACGGCAGCCAGCACACAGCCGAAACCAAAAATACCCGCGCCGCTCAACACATATGCAATACGCGAACGGGCACGACGCGCTGCCAGCAACGCACCGCTAACCGAGCCAATGGCCATGGTTGACGACAGCAAACCGTATTCGTTAGCGCCCACATGAAACGTAGTCACCGACATGGTCGAAATATAAATGGGAAAATTAAGTCCGAATGTCCCTATCAGAAACAGCATCATGAACAGCGCTTTCAAATCCGGCCGGCTCCACACATAACGAAACCCCTGGACCAGGCTGCCGGCCGTACGCGGTGCCCGTTTGGTTCGGTTAAGATCCTGCACTCTCAGATGCAATAGTGAGGCAATCACCGCCAGATATGTGATGGCGTTGATCAGAAACACCCAGCCGATACCCACGCCGGCTATGAGCACGCCGGCAACGGCGGGGCCAATCATGCGGGCTGCGTTGAACGAGGCCGAATTCAGGGCAACTGCATTGGATAGATCGGTATCGCCAACCAGTTCAGACACAAAGGTTTGCCGGGCCGGTGCATCAAAAGCCGTGACACAGCCCAGCAACAGCGCAAAGACATACACATGCCATAACTGCACCAGGCCGGTAAGCGTTAACACCCCCAGACCCAGCGCCAGCAATCCCATGGCGGTCTGAGTGGCAATCAACAATTTGCGTCTATCCATGTAATCGGCAGCCATGCCGGTCACAGGCAGAAGAAAGATCTGGGGGCCAAACTGCAGCGCCATCACGATACCCACCGCAGTGGCGTTATTTTGCGTCAAATGGGTGAGGACCAGCCAATCCTGTGCAGTACGCTGCATCCATGTACCAATATTGGACACGATAGCGCCGCCTGCCCAGATTCGATAATTCCGAATGGCAAGAGATCTGAACGTGCCGCTTTTAATCGTAGCCACAACTGCCTCCGACGATGCCGAAAAAGATTGTGAAAAACGCCGAAATACGGGGGTCGTCGTCCCGCTCAAGTGGGCACGACAGGCGACACGAGGTCGTCGGCGGTGATGCTGCGCGTAAAATGCCGCCGCAGTTGCGGTCAGTGGTTAACGAGTCGCTTGAGCAGCTCTATGGCTTTGGCCAGCGATTCCTGTTCTTTTGTGTTGTAGCAGGCGTGAATCTCACGCAGCAACCAGTCTTCCCTGGCGGCGCGACTGGCCTGAATCATGGTAAGAAAACCGGGGGTTAATGACAGAATGGTTTGACGACCATCGGCCGGATCGGGCGCACCCTTGATATGGCCTGCCGCTTCCAGACCGGCTACCGTCGCCCCCATCGATTGAGACCTCACCCCTTCGGCGCGCGCCAGGGCGGTCACCGTGGTGGGCCCGTCGCGCTCCAGCCGCAACAATACCGAGCGCTGCGAAGGGGTAAACTCCCCCGCGCTGGCCTGGGCACGCAGCTTACGTGTAAACGAGGAAATCAGAATGCGCAGCTCTGCAGCCAGTTCTGATACCCGCGCCTGTTCGGGACTCAACGGTTTCTTATCCATATGTGCCATACTAGCAGATAAAAAGGAAAACTACACAGGTAACCTTCTTTTCTGTCGGGCATTTGTCTTTCTGTGCATTTCCGACACTGAATGACGGTCACAAGCCAGCTGCCCTCATCGTGGGCGAAGGTCGTCACGAATGCTCCCGTGATGCACCGGGCGTGCATCACGATAGGAATGACAGGGTCGCCATCAGGTCGCCGCCCTGCCGCTACATAGACAGTCAGGCCACCTGGCTGTCCAGTCGTTCGCGAACGTCTGCCAGCGCTTTGGGCAAACGCTGCTGCAGCCTGGTGAACAGCTCCTCGTGCAGACCCAGCTCACGCCGCCACTGTTCCTGCTCGATAGTGGTAATACGCTTAAACTGTGCTGCATCAAACGCCAGGCCATCCCAGGTAATATCTTCAAAACGCGGCGAAACGCCGAACAGATTTTCCGCACCCTGGGCGGTGCCATCGATGCGCTCCAGCATCCACTTGAGTACACGCATATTTTCGCCAAATCCCGGCCAGATGAACTTGCCGTCATCATCGGTCTGGAACCAGTTCACGCAGAAAATATGCGGCAGTGTGGCGCCAGACTGCTCCAGCTTTTGTCCCAGGTTAAGCCAGTGCTGGAAGTAGGAGCTCATGTTATAGCCGCAAAACGGCAGCATGGCGAACGGATCACGGCGCACCACGCCCTGCGCACCCGCCGCTGCGGCGGTGGTTTCAGAGCCCATTGTCGCGGCCATGTAAACACCTTCGACCCAGTTGCGAGCTTCGGTCACCAGCGGCACGGTGTCGGAGCGCCGGCCGCCAAACAGAAACGCGTCAATCGCCACGCCTGCCGGGTTGTCCCATTCAGGATCAATGACCGGGTTCTGGGTTGCGGCCACGGTAAAGCGGGCATTGGGATGAGCAGCCTTGCGTCCCGAGTCTGGTGTCCAGTCCTTGCCCTGCCAGTCAATCAGGTGCTCGGGCGCAGGACCCATGCCTTCCCACCACACATCGCCGTCATCAGTCAGGGCGACATTGGTAAACAGCACGTTTTCCCGCAGCGAAGCCATACAGTTATAGTTGGTTTTCTCATTGGTACCCGGCGCAACGCCAAAATAGCCGGCTTCGGGGTTGATCGCGTACAGGCGGCCATCCGCGCCCGGCTTGATCCAGGCGATATCGTCACCCACTGTGGTGATTTTCCAGCCTGGCAGCGACGCCGGCGGAATCATCATGGAGAAATTGGTTTTACCGCAAGCCGACGGGAACGCCGCCGCAACGTGCATTTTCCTGCCTTCGGGTGATGTCACGCCCAGAATCAGCATATGCTCGGCCATCCAGCCTTCGTCACGTCCCATATTCGAGGCAATCCGCAAGGCAAAGCATTTCTTGCCCAGCAACGCATTGCCGCCATAGCCGGAACCGTAAGACCAGATCTCGCGGGTTTCTGGAAAATGCACGATATATTTGGTCTTGTTGCAGGGCCAGGAAACATCAGCCTGATCCGCTGCAAGCGGGCTACCCACCGAATGCACGCAGGGAACAAACTCACCGTCCGTTCCCAGGACCTCATACACCTTGCGTCCCATCCGGGTCATCAGCCGCATATTGACAGCCACATAGGGGGAGTCAGACAACTCAACACCAATGTGAGCGATAGGCGAGCCCAGCGGCCCCATGGAAAAGGGAATCACATACATGGTACGGCCACGCATGCAGCCATCGAACAGGCCATCCAGTGTTTCGCGCATTTGCGCAGGCGCCTGCCAGTTGTTGGTGGGGCCCGCATCTTCTTCTTTTTCAGAACAGATAAATGTGCGATCTTCCACACGGGCTACATCATCGGGATCAGACCAGGCCAGATAGGAGTTCGGACGCTTTTGCGGATTCAGTTTGCGCAGGGTGCCCGACTGAACCATCAACGCACACAGGCGATCATATTCTTCCTCGGAGCCATCACACCATTCGATATGGTCGGGCTGGGTCAGCGCAGCGATTTGTGCCACCCAGGCTTTCAGGCCGGCATGCTGCACCCATTCGGGCGCATTGATTTGAAGTGAAGGTTCAGGACGAGCAGCATTCATAGTGTATTAGTCTCCGTTATTCTGGCAAATGCAAAAACGCCTTGTTTGAAGGCGTTTTGGCAACAATGCCCATAGTGCCGGACCGAACCCGTCAGTGCACGGGCGTGAAAAGCAGTCCGGTATGACGCATCATTCTAATACCGCATGACGATTATGTGTATGCTTTCCGGATTGCGCGTTTCAACTTGTTGCCTGTGTTACGTTCAGGAGTTCAGGTGCAGCTTTACCGTCATTGCGTTTGTGAAGTCATTTTTTTGCACATGCACATCATTTCATCACGGTTGAAATAGCATGATTGGCCAATTAATGTTGCGATGCAGCATCGTGACGCCGGCCCGCAAGTGGCGATTTTGCTGCAAGCGGGCCGCAATGAGATAAGCACTATGTCAACGTGCCACCACACTGGCGGCAACGGCAGAACGCGCCTTGATATGCTTGCTGTCGGTCCTGACTGTTTTGATAGAAGCCGCACTCACCGCAGAAATGATACCCACGATGACGGTATAACCCACGACCATCCACGGCTGGCCATTATTCTCGCGTAACAACGCCGTCGCGATCAACGGCGTAATACCCGAAGCAAAGATGCCGGAAAACTGATACACAAATGAAATACCTGTATACCTCACTCGCGTATCGAACAGTTCGCAGAACAATGCGGCCTCCGGGCCATATACCATGGCGTACAGGATACCGAAGGGGATCACGATAGACAGCCACACGATAAATACATTATCAGAGAAATTGACCATCAGCCAGAAGGCCGGAATGGCAGAAAAACCGGTAATCAGCGAGCCCCAGAAATAGGTACGGGTGCGTCCCAGCCGGTCTGACATCGCTCCGAAATACGGAATGAACACGCACATGATGACGGCAGCAATCATGACACCCGTCAGCGCATCGGTACGCGACAGATTCAGGTTCTTGGTCAGGTAGCTGATAATGAAGACACCGAAGATGTTAAAGAATACGCCATCAATATAGCGCGCACCCATCCCCTTGAGAATGTTCATAGGGTAATTTCTGATCATCTCCACGAAGGGAATCCTGCTTTCTGCGTTTTGCGCCTTGATCCGGGCAAATTCAGGACTCTCCTTGACGGCTAACCGGATATACATCCCCACGAAGACCAGCAGCGAGGACAACAGGAACGCAACACGCCAGCCCCAGCTCATGAATTGTTCGTCCGTCAGCAGCAGCGACAGCAAGGCAACCACGCCAGACGCCAGGCACAATCCGAGCGACAGGCCGATTTGCGGCAACGATGCATACAACCCTTTTTTCTCCGGCGGCGCATACTCATAGGTCATCAGCACCGCACCACCCCATTCTCCGCCAAGACCAATACCCTGCAACACGCGGAAGAACAGCAATAAGGCAGGCGCCCAAAGGCCGATACTTTGATAGGAAGGAATCAGGCCAATGGCAACGGTTGAAACGCCCATGATCATCAGTGTCATGATCAGGGCACTTTTGCGCCCGACTTTATCGCCAAGATGACCAAATATAATGCCGCCCAGAGGACGGGCCAGAAAACCCACAGCAAAAGTAGCGTAAGCCAGCAATGTGCCAATATAGGGATCTTCTCCGGGGAAGTACAGATGATTGAACACCAGACCTGCAATCACGCCATACAGAAAAAAATCGTACCATTCAATGGTCGCGCCCACCAGAGAAGCCGCGACAACCCTGCGCAATCCTTTTTCGTCACTCATTATATTGTCTCCAAGTATTGATGTATGTACAGCGTTTATGTCGAACTGACGCGTCCACGTGCAACGGCATGTGGCTGCGTCTGTGCTGCCGTTTTTCTAATCATCCTGCAGGCTTGCTGCTACCGTGGGATGTTCAACCGAACCCTCCTTCAGACCGGCCAGAGCCGGCACTTCGACGCCAAAAGCATGCTCTCCCGCCTGTGCATCCTCAAGCACAAACGCCGCAGCTCTTTCAGCGACCATGACCACCGGCACATTCGTATTACCAGACACCAGCGCAGGCATGATCGATGCATCGACCACGCGCAGTCCCTGCAAGCCCCGAACAGCCAGCCGATGATCGACCACGGCCATCGGGTCATCTGCAGGTCCCATCTTCGCGGTGCCCGATGGGTGAAAAATAGTGGCGCCGTTCTCCCGACAGAAATGCAGAATTTCGTCATCACTGCGCACATCGCGACCAGGTTTCACCTCACCCTTCATCAGGGACTGCAGCGGCGGCGCATCAGCGAGCTTTCTGGTTAAGCGCACGCCGGCAATCGCCGTGCGGCGATCCAGATCGGTTGACAGGTAATTGGGTTGCATCGCGGGCGCCTCGAACGGGTCGGTTGAGCGAATACGCAGGTAACCGCGCGACTCGGGGCGTAACTGACACACGGAAAATGTGCAACCTGAAAAGTCGTGGACCTGGCCACCGGCCATATCGGCCGACAGCGTGCCAAAATGAAACTGCACATCCGGTCGCGCATCGGACTCGGACAAGGCATTGCAGAACAGGGCCCCCTGATTGATGCCGATGGCCAGCGGGCCGCCGCGCAACAGTGCCCATTGCAGCCCCATCTTTGCCCTGCCACTCCAGCTGCGCAGCAGATCGTTGGTGGTAATCGGCTTGTTCACTTCATAGATCAGCCTAAACTGCAAATGATCCTGAAGATTCTCGCCTACGCCGTTGAGCGTATGTACCACTGGAATACCCAGCGGACTCAGATGGTCCGGATTGCCAATTCCCGACAATTGCAATAATTGCGGAGACTGCAAGGCGCCCGAGCACAGGATCACTTCGCGGTTCACGTTTAAGGTCTTGATTTTTCCGTGCTGACGATACTGGACTCCCGTCGCTTTTTTTCCACGAAACAGAATTTTCATGGCTTGCGCTTCGGTTTCAATGCGCAGGTTCGGGCGTTGCCTTGCCGGGTTCAGATAAGCGACCGCCGTAGAACAGCGCCGTCCATTGCGGGTCGTCAGTTGGTAGTAGCCAACGCCACGCTGGTCGCCCGTATTGAAATCCTTGCGCGTGGGTATGCCAAGACTGTTGGCAGCACCGATCAGCGCATCCACCAATTCGTGCCGTTTCGGAATGGACGTTGCATTCAGCGGTCCCTCGGTACCATGCGTCGGACCGGCGCCTAGATCATTGTTTTCGAGTTTACGAAAATACGGCAGGCAGGCCTCCCAGCTCCACCCCGGGTTGCCCAGCGCTTCCCAGTGATCATAATCCTCTTTCTGTCCCCGGATGTAGATCAGACCATTGATGGAGCTGCTGCCTCCCAGGGTTTTGCCTCTTGGCCAGTAAATCCTGCGATCCAGCATATTATGATCAGGGTCGGTATAAAAGCCCCAGTTCAATCGCGGGTTGAACATGGTCTTGCCGTAACCGATAGGAATATGAATCCACAAATTGCGATCCGCCGGCCCTGCCTCAAGCAGACACACGGAATATTTGCCGTTCTCGCTCAGTCGGTTAGCCATCACACACCCGGCTGAACCGCCGCCGACCACTACATAATCCACACTCTCCAGCATCTCTTGTCCACCTGTTTTATTTTGATTTGATGGGTCAAGTGTGCGTCTGACGAGCCGATATTTTTTAGGGGTATACACCAATCATTTCAATTTTGAAACGATAACTGGCATTTTCATTTCACTTACCGGAACGCAGTATTTCAAATAATTGGATATTTAATCTTTTTTATTTCACAATGGACACAGAGACATCACCATGACCACAAACAACCACGATTCGAAACATCTGCGTATTCTGACTGTGATAGAGCATCTGGCCTGCGCCAGTTATCCGCTGTCACTGGCGCAGCTCGCCCAGCGAACTGCATTACCCAAGGCCAGTGTCCTGCGACTTCTACAACAATTGCAGGAGTCCGCCTACGTTACGCGACTTCCCGACGATCGTGGTTATGTACTGGGCGCCAACTCGCATCAAATGGCGCTGTCTGTACTCAGCTCCACACACTTTGATCGCATGTGCCGGCTGCTGCTTGGCAAGCTTGTCGCTGCTACCGGGGAAACCTGCAATCTGACCGCACTGGTCGACAACAAGGTGCATTACCTGGCGCGCGTCGAACCCGACAGCGATATGCGCCTGCAACTGCATCTGCGCACCGGCACCCATGTGCCCTTGCATTGCACTGCCAGCGGCAAACTGTTTCTGGCGATGATGCCCGACGTACATCGCAAGCGTTTGATAGACACGCTGCCGTTACCGGCCATGACGCCCAAAACCATCACAGACCGTCAGCGTCTTGCACATGAATTGGGATTGATTGCACAACAGAGAATCGGCACCGATAACGAAGAGTTTGTCCGAGGCATGGTCGCCATTGCCGTGCCGGTGCAGGATGAGCGCGGTCGTGTGATCGCGGCGGTTGCCTGCCACACCCCGACTGCCACACATTCCTTTTCTGAGCTGTTCACTTTCTCCAGCATGATGCACGACACCGCCCTGGCGCTGGGCCGTGTGTTGACCAGCAACGCAACGCCTGGCGATCAACGGGAAAGCGATACCACGTGATGATCCATTTTCCTTATTCCATCAACAGCCTTACCCAATAGCCTTCAACTACTGATCCATAGGTGATTTCATGAACAAACGATCTTTTTTGTGTTCCCTGGCCGTGTCCACTATCGCATTGGCTCCGGGCATGTCCTCTCCGGCCTTGGCGCAAAACGACACGATTAAAATTATCGTTGGCTATCCTGCAGGTGGCATTCTTGATGCGCTCGCACGCGCAGTCGCTGAGGAATACAGAAAAACCAGCAACGGCCAGGCTTACGTTGAAAACAAGCCGGGCGCCTCTACCATGATGGCGGCAACGGAAGTGGCAAGGGCAAAGCCGGACGGGCGCACGATCCTGCTCTCACACTCCATGCCTTTCACCAGTTATCCTTATACATACGCCAAACTCAATTACTCACCCGATGATCTGACACCAGTCGCCAATCTGGCCAACGTGCCGATTGTAATTTCTACCGGCAGTGTCCAGCCGTACAAAACGATTCAGGCATATTTGACTGCAGCCAAGGCTGACCCGGCACTTGGCGCGGTCGGCCTGGCCGGATTGGGTGGTCCGACGCACTTTGGCGTGCTGCAAATGTCCAAACATCAGAACGTCAAGCTCGAACCCGCCTCATATTCAGGTGGCCCGCAACTGGTCAATGATGAAATGGGTGGCCATGTACCATTAGGCGTAGATGCGGCCGGAGCACAGATGGAACTGTATCGCGCCGGAAAAATCCGCTTTCTGGGATTGGCCGGCACTCAGCCAGTGAGCTTTCTGCCTGGTGTTAAGACGCTGCATGAACAGGGTATTGAAGGATTCGAGAACGTCAAAATCTGGTATGGCGCCTATGTGCCCAAAGGCACACCACCGGAAACCATCGCCCGTCTGGAAAAATCCTTTATCGCCATCGCCCAGAATGCCGGGTTACGCAAGAACTTCGAGAAACTGGGCCTGGAGCTGACCGGTGAATCAGCTGCCAGCATGAAAGATTTACTGGAGAAGGAAAATAAAATATGGGGGCCGATTATCAGGGAATCAGGCTTTAAGGCCAATTGAGTCAAGGCGACCCTTGAGCGGTCGCCACAGGGGTTCGCCTGCCAGCATCATACCTGCCGGTACAGATACCACGCTCGCTGCATCTCACGTGAACGGTGAGCGCGCGGACGCACGCAATGAATATTACGACGCATCAGGCCAGCACGGCCTGCCTGAGCGCGGCGGCCAGCGTCACCTTGTCCATCTCGGAAGTGCCCACAAAAATCAGCGGACCCGCAAGCATCATATGTGTTGCCGGAGCCAGTCGCACCCCCTGGCCTGGCACATAGTGCAAAACGCAAGTCTGTTTTTTTGCTCCCAACTGAACGATACCCTTGGCACGCAAAACTGACGCAGGCATTTGCCGGAAAACGGCACGCAAGCGCTGCTCGTCAAACGCCCCGCCCGCTTCAAAACTGAATGACTCAAATGACTGCCCTGCAGACTCTGTTGCCCCTCCTTCAGTAAATAACCCTGTACCGGTGCCCTCGATAGCGAATGCCTGCCGTTTTGCAGACGACAGCAAACATGTCCAGTCAAACTGGCCATTGCTGCCGACAAAAACAGGAACCTCCGGCGCCATCTCATGCAGCCTATTCAATACCTGCTGGCGTCTGCTCACATCCACCAGATCGATTTTATTGAGCAGAAGCATATGGGCGGCGGCAATCTGCGTTTTCACCATATTGCCGGTATATCGATCATCACACTGTTCAAGTACGTTGGCAGCGTCCACAATTGTGATAATGGACTGCAAGGCGAATCCCTGGCCAAGCGCACCGATCTGCGCAATTTTTTTGGGATCACTGACGCCGCTGCCCTCGATAATCAACCCATCAAGATTGGCCGCCTGTTTTTCAATTGTCATCAGCGCATTCATCAACTCACCGCCCATAGAACAGCACACGCAGCCGTTGCGCAGTGAGATAACACCATCCCCGCTGACAGACTGTATTAATGAAGCGTCGATATTGACGGCGCCAAAATCATTGACCAATACCATCAACCGCAAGCCATGAGGCGCCTGCAGCAGATGATTGAGAACCGTAGTTTTTCCGGCCCCCAGGAAGCCGCCGAGCACGGTCAGCGCAATGGCATGGTTCATGTTTCTATCTGCGGGCAGGGAAAGATCGTGCCGCCCAGAACGGTGCCCCAGATTCTGATGTCCTTGAGTCTGACCGGATCAACCTGCAGCGGATCTTCTTCAAGAATGGCAAAATCGGCCTGCTTGCCGGTCTCAATACTGCCGATCCGATCATCCAGCTTAAGCGTATAAGCGGCCCCCAGCGTCATGGCATGCAATGCCTGCTGCACTGAAATCCGGTTTTCCTCGCCCAGCACACGGCCGGACGCAGTCATTCTATTGACGGCACACCATGCAGTAAACAGAGGCGCGATGGGCGTGACAGGCGCATCCGAGTGCAATGAAATGGGCACACCTGCTGCCAGCGCTGTCGCTGCAGCATTCAAGCGGTTGGCACGTTCGGGGCCCATGGTCATTTCATAATGCGCATCGCCCCAATAGTACAGATGATTGGCGAACAGATTGGCGCATACACCAAGGCTGGCCATGCGCCGAAACTGTGCCGTGCTGGCCATTTGGCAATGCTGCAGGGTATGTCTGTGGTCGCGTCGCGGACGGTTGGCCAGCACGGCTTCCAGGGCGTCCAGTGCCACATCGGTCGCCTCGTCGCCATTGGTATGAATATGCACGGTCAGGCCGGCATCGTGATAGGTTTGAATCAGCTCACGCAACTGCTGTGGCGGGATGACCCAGATGCCGTTTTCCTGTGCGCCCGCAGGCGGTCTGTAATAATATGGCCAGCGCAGCCTGGCGGTAAAGCCCTGAATAGAACCATCCACGATCAGTTTGACAATACCAAAACTGAGTTTGTCTGAGTTGTGTGCGATGCTGGGCAAAACCCGGTCCAGTCCCTTGCCCTCAGGGTCACGCAAGGGCGCATAAGCGGGGACCAAACGTAGCGGAAAAGTGGCGCCACCGGTGGTCGCTTCCAGACTGGCCAGCGTTTCTGCACTCAGGTCATTCACCAGGTCGGTTGCTGTAGTCACGCCGGCCAGTTGCGCCACACGTGCGAAATTCCAAATGCCATGAGTGGTTTGCCCTTCATCAAAATAGACGTTACCAATCTTGCGGAACACCAGATACATGGCAGCAAATTCCTGCAATTGGCCCGTCAGCCTGCCTGATGCGTCGCATTCAACGCCATCTATGCCTGAATCGGTCGTAATGCCGGCCATCTGCAACATGGCCGTATTTACATTCATTAAATGTATACTGGCATGAAGTACCACTACCGGTCGACTGGATGACACCTGATCCAGATGACGGGTCGTCATTCGTTCTCCCTGGAAATAGATCGGGTCAAACCCCCAGGCACACAACGTTTTGTTCTGATCCGCCATGGCCTGTTCGGCCTCCTGCAATCGCGCAACGACGGCGTCCAGTGTTTTCAGGCCCTGCCACAAGCGTCCGTCCGGACCGCGCCTATCGTAAAAGCCTACATAGACAAAGCTCCACATACCACCTTCGAGCAAATGACTATGCCCTTCTATCATTCCGGGCATGATGTATTTGTCAGCAAACCGATCATCCACCACCGCCTTGCCCCAGCCCTGTAACGAGGCCAGATCGCCGGCCCCCAGAATCCGGCCGTCCCGTACCGCTACATGCGTGGCCCGTGGTTGCGCGGGGTTCATGGTAATAATGCTGCGCGCACGATAGATGCGGGTCTCGGCATTGTCCGACAGTGGTTGCGACATGTTTATTCCTCCTTTATCTGTCCCATATTACTATAGGCAGACATAAAAATTCTACATTACGAGATTATTTATCTCGTTTTTTAAAATTTATATTGACCAAAACCCGATTTGCCTCGTATGATTAACAAAAATCGGAATTTTTCATACCGAATATTAATATTTAAACGAACAAAGTGAGGATACGTTAGTCATGAACACGTCAACACCCCAGCAATCTCCGCAGCAAGCCGTAAGCGGCGTACAAAAAATGACGCCATCAGAGGCCTTTGTTGAAACCATGGTCGCCAATGGCGTAACCAACATCTTCGGCATCATGGGCTCGGCCTTCATGGACGCCATGGATATCTTCGCCCCTGCAGGCATCCGGCTGATTCCCGTGGTCCACGAGCAAGGTGGCGCACACATGGCAGACGGCTATGCGCGGGTCAGCGGCCGCCATGGTGTGGTGATCGGCCAGAACGGCCCCGGCATCAGCAACTGCGTGACAGCGATTGCGGCAGCCTACTGGGCACACTCTCCGGTCGTGATGATCACACCGGAAACCGGCACCATGGGTATGGGCCTGGGCGGCTTTCAGGAAGCGAACCAGTTGCCTATGTTCCAGGAGTTCACCAAATACCAGGGACATGTCAATAATCCAAAACGCATGGCGGAATATACTGCCCGCTGCTTTGACCGGGCCCTGTCCGAAATCGGCCCGACCCAGTTGAATATTCCACGTGATTATTTCTATGGTGAAATCGAAACCGAAATTCCGCTGCCGCAACGCCTGGACCGTGGCGCCGGTGGTGAAAAAAGCCTGAACGAAGCCGCCGAACTGCTGGCGACCGCCAAATTCCCCGTCATTCTTTCCGGTGGCGGCGTCGTGATGGCCGATGCAGTTGAAGAATGCAAAGCACTGGCCGAAAGGCTGGGCGCACCGGTAGTCAACAGCTACCTGCACAATGACTCATTCCCCGCCAGCCACCCGCTGTGGGCCGGCCCGCTGGGTTACCAGGGTTCCAAGGCCGCCATGAAGCTGATCGCACAGGCCGATGTCGTCGTGGCGCTGGGTTCCCGTCTGGGCCCATTCGGTACCCTGCCACAGCACGGCATGGATTACTGGCCCAAAGAAGCGAAGATCATTCAGATCGATGCTGACAACAAAATGCTCGGCCTTGTGAAGAAAATTTCAGTTGGCATTTGTGGCGATGCCAAGGCTGCTGCTGTGGCTTTGCTGGAACGCCTGCAGGACAAGCAACTGGCATCGGACGCCAGCAAGGATGCGCGCGCCAAAACCATTGCCGATGAAAAAGCCGCATGGGAAAAAGAGCTGGACGAATGGACACACGAAAAAGATGCGTTCAGTCTGGACATGATCGAAGAGGCTAAAAAAGAAGGGGGTAAATACCTTCATCCAAGGCAGGTATTGCGTGAACTGGAGAAAGCCATGCCGCAAGATGTCATGGTCTCTACCGATATCGGCAATATCAACTCTGTGGCCAATAGCTATCTGCGCTTCGAAAAACCGCGCAGCTTCTTCGCCCCCATGAGTTTCGGTAACTGCGGCTACGCCCTGCCCACAATCATCGGCGCCAAAGTAGCGGCGCCTGAGCGTCCGGCTATCGCCTACGCCGGCGACGGTGCCTGGGGCATGAGCATGGTGGAAATCATGACTTGCGTGCGACACGATATTCCGGTCACCGCAGTGGTCTTCCACAACCGTCAGTGGGGTGCCGAGAAGAAAAACCAGGTGGATTTCTATAACCGCCGCTTTGTTGCCGGTGAACTGGACAACCAAAGCTTTGCCGGCATCGCGCAAGCCATGGGTGCTACCGGGTTCGTGGTGGATAAGCTGGAAGACGTGGGCCCCACCCTGAAAAAAGCCGTGGACATGCAAATGAACGAAGGCAAAACCTGCGTCATTGAAATCATGTGCACACGTGAACTCGGGGATCCATTCCGACGCGATGCGCTGTCCAAACCGGTGCGGTTCCTGGACAAATACAAAGACTACGTTTGAACCAAGGCGTAACCTGAGGAACACATCATGGGCGTTTTGCAACGTATCATCGAAACGGCGCAAGCCGCACCGAAACGCATCGTTCTGTGCGAGGCCCAGGATCCGCGCGTTCTTCAGGCTGCAGTACGCGCCCAGCAGGAGCGTATTGCCCGGATCGTGATGGTGGGCAATCCGGCGCAAAGCGTCGCGATCGCCAGCCAGCACGGTCTGGACATATCGAACATCATCTTTACCGACCCGGCAACCAGCGAAGCGCGTGAACGCTATGCACAGCAGCTGTATCGCTTGCGCGAGAAAAAAGGCATGACACTGCAACAGGCTCAACTGGCCGTTACTCAACCGCTGTGCTTTGCCAACCTTATGCTGCACATGGGGGATGCCGATGGCTCTGTCGCCGGCGCCGTTCACACAACTGCCGATGTGGTGCGTACCGCGCTACAGATAGTAGGCGCCAAAGCGTCTGCCGGCAGTATTGTGTCCAGCTTTTTTCTGATGATTTTTGAACACGAACACCATCCAACCAAAGGCGGTATGATTTTTTCCGATTGCGGTCTGGTGATTGACCCGGATGCGCAACAGCTGGCCCGTATCGCCCTTGACTCGGCCAAAAGTGCAAGTGCGCTGCTAGGCGAAGCGCCACGCATTGCCATGCTATCGTTCTCGACGCTGGGCAGCGCACAGCATGTGAACGTAACCAAGGTTCAGCAAGCAACTCAACTGGTCAGACAGGCACGCCCCGATCTGCTGATCGATGGCGAAGTACAGCTGGATGCCGCCATTATTCCAGACATCGCATCGCGCAAACTCAGCGATTCGCAGGTCCATGGACGCGCGAACGTGTTGATTTTTCCGGACCTGAATGCGGGCAATATTGGTTATAAGCTGGCAGAGAGATTGGGCGGCGCCGTCGCTATCGGTCCGCTGCTGCAAGGGCTGAACAAACCGGCAAATGATCTGTCACGGGGTTGCAATGCCGACGATGTTTATAATGTGATTGCCGTCACTTGCGTACAGGCGCAACAGCTGCAGGCGCAAGCCACAAGCGGCGAATTAACGTCGGTGCCCGCCGGCCAGTAATCGCGCAATATCATAAAAAACAGCAGGCGCCAGTGCCTGCTGCAGGTCTATAGCCAGGCTTCTGGGATAATACGCACTCAGATCCAGCCCAACACCCAGCCCCACAACATCTATTCCCTGCGCAATGGTTTGCCGCACAACCTGCTGCAGATGACTGGCCAGATAATAATCGTCATTCACATATTGTGTGGCACTGTCCATCGGACAACCGTCAGACACCACAATCAGGGTGCGTCGTTTTACCGATTGCTCCTGCAGTCGCTGCGATGCCCACAGCACGGCCTCGCCATCGACCCCTTCCCGATACAAATCATGCTTGAGCACAGCCGCGATATCCAGGCGCGCGCGTGACCAGCTCGTATCGGCCTGCTTAAATAGCAAATGACATATTTCATTGAGACGCCCTGGGTGCGCCGGTTTGCCCTGGCGCTGCCAGTCTTTCATGGCGCGTCCGCCGTTCCAGGCACCGGTGGTGAAGCCCAGCAATTCAGTTTGCACACCGGCCATCCCCAAAGCCCGCAACAGGGTATCGAGCAGGACAGACAGGCGGCGCGCATGTGTGCGCATGGAACCCGAGCAATCGAGCAAAATCGTGACGGCCTGATCAACCCGCTCAATGACCTGATCCTGACGAAAGATGCGGGTTTCTGCCGGACTGGCAACCAACTGGCTAAGAACGCGCCCATCCAGAATGCCCTCTTCCTGACCGAATAGCCAGCCGTCCTCTTGCGGCATGCGAAAGAGACGGCGAAACAGTCTGGCCAGTTGAGCCACACCAATAGACAAGGAGGCACGATCTTCATCCATTTGCTGGCGAAACTGCCTGAGCTCGGCGAGCCTGACGCGCGAAGCAGCCAGTTCAACCCGATCGTAGCGACGAGTAAATACGCGATAACTGGCCTGATGCTGATCGAACACACGACTTTGCCCGAAAGGAGCAACGTCAAATCCATCTTCCGGTTGCGCATCGGGTGTAAGCAACAGGGAAAACAGCGCCCGGGGATTCTTATTGGCATCCTTCTGCCGACGATCCAGCGCCATTTCTGCGGCCAGATTCAGGCTGACCTTTTCAGCAAGGCGTGCAGCGACCTCCGCGTAAGCAGACTGATCATGACGCAGGCGACGCAAGGCATACAGTTCCCCACCTATTTCACCTGCCATACCGGCGCGCGTGGCCTCCAGCAAGTCCTGCTGGGCCTCACTCAGCGCACCGCCCGTGACCCGTGACCATACCGTTAGCATGACGGTAAACAGCAAAATACCCAGACTGGATTCGATGAGGGCCGAGTGTTGAAACGCCTCGGCCCAGGCACGGAAACGAGCCTGTACATTGGCGCGTACCCCCGGCCAGTCTGCAGCCGCCGTAGCCTCAAGGCGCACCTGTTCAAAAAAATCGTAAAGAAGGCGGGCCGTCTCGTCTTGCGGACACGCCTGTTCATAAATGACGGGATCGCAGGCAAGCAGCCGCAACGCCAGGCCATCGGCAACCGCACGAAAGTCGCGAAAGCGCTGATTATCAGGCTCCAGCCGCAGATGCGGCGCCAGCACCGGCACCAGGTTGTCATTCAGATACAGCCTGCCTTTCCGGAAATGCGCATTACTGCACCCGCTGATGGCACGCACAGCCGCACCACACAACTCGTCGGTGTGCTGCTGGAATATGCTGTGCGCGATATCGTTCACGCCTGCAGGGTTCCCACAAAGGCTTCGGGCAACTCTTGTTCGAAACAGCGCTGATAATATTCGGCAATCAGCTCCTTCTCGGCATCATCACATTTGTTCAGAAATGACAGACGAAAGGCCAGGCCCGTATCGCCGAAGATCTGCCGGTTCTCGGCCCAGGTGATCACGGTACGCGGCGACATGAGCACGGAAATATCACCTGCCTCGAACCCCTTGCGCGTGAGGTTGGCCAGATCCACCATTTTTCGAATAGTCTGGCGCCCTTGCTCATTATCCATTTGTGGCACTCTGGCAGCCGTAATCTGTACTTCGTCTTCGGGCTGCAAATAATTCAGGGCAGCAACAATATTCCAGCGATCCAGCTGCGCATGATTGAGCGATTGCGTGCCGTGATACAGACCATTCAGATTGCCCAGCCCCAGTGTGTTGGCCGTTGCAAAAAGCCTGAAATCCGCATGCGGAGCGATACTGCGATTCTGATCCAGCAACATGAAATGACCATTGCGCTCCAGAATCCGCTGGATCACAAACATGACATCGGGCCGACCCGCATCGTATTCATCAAAGATCAGTGCCATGGGTTGCTGTAGCGCCCAGGGCAGAATGCCTTCCTGGAATTCAGTCACCTGGCGCCCTTCGCGCAAAACAATGGTGTCCTTGCCAACCAGGTCCAGGCGGCTGATATGCCCGTCCAGGTTAACGCGCACACAAGGCCAGTTCAGTCTTGCTGCGACCTGTTCTATGTGTGTAGACTTGCCGGTGCCATGCAGTCCCTGAATCAATACCCGTCGGTTCTGGACAAAGCCGGCCAGGATGGCAAGGGTCACATCATGATTGAAATGATAGGCCGCGTCGATTTCCGGTACATGCTCAGTGGCATCGCAAAACGCAGGCACGGTCAGATCGGTATCAAGACCGAAGACCTGCCTGACGGAAATCTCGCGGATGGCGCGATGTGAGGATTGCTGAGTGGTCATGAGGGTTTGCCTCCGTGGCGGATCGCAATGGCAGACCACTGCGGGTGATTGATTTACGCTGCCGCGTTAGCCTTTTCAATTTCTGCCAGCGAGTCTGCAGCACGCCGCAAGACCGGCAAAAACTCCAATGCCTTCTCACGGGTAATCCGCATAATGGGCGACTGCGCCGCAATACCCATATTGGACTTGCCGTTTTCTCCCGGTACCAGCACGGCAATACAAATGAGGCCGGGCAAAAATTCCTCGTTATCCATGGCATAGCCTTGCCGACGCACCTGTTCTATTTCCTGTTCAAGCGCGTCGTAGCGTGTCAGGGTATTCGGGGTATACTGTTCCAGCGGGGCCGCTTCCAGCAGGCGGCGACATTGTGAAGGCGACATTTGTGCAAGAAACAGTTTGCCGCTGGCCGAGCAATGCAGCGGCACACGCGAGCCCGGGTGCAGATAGAACCGAAGCGGCGCGACCGTTTCCACCCGGTCCAGATACAATACCTCGTTGCCGGAGCAGGCGGTGATGTTGCAACTTTCACCGATTTCCTCCACCAGGTGCCGCAGCACTGCCCGTCGTGAGCCGTGAATGGTGTTATTGAGTAGCAGTTTTTCCGCCATCTGGTGCAGGCGACGACCGGTGCTGTACTGCCTGCCATCGCCATCGCGAATAATCAGCCTTGCACTTTCCAGTTGTTGCAGCATACGATGCAGAGTGGGCTTGGGAATACCCAGTTCCTCGCTCAGGCTTTGCAGTGAAAAATAACTGTCTTTTTCGGCAATGACCTCAAGAAGCGCAAATAGCCGTAGCGTTGGGGTATTGCCTTCGACACGTTCAGATTCGATCATATCCATAGAAATCGCCATTTATTTCAATTATTGAAATAAATTATATCAATAACCGGAATATTGATCAACGTTTTCTTGATGCTGCGGGAAAATGCTGTGCTACCAGTTCCGCCAGGGTTCTAATGCCAACTGCAATTTTCGGCTCGTCAATGGAACCGTAGCCAAAACGGATGTAGCGGCGGGCACTTTTGGACACCCGGCTGAAGAATACTTCCCCCGGTTCCAGAACAATGCCGTTTTGCAACGCCACTGCCGTGAGTGCCGTGGTGTCGATATGTTCCGGCGCCCTTACCCAGCAAAATGATCCGCCCGGCGAGGAGATAATCTGAAAGGTGGGCAGATACGTCATCAGCGCATCACGCAGTGCCCGTTCGCGCTGACCGTAGATTTGCGATTGCCTGCGCAGAAAAGACTGGTAATGGCCCAGCGAGACAAACAGCGCAAAGGCCCGCTGCAGGAAAGACGGCGCATGACGCAGCATCAGCCGTTTCAGTGCACGCAATTCGTCGATCAGCGGTTTGGGGCCAACAATGAACCCCAGCCGCAGTCCGGGTGCAAATGTTTTTGACAAACTACCGACATAAATCACGCGCCCGTTCTGGTCCAGACTCTTGAGCGCCGGAAATGGTTTATCAATAAAGCTGTTTTCAAATTCAAAATCATCTTCAACAATCACGGTATTGCAGGCACCGGCTTTTTCAAGCAGCGCCTGGCGTCGTGCCATGGACATGGTCACGCCGGTTGGACATTGATGACTGGGCGTGACAAAAACCATATCCATATCAGCGGTGATCGCCTCGACGTCAACGCCCTCTTCGTTCACCGGTACCGGCACGACATGACGGGTACGGCTGGAGAAAATATTGCGCGCATCAGGATAACCGGGCTCTTCCATACCCACTTTATTGCCCGGCCTGACCAATAGATCAGCCAGCAGATACAGCGCATGCTGGGCACCCACGGTTACCATGATTTCATCCTTGGTCGCCGAAAATCCCCGTCGCGGCAGGACCTGATTCTGAATCGCGGCAATAATCTCCGGATCATCCATCATGATCAGGTCCTGAGCCCAGCTCCGGATATCGACAATGGACAGCGCCTTCATGCAGCACTCGCGCCATTCGGAAGTGGGAAATAGCGCAGGATCAAACTGACCATACACAAACGGATAAGGCTGGGTCTGCCAATTGGCCGGCTTGCGAATATTGCGTTGCTGGCTGGGCCTTGCGTGGATGCGTTCATGCCAGAAATCGGTTTCGTCATCGCTCCCAGGACTGGCGATAATATCCAGCATATTGCGCTGCTGCGCGGCCTGCCCTACGAAATGACCACTACGGTTACGCGTCACCAGATAGCCTTCACTAACCAGCTCCTGATAAGCAAACACAACTGTATTACGGGCCACTTTGAGCGTGTCCGACAGGAACCGGCTGGAAGGCACCGGCGCATCAGGCGTCAGATGCCCCTGCGTAATGGCAGCCACCAGCATCTGCCGGATCCGACCCTGCAGCCCCAGCGATTCACTGGTTTCACGAAACAGTTTTTCCCACAGCAACGCACTGAGGGCTGCCCGGCTGGGCGCGCTGACCTTTTCCGATCCGGGATGGACACGTTTTCTGTGATTATTCATTGCTATTTTCTTGTAACAGGCCAGGGAGGGCGTAAGCCGACAGGCAGCATTTGCGTCACTGTGCCGGCTTGCGATCATTTCGAATGCTATAGAAGCATGCGATTATCCCTGATTACGGACATGATCGCCATGCAAATGGCGGCTCATGTCGGCAATCTGCGGGAAAGACACTTTCGATTTATACCTTGCCCTTCCATGGCACCATGGCCTTCTCTATGTAGCGAATCAGGGCATCAAAAACAAACGCGAAAAACCCGATAATGATGATACCCATGATGACGGTATCACTGGCCAGATACTGCGCTGCATTCAATACCATGAAACCCAGGCCGCGATCTGAAGCCACCATCTCGGCAGCAACCAGTGTACTCCAGCCCACCCCGATACCAATACGCATGCCGGTAAAAATCTCCGGTAGGGCAGACTTCAGAATAACGTACCAGACAATCTGCCGATTTGAGCCGCCCATGGAGTAGGCAGCATGGATCTGTTCCATGGATACCGATTTGACGCCGGCTCTGGCGGCAATCGCCATAGGGGCAAAGATAGCCAGATAGATCAGAAAAATTTTGGGAAACTCGCCGATACCGAACCAGATGATAACCAGCGGCAAATAAGCCAGCGGAGGCAGTGGCCGGTAAAACTCGATCACCGGGTCGAACAGCCCACGCGCTACCCGATTGACCCCCATCATGATACCCACCGGTACGGCCGTCAGCAGCGCCAGAAAGAACGCCGAAAATACCCGCGTCAGACTGGCAACGGTATGCTCGATCAGTGTCGCATTGGCAATGCCATCTGTCATACCAACGATGAACTTGTTATAAACCGCCGCAGGCGATGGCAGAAACAGTGGCTTGACCCAGCCAAAGTACGTAACAATGGACCAGATCACCAGCAATGAAATCGCGGTTGAAATACTGATGAACACACTGGCGCCGGCACCCGGGGCGCCATAAACCTGCCCCGGTACGGCAGCCGATCTGCCGAACAGTTTATTAAGCATGATGGCCTCCTTCACGTTCGTCGCTATAGATGATGTTAAGCACGGTCTCACGCATACGGATGAAGTCGGGGCTCGATTTAATTTCCCTGGCGCTTTGGCCTGCCAGAAACGCCCGATTGAATGACAGATCGTAGGTATTCGTAATACGTCCGGGTCGTGGCGACATCACGATCAGCTTGGAGCCAAGAAAGAGCGCCTCTTCCACACTGTGGGTAATGAAAAAGAACATTTTGTCCGTTACGTCCCAAACCTTCAGCAACAGCTCCTGAATGGTTTCCCGCGTTAACGCATCCAGTGCGGCCATGGGTTCATCCATTAACAACATGGCCGGATCGCAGGTCAGGATGCGGGCGATGCCCACCCGCTGCTGCATCCCGCCGGAAAGCTGATAAATCATATGTTGATGAAAGTCCTTCAGGCCCACCAGTTCCAGATTGCGTGCAGCAATCTCGTGACGTTTGGTCTTCGGCACGCCCTGCAGTTTCAAACCGAATTCGGTGTTGTCGATAACATTGAGCCACGGCAGCAACGCATGTTTTTGAAACACTACGCCACGATCAGCGCTGGGGCCCGATATCGGTTCGTTGCCCAGCATAATCGTGCCGGACGAGGGTGACATGAACCCGGCCAGCAGATTCAGAAAGGTGGTCTTGCCGCAGCCCGAAGCGCCGAGTGCTACCACGAACTCGCCACGATTAATGGTGAGGTTGACATCCTTGAGCGCGACCACCCGGTCATTCTGCCGAATTCCGGGATACACGACGTTGACGTCTTTGACATATAAATTCTCGGCTACTGTTTGCATTGCGATTGCCTCCAACTACACTTCGGTTCTGTGAAAGACGGGCTGGCCACCTTTCACGTTTATGACAGTTGCAATTACTTTTGTCCGGCAGCCTGCTCTGCCCAACTGCCATTCACAAAGCCGCTATAGTCCGGAAGCACCGAGTCAATCTGTTTTTGCTCTTTAAGAAATGCAGCACTTTCGGTCAACGCTTTGACTGCGCCGGAATCGGCACCACCGCCCAGCCAGGTATTGGAGGCCATCTCAGCCGCGGTCGGAAAGACCAGCATTTTCATCGCTTCCAGAATATCTTTGGGCTCACCGCCAATCATCTGAGTAATACCTTTGACCTCGGGACTGTCCTGTTGCCACTGCGCGCCATGCTGTTTATAGTCGTCATAGGCCTGTGCCAGCACCTTGGTGTAGGCCTGCATGAATTTTGGATTTTTCTGTGCCCAGTTTTTATCTACGACAATACCGTCAAACGTCGGCACACTGGCCTTGCCCACTTCCTCAGAATCCGTCAGGACAGTGCCATCCTTAAGCAGCGTGGTCAATGCAGGAGGCCATACATAAGCAGCATCAATATCACCGCGCTGCCATGCGGCTACGATTTGCGGCGGCTGCATGTTCAAAATACGTACATCGCGCGGATTCATTTTCCACACTTTGCTGAGCGCGACCAGTAAATGGAAATGGGAGGTGGACACAAACGGTACGCCAATGCGCTTGCCCTTCAGGTCTTCCGGCTTGCTGATGCCCGACTCCTTGCGAACGACCAGCGCTTCGGAATGACCGATGTTGTCAAGAATCCAGAACAGCTGCATATTCACACCGCGCGTTGCCGCCGCCGCGATCCCGGTAGAACCCAGCACCCCGATAGGAATGCCGCCGGACGCCAGTGCGCTGGAAATATCCCCTGCCGAACTGAACTGGCGCCATTTAACTGTATAGCCTGCAGCCTTTAGCGGTTCGTCGAATTTTTTCATGGCAATGGCAGATACATACGGCCCGACGATCTGTTGGTAGCCAACGGTGACTTCTTCCTGCGCCGCTGCGTGGGTTGACCAGGCGAGCGTCGCCACGGTTGCCGAGGTGCACAACACTGTTTTCAGAAATATGTTTTTCATGTTTGACTCCACGAAGGGGTGGTTTACAACGTTGTAGTAAGTGCGCCATGCGGGCGCAGGGATGTTTTGCGATGAAGCTGCTCGTATTGCACTTGTTAAGGGGACTTCTCTTGCTGCGGTATGTCTGCCTCCAGTATTTCTATCGGTCCTGCTTGTGGCATAGTCAGCGAAGCATCAACTGTGCCGGATCGGGTGCCACGCCAAACCACTTGTGATAAATGCTGGCGTAGCTCCCTGTTTCGATCACCTTGCGCAGTGCCGCGTTAACCCGCTGCGTCAGCGCACTGTTCCTGGGCATCGCTATTGCATAGAAATGATTGGGTGTGGCTACGGTGTCTGCTACCTTTACCAGACCCTGCCCTTTGTTCTGGCTGTAATAGCGCACATTTGCCGTGTCATGAACCAGCGCGTCCAGCCTGCCGGCGGCCACTTCAAGATACGGGAAGCCGGCATCCATGTTCTGAAAATAGGTCACTGTCGCCGGCGGTTGCAAGCGATTCACATAATCTGCCGCATCGGTACCGCGCTTGACACCAACCCGTTTACCGGCCAGGTCGGCAAAGCGATCAATAGCGGTATTGTCATTGGCAACGACCAGGGAAATATCACTGCGAAAATAAGGATCAGAAAAATCCATGCTGCGTTCGCGATCCTGCGTAATGGTGATGCCGGCAATGGCCATATCCACTTTGCCGGCAGTCAGATTCGCAAAGATGTTGGAAAAATCCATGGGCAGCAGGGTATAGGACACGCCCATTTCGTGTGTGATAAGGTCGAGCAGATCCATATCAAATCCCACGTATTTTCCATTCTCGCGGAACTCGAATGGCAAATAGGCGGTGTCGGTGGCAACCGTCAGCGTTTCAGCCTGCGCGGCCCGGATACCTGGCGGCATCGCGGCATAAAGTATCAGAAAAGCGCAGGCAGCCAGTGCCAGGCTGATCGAATTGCGACGTGAACGGTGCCGAAAATCCATCAGATCACCTCATCTCTCAGGTAATACCAGTGATAGAGCATGGCCTGTCCGAGACGCCGAAAAGGCGCGAACAGATGCCCCGGAAGCGGCGAATTGTAGATGGGCAGGTCCCATTGCGCTCCGTCCTGTCCCACAATACGCTGCGCCAGACGTCGCCCTGCCCATGCAGAAGAAGACACGCCATTCCCACCATAGCCGAAGGAGTAATACAGCGACAAAGACGGGTCGGGCTGCACAATCCGCGGCATCATATCGTGGCTGACATCAACCCACCCGCTCCAGTTGTATGCAATGGGCACACCTTCGAGCGACGGGAACTTGCGGTACAGGCCTTTTTTTAGCAAATCCAGATGTTTGGGATTGCCCGCATCCTTACCGGTAATCGCACTGCGACTGCCAATTTGCACTGAACCATCAGGCAGCAGCCGATAATAAAAACGCAGCGTCCGGGTATCGGTAATAAACACCGTCGATTTCAGACCCGCCTCGGCCCGCTCCTGTGCTGTCAGTGGCCGGGTCACCATGGAATTGGACTGGATCGGCATCAGTTTGGAGCGTGTCGTCGTGTGTACACCCTGCGTGGTATAACCACCCGTGGCAAATGCCACCTTGCGCGCCTTCACAATACCGCCAGGCGTATGCAAATGGTGCAGGCCATCACGCGTTTCCACTTTCAGGACCGGACTGGACGTGTGCACCTTAACGCCCAGTTGCCGTGCGCGTCGCAAATAACCAAAAGCCAGCTTCAGGGGATGCACGCCAACACCCTGAGGTTCCCACAGTGCCGCCCTGGCCTCCTGATCGTTCACATATTCTTCACGCAGCTCTGCCTGGCTGAGCATGCGCGTCTTGTAGCCAAAGACTTCATTCATCACCCGGCTTTCATTGCGCAGAAAAGCAATTTTCTTGTCGCGATGCGCAGTGTAAAGGTGACCACCCGTTTGCGCATCACAATCGAATTGCGCGACCAGTGACTCCCAATACTCGAAGCCCGAACGTATTTCGGCATCCAGTCGTTTGGCCGTTTGCTCTCCCCATTTGGCAATCCACTGGGAACGATACAGGCGACCCATCGCATTCTGTCCCTGTCCGCCATTGCGACTGGTGCATCCCCATGCAGCGGCGTTTGCCTCCAGCACCACGACCTGTGCGTGATAGTCCTGAGCCAGATGCAGCGCCGTCGACAGACCGGTAAAACCGGAACCCACCACGACCACATCTGCAATCAGCCCGTCGAGTGCCGGGCCATCATCGGGTGGCGGTTCACCTGCCGTGGCCACCCAGTACGTAGGGGCGTACTGCTGGCTCTGGGCCGGCGCATCGGTAAGCGGATCGAACAGCGGATCGTATGCGTGCATCAAAGTAGCCATGATGATGCTCCCGCCTATTTTTCGACCACAATCGCAGGACGATTCTTGCGAAAGGCATTCTTGACGAGAATTTTTCCGTCCCTGAACGTGAACAGATCCACCATATTGGCTTCAATCCGTGCGCCGTCCTTTTGCGTACCGGTAAATGTCGTTTCCGAAACGCCACGGTCGCCACTGATCCAGTGTCGGCCGTTGCGCCATTGTGCATCCGGAATATTTTCCCAGGCCGCCTGAAAAGCCTTTCTTACCGCTTCCCTGCCTTCGATCCGGTTACCGCAAACCTGATCGCCAGCCACGGTCTCAAAAACACAATCGTCATGCATGAACGACATCAGCGCTTCAATGTCATGGTCGTTCCACGCCTGGGAAAAGGCTTCAAGGGTCTGGATGTTTACCGCGTTATTCATTTTGTTTTCTCCTGCTTTGATATTTCAATCAAAGATAGAAGAAGTTCGCCCCGCGGTCTAGATCCAGTTTCCGGACTTCGTTGAGTCCAGATGCTACCGACTGTATTGAGCCACCATGAAGCATTTGTGCGCCAGCACAAAGCAAACCGGCAATGCAGCGCAGCGGCCTGCTCAACGATGATGCATGGGGCGCACACCGATTGTGCGCTGCGTTATCGGTACACAGGAAAAGCGAATACAAAACGAGCAATGAACGCGAATAAGTCCAGTCAGTCCAGCGTATCGTTCCAGATATTTTTCGCCCAGGAACGCGCATCGGCGCCTTCCTCTTCGGATGGATGCGCGGACAGGCCGCCGCCTTCGGCCGAGATCATGTCCTTTTTTTCCGCGTCGTAGCGGTAGACATTCGCTACATGCATAGCCGACGTGTCATCCACATAGCTGTAGCAGGTATTGGCAAATACCGGCAGTGGATCAGGCCGGGCATCGGCCAGTCGGGCAATCATGCTGCTGGCGCATACCTTGGCCTGGGAGTTGGCGATATGCGCCGATTTGGGCAGACCCGAGTCGACCGAATCACCCAGCAAATGAATCCCCGGTACCTTGCGTGATTCATACGTCACAAAATCCACATCGCACCAGCGTTCTTCGCTGTTGGCCAGGCCGGTATCCAGCGCCAGCTGGCCGGCAGTCTGGGGCGGGATCACATTCAATACGTCGGTCTTCCAGGTATCAAAAACCGTTCTGACGGTTCCGGTATCAACATCAATGGCCGCCAGCTCGCTGTTGGGCTGGTAGTCGATCAGACCGGGGTACTGCTCGGCCCAGTTGCGTTCAAACAGCGCCCGCTTGGAGGTGATTCCAGGATTGGCATCCAGCACCAGCACCTTGCCCGTAGGGTTATGCTGTTTGAGATACCACGCCACCTGACAGGCCCGCTCGTAGGGCCCGGGAGGACAGCGATACGGGAGTGGCGGCACCGTAATGGCAAACACGCCACCCTTGCGCATCCCCTGCAATTGTGAGGCCAGCAATTGGGTCTGCGGGCCGGCCTTCCAGGCATGAGGGACGCGCTCCCTTGCCGCATCGGTCTGTGCCATGGGCAACTGCGAATAATCAAAACTAATGCCCGGAGCCATGATCAGATAATCATAAGGTATCCGCCCGGTTGCCGTACGCAGTTGCTTTCTGTCCGCGTCGACAGCCAGCACTTTTTCCTGGCGCACGGTCACGCCATGCTTGCGGGTCAGGTTTTCGTAGGAGTGGGAAATAGCGGGCAGCTGTACTGATCCACCCAGAACCAAATTGCTGGTGGGGCAGGACACAAACTGCGCATTGGGTTCGATCAGCGTCACCGGCAAGTGATACTGGCTCCACATGCGCAGATACTTTGCCGCTGTCGCACCGGCAAAGCCTGCGCCCACAACAACAACCCGGGCCTGCCGCAAGCCGCGCGCGGCGCTCGCGCTCAATGGCCAGACACTGGTGCCCAGCCAGGCGGCTCCCAAGGTGTTAATAAATTCCCTGCGCTTCATCGTTGTTGTCCCATCGGTATACTGGAATGCTGCACGCCGTGATGGCTTCCGTTATTTATTGCAATTGCAATAGTGCAAGAAAATACGCCAATCATTTGGGCACAGGCAGAGTCGAAAAATAGGCAGCCAGGCGGTCAATTTCATCTGTGGTCAGGCCGCGGGCATGCTGCGTCATCACATCGTGGTCGGCTTTGCTGGTGCGAAACGCCATCATGCGCGACTGAAATTGCGCAGCAGGCATGCCTGCCAGGTTGGGTCTGCCTGATACACTGACGCCATTGGTACCATGGCAGGCCGCACAGGACGCGGCCAGAACTCGGATATGCAACTCAGATGGTGAGGTCTTCGCCATTGCCGCAGTGCTGCCCAACAGCAATGCCAGAATCCATAAGCGCGTAGTAATAGCCGTCCCGGTCATCATTCTCAGCCCTACTGCCATTCCATTTTCGGAAACAGCAGGTTTACATTACGCGGATTGATAATATCGAACAACTGCCATTTATCCTTCTCCTGCGCGGCCGCGTGCTGCATCACTTCGCTCATGTCCTGCCCCTTTTTGATGCCCTGTGCAATATCCGATTGCAGAGTCTGCAAATAACGTCGCTGTGCATCCCAGGCCGCGGCCTGGTCTTTCGGACTGGGGCCATGCCCAGGTATCAGCAGCGCCACCGGCTTCTGTTTGAGGGTGTCGATCGCCTGGATCCAGCCTTTGATGTCCCCATCAACGGATGGCGTGCGTTCTGTGAACAGCAAATCGCCGGTCCATAGTGTATCTGTCTGTTCATCCAGCACTGTCAGATCAGTGGTGCTGTGCGCAGCAGGCCAGCTTTGCAGCAGCAGCTTTCGGTTGCCCAGATCCAGCCGCTGCGGTTCGGTTATCCTGATCGTTGGCATGACAATCGTGTTCTTGCCGCCGTCAGCGCGAGCCGGTGCTTCGCGCAAATAGGTGTCCTGACTCTCATACATGACTGCGGCCAGTTGGGCATGCCCCACAAACTGCGGATGGATATGCGCATTGGCATCAGCAAACGCAGCATTGCCCAGGATATGATCGGGGTGCACGTGCGTATTGATAACATAGCGGATCGGCAAAGGCGTGACCCTGGCCACAGCCTGCGCCAGCGACTTGCCGATATCATAGGAGCCACCGGTATCAATCACCGCCACCGCTTCTTTTCCAACCACAAATCCGATATTGGCAATATCACCCTTGTAATCAGCGTCATCAAAATCCTGATGCGCCCCCTGATGTACATACACACCCGGGGCCACTTCATGCATGAGCAGCGGTTCCGCAGTGGCCAGGCTGCAGGCCACGGTTAACACGCATGACACAACGCACCGAAAAATGCCGGGGCGCTTCATTGCACGGTCACTTCGGTTTCATGACTAAAGCGTTTGCCCTCGTTGTCCTCTGCGGATACGGTCAGTTTCCCACTTTTATCGGGCACAAAGAAGAACCGGAAATTCGGATCTTCACTAATACCAATGTACGTGTCCGCCTGCAAGACCGGTTTATCGTTAAAGCGAACGTCTATCTTATTAATGAAATAGGCCGGACGAAAACCTTGGCTCATCAGGTCGCGCTGCAGACCGGTGTTCATGGGATGGCGTATCATCAAACGCCCCTGTGCCGGCTTGCCGGCCTGAACGGGATCAATTGCAGCCAATTTCATTTGTCCGGCGGTTTTTCTGGCGGCGTCAGCATCGCCACCCACTGTGCCGCCACAGCCGCCCGATGCCTTGACCGGCACGGCGTTGCGAAAATAGCGACCGTCGCTTGTTTCCGCAACAACGTGAACGTAATCATCTACCTCTAGCCGAATGCGGGTCGCAACATCCACCTTGCCGCTTTCCGGCGTAAAGTGAAAGACAGCAGTCAGCGGTACAGGATTCTCCGGAACAACCACCGTTACGTTCTTGATATAGTCGTCCTTGGTGGACGGATAGTCTATGGAAAACGCAAACGGTACCTGTGCGCCGCTGGCCGCCCTTTTAGGCGCTTCAATATGGATAAAAGGGCCATCCTCCAGTTTTTTACCGGCAAAAAAACTGCTGTTGACCTTATCCCACTCAGGAGCATTCACGCCGGCCAGCACGGGCGAAGGCAGTGCGATGATCATGGCAGAGCTGATCATCATGACTGATTTGCGTAACATGTGAACCTCCTTAATGAACATGTTCCGTTCTCTGTATTTCACCTCTATGCGCTTGGCGCGTGAGGTACTTTTTTATAGTGTGATTTTATTGCGGTTCCAGACGGGCCGGACCGTGATTATTATGACAATATACATCTAATTTCCAAGGGGAAACAGGAACGTACAGATTGCAGGAAAAAGAGGAAAAATAACGGAGAACACGTGCGGGGTGTTATTGCATTTGCCGCGCCCATGGTCTGATCAATGCAGCGAGCCCCAACGATGCACCGATGGTTCTGCCTGGGCCCACAGCCAGTACCGTCCGTTCTTGCACACATCCAGCGTGTACCAATGTTCTGTGGGTTTGTCGTCGACTATGTCTTCTACTGAAAAAAGGGCTTTTTTGCAGGTCGTCAATGCATTGACCGATTCACTTACCACAATGGTGCGACCCTTGTTATTGCCGTAAGGGATCGGCTGTTCAACCTGCCAGCGCCGCTCTTCGCCGGGAACACTCTGCGCAATTGCATTTGCGATTTCCTGCTGTTCCGCTGCACTGAACCGCTTCATCACATATTTGACACCGGCATCTACCGCTGCGTTGGTGGCCACTGCGACCGTCAGACCCCAAGCGGGATTGCCGGTTACCGAAGAGGTTGCAGCACCGGCAGTAATCCCCGGCAACGTGGCAAGCATCGAACAACCAGTAAGACAGGCAGAGGCATAAACGCTGCCTATGACAATTGCAAATTTGGCACTTAGGCGCATTACTGCAACGCTCCCCAGCGACTGACCGCCGGTTCCGCCGTGGCCCAGGCCCAGCGCGGGCCGTCCTTGCAGATCGAGGCTACATAAAACTCATTACGCGGCATTGAATTTTCTTCACTGTCTACCGAATAGACAATTTCCTTGCATTCCAGCAAGCCCTGACTGATCACACGACTGACGGTAACGCGCCCCTGCTCATTGGGTTCCATCGGAATAGAGTGAATCGACTTCCAGTTGGCCACGTCACCTTCCTTCAGGCCGCCTGCGGCAGTGGCAATCACTTCCTGAGTATAGCCATGCATTTCACGCTGCACATATTGCACAGCGGAGCGGGTGGCCGCCTGAACGCCAACGCCGATACCAGTGGTGACCGCAGCATTATCCGTGACTTTTTGAGCGAGCGCAGCGCCGGCGATCCCCGCCCCCGCCGACGAGCCTTCCAGCACCAGCGACTGGCAACCGGCCAGTCCCATCACAAGTGACATTCCCAGCAATTTGACCGCCATCCGGAGGCGACACAGATACGCCGTGCAGCCTGAGTGCTCCGGAGGCGCCCTGAACACAAGGGATGAAAAGTCATGCAAAACATTTAATTTGTGCAAAATCATGTACTTATGATGATTTATTGATAAAGCACATTATATTGCCATCAGACACAGATTGAACATCAAGAACCGTTAGGAAGTTGTAATCAGATGTTGGCGCAGACCATGTGCCACTGGCCACAAAACAGCGCGATTACCAGGCGTAACAGTTATCCTGCTTGCCTATTTTGTGTACCGGCTGCTGCTGTTTGGCGTTCATGACAATAGTCCCGGAACAACTGCAGCGAGGCCATATTCCGGTTGGCCATGGTCGCCATGACAATGCGCGAATCCACCCGGGCGCCGGTGATGGCTCGGAAAGCAACGCCCGGTGGACTGCTTTTGCGGTAGATACTGGGCACAATGGATACCCCCAGTCCGGCCGCCACCAGGGCCAGCGTGGTACTGTTTTCCCGCACCTGTTGCACGATTCGCGGCACAAACCCGGCTGCCGTCGCGATGCTGGAAATATGTTCGAACAGACCGCAACCCAGCGCACTGGGAAACAGAATAAAATCCTCATCGGCCAGAGTGTCGATGGGCACGGGCTCTGGCACAAGCGATGAATCCTCCTGCCCGGCCGTGACCAGCATCAGCTCGTCATACCATAGTGCCAGGGTCTGGATACTGCGCGGCGGCTGAAAATTGAGCGCAGGTCGTAAAAAACCAATATCAATGTCATTGTCGTTCAACGCGATAATCTGCTCGCCCGTCGACATATGCTGAAGATCAATTTCAATGCCAGGGTAAAGGCGCGTGAAGCCCTGTATCAGTTTGGGAAAATCTTCGAACAGGGGAACGGATGCCGTAAATGCCAAACGTAATTTCCCAACCTTACCGTCCAGCGTCCAGGCGCATAGCTCTTTGGCACCGGCATAGCGTTCCAGGATGGCCAGCGCCTCGCGATAGAAAAGACGACCGGCGTGGGTCAGTGCAACCGAACGGCGCGTGCGATCAAACAACTGAACATTCAGATCCTGCTCCAGCAGTTTGATCTGCTGGCTCAGCGGCGGCTGGCTGATATGCAGACGCTGTGCCGCCTTGCTAAAGCTCAGCGTCTGGGCCACCGCCACAAAATAATTAAGTTGCCTGAAATCCATGCTATTCGAAAATCATATAAATAGAAGATTTAAATAATATTAGACCATATAAGTCTGCTGGGGGAAAATATCCGTTATCCCCCGTGCCAGCAGTCAAGTGTATGACGGCACTATATAACGATCAGGAGACTCGATATGACTTATTCTAATCCCGGCAGGCGCATCACACTTGCCCTGACCACAACAGCCCTTCTTAGCGGCGCAACCGCCGCCGTTGCCGCCGATTATCCCGACCATGCCATCACCGTTGTGGTTCCCTATTCTCCAGGCGGCGGCGTCGATATTGTCACGCGCATTGTGACCAAAGCCATGTCCGACGAACTGAAGCAGCCCATTATTGTGGACAACCGTCCGGGCGGCGGAACCAATATCGGCATGGCTTATGCAGCCAGAGCCAAGCCGGATGGCTATACCCTGTATATGGCATCCAATACTCTCACCACCAACAAAGCCCTGTATGCCAAACTGGACTTTGACCCGGCAACGGCATTTGCACCCATCGGTAAAATCGGCGATGCGCCACTGGTGGTAGTTGTTACCAAAGACTCACCATACAAAACATTGGGCGAGCTGGTTGAATATGGCAAACAGCATGCCGGTGAGCTCACTTTCGGCACTGCCGGCACCGGCAGCTCGGGCCATATGGCAAGTGAATTACTGCTGCGCAAAGCGGGCTTCAAGGCCTTGCATGTACCCTATAAAGGCGGTTCACCGGCCATCACAGACTTGCTGGGCGGACGCCTGTCGTTCATGGCGATCAATCCACTGGAAGTCATTTCTCATATCAAATCCGGCGCACTGCGCCCGCTTGCTGTCCTGAGCAGCAAGCCTACCGTTTTACTGCCGGATCTGACAACGGCTGAAAAAGCCGGAGTACAGGGGGCCGATGCGACCGTTTGGTGGGGACTGGTCGCCCCGGCCGGCACACCGGACGCAGCAGTAGAGAAGCTCAACAGTGCGCTGAACAACGCCCTGAAAAAAGACGACATTATTCAGAGCCTGGCCAAGCTGGGCGCCACACCTGCCGGGGGTACACCTGCACAATTTGATGCCTTTATTAAAAAGGATAGCGCTTCCATGGCCGACCTGGTCAAGAGCGCCGGTATCAAAGTGGACTGAGCATTGCCGCTACGCTTTTAAATCGCAACGCATTTTACGGAAGTTTGTCATGCAACAAAAAACCGCATTGATTGTTAGTGCTCACGCCGCCGATTTCGTGTGGCGCGCGGGCGGCGCTGTCGCCCTTTACGCCAGCAGAGGCTGGAATGTGCATATTTTATGCCTGTCTTTTGGCGAGCGCGGAGAGTCGGCCAAACTATGGAAAGACCCGACCATCACGCTTGACGCGGTCAAGCAGGTGCGTCGCGCCGAAGCAGAAAAGGCGGCGGCCATTCTGGGGGCATCGGTCGAATTTCTGGATTGTGGTGACTACCCGCTGCGGGTCAGCGATGAGATTCTCATGGGTATTGCCGACCGCTATCGTTCATTGCGACCGGAATTTGTCCTTACCCATTCGTTTCGCGATCCCTATAATTTCGATCACCCCTTTGCCAATCACCTGGCGCTGGAGGCGCGTGTGATCGCGCAGGCACATGGCCACCGACCCGATGTGCCGGTTATTGGCGCGCCCCCGGTTTTTCTGTTTGAACCCCACCAGCCGGAACAATGCGAGTGGAAGCCCGAGATGTTCCTGGATATTTCATCTGTGTGGGAGAAAAAATATGAAGCGTTCAAAACCATGGATGCGCAAGAGCACCTGTGGGAGTACTACACACGCGTCGGCCTGCAACGTGGCGCACAGGCGGCGCGCAACAGTGGACAGAAAATAAAGTATGCTGAAGCCTACCAATGCGTTTATCCGCGCGTCGCAGACGCCTTTTGACCGGTGGCATCAGGAGACTATTCATGACAATGATCAACAGCCATTTCGTTCGCCCCTCTGCAGAACAGATTAAAACAGCGCGACAGTTTGCAGCATCCATTCTGGCCGATGCTGCCGGTCGGCGCGGCGCCCTGGACGGACGGATTCAGCCACTCGCTTCACATATGCAATTATGCGGCCCGGCATTCACGGTCGAGGTACGCCCGGGTGACAACCTGATGATTCACGCCGCACTGGTGCTGGCCCGCCCGGGTGATGTACTGGTCATCGACGGCCAGGCGGACACGCGTGCCGCTCTCATGGGTGAACTCATGTGCAGCCATGCAGTTGCTGCGGGCCTGGGGGGAGTGGTCGTGGACGGTGCCATACGGGATCGCAGCGAACTGCGCGAAAACGCTTTTCCGGTGTTTGCCTGCGCCAGCAATCCAAATGGGCCAAGCAAAAGTCTTCCGGGTCGCATCGGCCATCCGGTGTCGGTGGGTGGCGTCACGGTCAGCCCCGGCGATCTGGTCTGCGCGGATCAGGATGGCGTGGTCATCGTTCCCCGACAGGACATTGATACAGTGCTGGATGCTGCGCAAAAAAAGATCGCAACCGAACAAAAACGCAGAGACGATATCGCCAGCGGCAATCTTATCTATGGCTGGCTGGAGCAGACCCTCAGGAACGTAGGGGCCATTGCGGACGACGACAGCCTGGCAGCCATGGTCAGCCGTTTCAAGGAAAAAACTAAAGCAAAATACCGCCAGGCGCGTACCTTACATCGCGCCTGGCGCTGGACATGCCTGGTTTGCCTGGTTTGCCTGGTTTGCCTGGTTTGCCTGGTTTGCCTGGTTTGCCTGGTTTGCCGGGTATGCCAAGTGAGCCAGGTATGCCAGCCGGTGTATCACATTCGCCATAAGCACGGCGATTACTTCTTCATGTCCACCGTTGCAATCAGACCCTTGAAATAGTCGGACTGCTGCGCCATAAATTGAGCGAACGCAGGCCCATCCTGATATGACACGGCCAGATTGGCGTGAGCCATGCCATCCTTGAATTTTGGGTCGTCCACAATTTTCTTACTCACCTCACGCAGCCGCGCCACCACATCGTCAGGCGTATTTCTGGGTACGCCCAATCCACGCCACGTACCTACCGTCACATTGATTCCGCTTTCCTTTAATGTCGGCACGGCCGCGTATTCTCCGGCAAGGCGCGCATCTGTCATCACGCCCAGCATACGCAACTGGCCTGATTCTATATAAGGTTTGACTTCCACCGGGCTGACAACAATCGCCTGTACATGCCCGCCAAGCAACGCCGTGACGCTGGGTGCGGCCCCCTGGAAAGAAATATTATTGAAGGTCACCTGCTGATCGCGTTCGATCGCTGCGGCAGCCAGATGCCAGATGGTGCCAACCCCGGCATTGCCCAGGGACACTTCTCCCGGTTTCTGCTTCGCCGCAGCAAGCAGATCCTGTACATTTTTCCACGGTGCATCCGACTTCACCACAATCGTACCGGGATCGCCATTGAGCCGTGCAATCGGCACAAAATCCTGTTCCGTAAAAGGGATCATCTTCAAATGCGGCAAAATCGCCAGTTCCGAGATAAGTACAGCTACCTTGTACCCATCCGGTTTGGCACGCCGTACCTCACCCATGCCGATACCGCCGCCAGCGCCAGGTTTATTACTGACAACAAATGGCTGCGGCATATATTTGGACGATACCTCGGCAATCACCCTTGCCATTAAATCGGTGCCGCCACCCGGAGACGAAGGCACAATCAACTCGACAGGATGGTCGGGATAGTCGGCATACGCCTGCGCGCAGGTCATGCCGACCGCGGCGACAACAAGCAGCTTTACTAAGTGTGTCAATTTCATTCTTGTCTCCTTCCTGTTTACGAGTCACGGGGCGGACGGCGGTTGCCTTCTATCCCGTGTTCGTATTTTTCATGGGTCACCGCAGCATATCCGTTTTGCCTGCTCACCTCGATATGCAACGACGCACCGCCTTATCTGATGCACCGCCTTATCTGTTAAGGCCCTCACTGTTAGCGCCCTTACAGCACTGCCAGCATACCGCCATCCACATAAATGATCTGACCATTCACATAGTCCGAAGCCTTGGAGGCCAGAAAGATTGCGGCGCCCGCCAGTTCGTCGGGCAAGCCCCAGCGGCCGGCAGGCGTTCGGCTTTTGACCCAGCCGTCAAATTGCGGGTTGCTGAGCAGCGCTTCGTTCATATCGGTTGCCATATAACCAGGGCCGATGGCGTTGATCTGAATCTTATGGGCTGCCCACTCGGCTGTCATTGCACGTGTCAGCATTTTGATGCCACCCTTGGAAACGGTATAAGGCGCCACCGTGGCACGCGCGCACTCGCTGGTGAGCGATCCGATATTGATGATTTTGCCGCCCTGGCCACGTGCGATCATGCGTTTTGCCGCTTCACGTCCCACCAGAAAAGCACTGGTCAGGTTAGTGTCCACCACGCGATGCCATTCGGCTGCAGCCAGCTCGGTTAGCGGCTTTCTGAGCTGAATGCCGGCGTTATTAATCAGAATATCCACTTGCCGACCCTGCTGATCCAGCGTTTCAAACGCAGCAATCACCGCCTGTTCATCGGCAACATCGAAGGCCAGTGTATCGGCGCGAAAGCCTTTCTCTGTCAGTTGCCGTGCCGCTTTCTCAAGGCCGTCGGGGCGGGTGCCATTCAGAATGACATCGGCGCCATGCTCGGCCAGTCCCTGTGCAAAGGCAAACCCCAACCCCCGCGACGAGCCCGTAATAAGTGCTGTCTTGCCTTTTAAACTGAATAATTCAGACATGATTTTTTCTCTCCCCTTTATAGTGATTCCGGGGTGCTGACGCGAACTGTCAAATCATCCCGCTCAAATACTTCATCGCGCAGTTCCACGCCCAGGCCAGGTCCTTCCATCGGGAACACAAATCCATTTTCAATGCGCGGCACTGCGGTAACCAGTTCGTTGTACCAGCCCTTGTAAAAGGCACGCACCGATTCCTGTATCAGCGTATTAGGCTGACTGAACGAACAATGTATTGCAGCCGCAAAACCCACCGGCCCAATACAATCGTGCGGTGCGAATGGTCGATGCCAGGTTTCGGCAAGGGCAGCAATTTTCCGGCCTTCCGTCAGGCCACCGCTCCAGCATAAATCAACCATGACCACATGCGCGGCATCGCGTTCCAGCATATCCTTGTATGGATAACGGGAACCGAGGGTTTCGCTTGCGCACACCCAGACCGGTGTTGACCTGGCATATTCTGCCAGCGCCTGAGGCGAGTTCATGCGGATCGGATCCTCATACCAGCGCGGCGCATACGGCTCGATCGCGCGCGCGATTTCCTTGGCAGTGGGCAAGTTCCACAGGGAATGAAATTCCACCATGATGTCCATTTTGTCGCCGACCGCCTTGCGAATTTTTTCAAACGGCTCCAGTGATTTTTTCATTTGCCGGGCATCAATGAACAAGCCCTTGTTCTCAATGGCCGGTGGATCGAACGGCCAGATTTTCATCGCCGTGATACCCTGTTCAAGCAGATCCAGCGCCAGTTCATCTGCACGATTCATGAAGGCGTCCAGATCTTCATAAGGACCTTGCACCTGTTCTTTGTTAATCTGCCAGTTGGATACCGGCTTGATATTTTTCGCTCTTACATAGTTGTAGCCTGCACACGTGTTGTACACCCGGATCTTGTCGTGGCACAGGCCGCCAAGCATCTGGTGCACAGGCTGCTGACAGACTTTGCCAAAGATGTCCCACAGTGCGATGTCGATTGCCGACGCTGCCCGGTACTCCGCCCCGGTACTGGACTGCGCCATGGGCAGATTCAGCATTTCCTTGTGCAGGGCCTCGATATGCAGCGGATTCTGTCCGAGCAAACGAATGGCCAGGGTTTCGTGGATGTGCGCTTCTACTGCGCCAGCGCCATAGAACGTTTCTCCCAGTCCCACCACGCCGCTATCGGTGTGAATACGTACCCAGATCACGTTAAAAAACTCCCTGGTACGCAGCGTTTCAATTTTGGTTATTTTCATGACCATTGTTGTCCATTAGATGTCTTTACACTGGCATGCAAATCGTTTTCTGCACGCTCGATAATTTCCAGCACCGCTTTTTCTGCCTGCGCGGGATTGCGCGCGACAATGGCCGCCAGCAGCGCCTCGTGCAAAGGCTGCGATTGGGCGGGTCCGTCCGGTACCTGTATGCATAAGTCAAAACTGACTTCCAGAATCACATTGATCGCCTGCTGCATTTGGCGCAGAAACTGGTTATGACAGGCATCCAGAATGGCGCCATGGAAAGCCAGATCGGCCGGTACATATTCGCCCTTGCCATCAATTGCATTTGCCATAGCCTCCAGATGCTGGCGCATGGCCACAATATCTTCCGCACTGGCCCGTTGCGCCGCGTACCGGGCAGCGGCCGGCTCAATCACGCGCCGCAGTTCCATCAAATCAGCAATGTATTTTTCATCGACCATGCCGGCGCTGGCACGCCAGACAACAACCTTGGGGTCAAATAGTTGCCAGTTTTCAGGCGATTGCACCAATGTGCCGGTCCGACGACGTACCACCACCAGCCCACGCGCACTGAGCGATTTGATCGCTTCCCGTACCACAATCCGGCTTACTCCCAGCAGCTCACACAGGTCCGGTTCCGGCGGCAGCACGGTACCGGCCGCATATACGCCGGTGCAGATATCCGCGCCCAGTCGGTTCAGAACGTCATCATGTATTGTTTGTCGTGGCATCATATTTCAATCATAATACGTATGATGATTGAAATAAACAGTAGTTACCCTGATACAAGCGGATAAACAGGTTCAGCGCATATTCCGCCAAAAGCCGGAGCCTCCGACGCAACGGGGACTTTAAAAGGCGCTGTCAGGCACCCCGGGAAATGAGTATAGAGAAAAGGCGCTGTCAGGCGTTCGGGAAGTTAAGCCCGGGAACATTAATACAACGTATCACGCTGTCGTTGCGGCAACTCCCGATCATATTTTTCACCGTCAATCTGCGCCTGGGTTAGCCCGGCCAGAATGGTACCTGCTGTCGGCACATTCAACTGGTCGCGCTGCGGCGCCGGATTCCACAAACCAGAACGCTGAATGGCACGGGCACACTGAAAATACACCCGCTCCACGTTCATAACAATCACACATTGTGGCTGCTTGTCATGCATGGCCAGCCGTTGCAGCAAGGCCGGTGCGACGCTGATATGCGCAGTACCGTTCACGCGCAACGTTTCACCCAAACCGGGAATAAGAAACAGGATGGCCAGACGGGGATCGGCGATCAGATTGCGCAAACTATCAATGCGATTATTGCCCCGTCTTTCGGGCAGCAACAAGGTGTGTTCGTCTTCAATCTGAACAAAACCGGCCGGATCGCCACGCGGTGATGCGTCCAGACCATCCGGGCCGCTGGTGGCAAGAATGGCAAAGGGGGAGGCCTCTATCATTGGCCGGTACAGTGGATGGATATGGTCCACTTCCTTTTTCAATGACGCCTCTCCGGGCTGACCAAATAAACCGGTCAACTGCTCGATGCTGCCAATGCGGTGGGGGTCAGAAATGGTCATCAACAAATTCTCCGAAACAAGCGATATGCAGAAGGAAACGAGGCTCTACTATACTACGCGACCGATCGGCACAAAAAATATCCGGCACGATGGGCAGCATGCCATATGCAATTAATCCGATAAGGCGTATTCTTGCAATGTATCGTCGGCGGCGGCGAACACTTTCAAGGAGACACTCATGAAAAAAACACTGCTGTCCTGCGCCCTGGCCGGTGCAGGCATAATCGGCAGCGCAGCCCTGGCGGCGGAAGCGCCGGCCAAAACAGAAAATGGCATGCTGGTCGACAGCAAAGGCATGACCTTGTATACCTTTGACAAGGACAAAGGTACCCCGGGCAAAAGTGCATGCACGGGTCAATGCGCGGAAAACTGGCCACCCCTGATGGCCACTGAGGCCGATAAGAAATTCGGCGATTTCGATGTCATCAAACGCGATGACAACCAATCACAATGGACCTATAAAGGAGAACCGCTATACCTGTTCAAAAAGGACAGCAAGCCTGGTGACATGACCGGCGACGGCGTCAAAGACGTCTGGCACGTCATCAAACAGTAATCATCATCATTCTTTGCCGGGTGGCGGTCAGCCCAGCGCAGTATCCAGAAACATCATGACCGCAAACCCGGCCATCAGCCCGATGGTGGCAAACGTCTGGTGGCCATTGCGATGCGTTTCCGGTATGACCTCATGAGATACCACAAATATCATTGCGCCGGCGGCCAGCCCAAGACTCATCGGATAGGCCAGCGGCATACCGCTGGACATCCCCAGCCCTACGATGGCGCCCAGCGGCTCCATGATGCCCGAGGCGGCGGCAAGTAATACCGCGCGCCCTACTGGCATGCCGATAGCCCGCAGGGCCAGCGCCACGGCCAGGCCTTCCGGCATATCCTGAATGGCGATCGCAGTGGTGAGTGGTAACCCAACTGACATATCGGATTTGGAAAAACTCACGCCAATCGCCATCCCCTCGGGTAAATTGTGCAGGACTATGGCAAGCACGAAAAGCCAGACGCCACTCAGCCGTTTGTACTCGGGGCCTTGCATGCCCAACTCCTGGTGCATATGCGGCGTGAAATAATCCAGGCCCAGCATCAGCAGTACGCCAAATGCCAACCCCAGCACCACGACCATGGATCCCAGCAGAGCACTGCCGGTGATGTCCTGTGCTGCGTCCAGCCCCGGAAGTAACAAAGAGAAAGAACTGGCGGCAAGCATCATGCCAGCAGCAAACCCCAGCATCGTATCCTGAGTACGAACCGGGACGCTGCGTAAACCAAAGGCAGCCAGCGCCCCCAGTGCGGTGGAGCCGAATCCGGCAAAACCGCCGATCAGCGCATATTTAAAGGCAGTACCTTCAACCGACGTGAGGGCACCATAGGTCCCGGCCACCAGCAATACCAACAAACACAAACCCGCCAGCAGCAGGCCGGCGGTCACACGCGGATTCTTTCGAGCCTGCAACATCCAGGCCTGCCATAACGACGACTGAGCAATATCATTTGTGTTCATTTTTACCCTGATACCTCGAAAATCAGATGCGGACAATCAAACACATAGTAACAAAATGACATGTGCAATTTAGATTTATTGCAATCACAATATGCGAAACTTTAGCCTTCATCCACATTCACAGACCGGAGATCGCCCGATGGCAACCAGACCACAATTTGACAACGCGTGGAACGCGTTTGCGCAAGTAAACAAACCCGTCAAAATGGTGGGCGAGTTGATTGGTGGTAAGGTCAAATTCAATACCGACAGTCTGATTTTTCGCAACGCCTGCCCGATCCGCATGAGCTATGTCCTGAATCGCAATGGCGTCCCCATCCCGCCGCATGGTTCCGGCTACGCAGCCAGCAGTGGCGCCGATGGTCAATGGTATATGTATCGCGTCAATGATATGATCCGTTTTCTGGAAAGCTCATTCGGTCAGGCCGACTTCGTCATCAATGGCGCGCCTACCCCGGCGCAACTGGCCGGCAAAAAGGGATTGCTGGTCGTCAAGGGTCATGGCTGGGACGATGCCGCTGGCCATGTCACACTATGGAATGGTTCACAGTGCTCCGATTCCTGCCATTTGTACGCTGATCCGGATAATGGCACCTTCGTGCCTGAAAAAGCTTATCTGTGGGAATTGAAATGAACAGCAGAGCATTCTTTGCAACCATACTGTGCGCCGCCGGCATGGTGACGGCCGGCGCTGTGCACGCTGCAGATGCAGCCAAACCCGCAGGTCAAATGCAATCGTTCACTCAGCTCCCGGAACAGGAACTGAAAAGCTACGATAACCAGATCAAGCTGTTCAAATACTGGACCCTGGCCCGTTGCGGCGCCACGCTAAGCAAACAGGCAGGCAGCACGGCGCTCGAAGAAGACTGGAGCAACACCGCTGCCGCCTATCTGGAATACTCCACTGTTCCGCTTGAGGCCAATGAAGCGGCACAGGCGCTGGTTGAGCAATTTCTTAAAACCACCACGCGCAGCGGCTCTACCGGCGGCAGCTACGAATCAATGAAATGCATTGATCTGTTCAACAGCAGCGAACTGGATGCGCTGGCGGGCAAGTACATAAAAAAACAGTAGCGATCAGGCGCCCGGCCACTTGGGGGTCGGCGCAATACGCAAGACTGCTCGTTCTGCATGCAACCGGACCCAAGTCAGACTCATATTCCCATACACGATGACTGTCGGTATGCCACTGCCATCAAATGGCCTTACACAAACCTGTCATACTGCTCCTATATTCTTGCGGCTTTCCCATCTCATGCAGGAAGCATCACATGACATTCCGATTCCGTTTTTCAGCGCTGGCACTGGCGCTTGGTCTGGCCGCCACCAGCGGCATTGCGCTCGCACAAACCGAAGTGCCGGCCGTTCTTGAAGGGCACGCCATCCTGCCGGCCAACAGCACCATTGCGGCACCGGATGACGCCCCTGAAGACCTCAAATCTGCGGGCAAATACACCACACGCCAACGCGTTGAGAAGCTGGCATCTGTCATGGGCAAATCCAACGGTCGTGAAACCGGCATCAGTCTGCCTATTTCCGGCCAGCCACTGCAAGGCCACTCCGGCATTCAGGTCATGAAAGACGGCACCGTCTGGATCGTCACCGATAACGGTTCCGGCAACAAAGCGAACTCTCCAGATTCCATGCTGTATCTGAATCAATACTCAATCGACTGGAAATCCGGTGAGTTCAAGCATCTGAAATCCATCTTTCTGAGTGACCCTGATAAGAAAGTACCGTTTCGCATCGTTCACGAAGGTACACAGAAACGCTATCTCACCGGTTCCGACTTTGATACCGAGAGCTTTCAGATTATTGGCGACACGCTGTGGATTGGTGAAGAATTCGGCCCGTTTCTGATCAAGGCTGATCTTGATGGCAAGGTGCAGGCCGTCTTCGAAACAGAAGTCGAGGGTCGTAGAATTCAATCTCCTGATCATTATCAGGTCGCAACGCCCGGCGCACCCGGAGAAACCTATAAAGGCGTTAACCTGAAGCGCTCCAAGGGATTCGAGGGAATGGCTGCGTCTCCCGACGGCAAATTTCTGTATCCGCTGCTCGAAGGTGCGGTCTGGGAGGGCGACAAAAAAGCCTGGGAATCAGCCGATGGCAAAACTGTACTGCGCGTTCTTGAGTTTGATGTTGCTGCGGAAAAATGGACCGGACGCTCATGGCTGTATCCGTTGGAAGCCGGCCACCACGCCATTGGCGACTTCAATATGATTGATGCCACCAGCGGCCTGATCATTGAACGCGACAACGGCGAAGGCACGCCTGACAAGGCTTGCAAAAAAGGCGAAGATCCCAAAACCTGCTTCGACGATCTGCCTAAGTTCAAACGTGTTTACAAAGTGCAGTTCGGTCCTGACAATGCAGGCAAGGCTGTGCGCAAAGTCGCGTATATTGATCTGCTGAACATCGCCGATCCTGGCAAAGTGGCACGCAAGCCACTGACCAACGGCGTACTGCAGTTCCCGTTCTTTACCATTGAAAACGTTGATGTGGTCGATAGCGAGCACATCGTGGTAGGCAACGATAACAACTTCCCGTTTTCATCCAGTCGTGAACCCAACAAGCAGGATGACAATGAACTCATCCTGTTGAAAACACCTGAGCTGATACAGGCTAAATAATCGCTCTGCGATACCGCTGCACCCGGGCCGGCCTTCAAATGCGAAGGCTGGCCTTTTATCTGCCCGTCCTGATGTTTTTCCACTAGAATAAAACAAGTTCGTTTTATTTCAACTGAAACTTCAGGAAATTGCGATGCCAATATCGGAACACAAGATCATAATAGTAGGCGGTGGCGCGGGCGGCCTGGAACTGGCAACCAAGCTCGGACGCAAGTTCGGCCCTAAACACATTTATCTGGTAGATGCAGGCGTATTCCACATCTGGAAACCATCGCTGCATGAAGTGGCATCAGGAACGCTGGACATTCACCGTGAAGGGCTGTCTTACGCCATGCTGGCCAAAGACCATGGCTTTACCTTCGTGCCAGGCGAAGTGGACGGTATCGACCGGGACGCGCGCACGATTCATGTCAAACCGGTTTACAACGAAGGTGAAGAAGTCTTTTCCGCCCGGGACCTGCCCTACGACACACTGGTGCTCGCCGTCGGCAGCCGCTCGAATTTTTTTAACACGCCGGGTGCCGAAGAGTACGCAACCGCGCTGGACTCCACGGAACAGGCCGAAAAATTTCGTCTGAAATTTCTGCGTGAGCTGATTGCGGCCGATCAGCGCAAAAAAACCGACTCCTCGCAATCGCTGAATATTGCCATTGTCGGCGGCGGGGCAACCGGCGTTGAGCTGGCAGCAGAATTGCTTGAGGCTGGAAAAAACCTGGGATTCTATGGCATCAATGAACTGAATCCTGAAAACGATATTCACATTACGCTGCTCGAAGGCAGTCCGCGCATTCTCGCGGCGCTTCCCGAAAAAACATCAGCCGCAGCGACAAAACTGCTCAAGCAACGTGGCATTACTGTCAAGACGTCGGTGCTGGTCTCCTCCGTACAGGAAAAAAGCCTCACGGACTCCAACGATAATCAGTATCCCGCCGATCTGACGGTATGGGCCGCAGGCATCAAGGCACCTGCATTCCTTACAACACTGGGTCTGGAAACCAATAAAATCAACCAGATTATTGCTGACAAAACCCTGTGCACCAGCGATCCGGCGATCTACGCCATGGGGGACTGTGCCCAGGTTGAATGGGAGGACGGCCGCTATCTGCCCGCAAGAGCGCAGGTGGCGCACCAGCAGGCAGACTATCTGATCGGTGAACTGAGCGCTCGCATAAAAGGGACGCAGAGCAGCGGCAAGCCATTCGTATTTAAGGATTACGGCTCGCTGGTGTCGGTAGGACACAACAAGGGTGTGGGCAGTCTGATGGGCGTGCTTACCGGTAAAAGCCTTTTTGTTGAAGGCTTGCTGGCACGCCTGATGTATATGAGCCTGCACTTGATGCACCACATGGCGATTCTCGGTATTGCGCGTACCGGTTCGGTGGCCCTGGGTCGGCTGCTGCTCAAACGCAGCACGCCTAAAGTCAAGTTGCACTAAGCCGCGAGCTTATGCAGGTTGATAGGCCCGCTCCAATATCGCCACCGCATCGGTATAGACGGAAGCGCCAATGACACCTGCGCTTTCTTCAAAACGTGCGCGTACGAACGCCTCTGCCATCCATGGCGGCGCGTGCCGATAAAGGAGCGTGGCCTGTACCAGCAACACCAGGCGCTGCGTGATTTCGCGTGCGCGGGCCTGCTGTATGCTGGCGGGTTCCGACAGCCATTGCTTTAACTGCGCCATGGCCTGCGCCAGCACCGGATCGGCGCCACAGTCATCAGCAAGATGGTCCAGCACCAGCACCGCCCCCTCGGCATCCCGAGCAAACGCCCGCAAAACATCAAGGCACATGATGTTGCCAGAGCCTTCCCAGATGGAGTTGACCGGGGCCTCGCGCAGCAATCGCGCCAGCGGCGCATCTTCAACGTAGCCATTACCACCCCAGACCTCCATGCATTCGGCAATGGCCGCAATACTGCGCTTACATACCCAAAACTTGGCCGCCGGCGCAACAAAGCGCAAAAAGGCCTTCTGCACGGGATCGTTCTGCTGCGCCACAGCATGCGCCAGCGCCAGGCCAAGCCACATGGCCGCTTCGCTCTCAAGTGCCAGATCGCACAGTACCGACTGCATCAGGGGCTGATCAGCCAGCCGCTTGCCAAATGTCATACGATAGCGGGCGTGATGCATGGCCTGCACCAGCCCCTGGCGCAGCAGGCCGGCGCTGCCCAGTACGCAATCGAGCCGCGTCTGATTCACCATGCGCAGGATGGTAGGAACGCCGGCACCCAGCTCCCCGACCCGTAACGCCCAGGCGCCGTCAAAGGTTACTTCTGCACTGGCATTGGAGCGGTTGCCCAGCTTGTTCTTCAAGCGTTGAATATGCACCGCATTGCGGGTGCCGTCCGGCCGCCAGCGCGGTACATAAAAGCAACTTTGTTGCTCCTGCTCGTAAGCCAGCACCAGATGCGCATCTGACATGGGAGAAGAAAAGAACCACTTATGCCCATGCAGTTCATAGACCGGCTCTGCACGACCGATAGCCGTGGCATACGTGGTATTGCTGCGCACATCAGACCCGCCCTGCCTCTCGGTCATGCCCATGCCAATCATCATGCTGCGTTTCTGGCTAATCGGCGCATTGGTGCCGTCATAATCACAACTGTATAGCAAGGGCGCCAGTTGCCCTAACAAGGGCATGCCCTGCAGCGCCGCAACCGCCGCAAAAGTCATGGTGACCGGGCACAGGCTGCCGGCTTCGGTTTGTGCATGCAGATAAAACAAGGCCGCCCGCCGCACATGCTGGCCATTCTGCCAGGCGGCAGAATGCACACCCATCTCAAACAGCATCGCCAGCAGAGAATGCCAGGCCGGATCGAAGGTGACCGCGTCCTGTCGTTCGCCGGTGCGCGTAAAAATGGCCGCTTGCGGTTCGTTCAAGTTGGCGCGCTGCGCCAGTTGCAAAACCTGTTTAGAACCCAGACGCTCGCCATAACCTGAGCATGCCGGCGCCGCCTCTGCAGCAGAGAATGCATCCAGTGCCTCGTGCAGCGCCGGATCACAAGTGAATAGATTATAGTTTTCCAGATCCGGAACCTGATTGTCCGGCTGCATGAACGTCGTGGTGACCATGTGAGCCTCCGTAAGCAAGTGGATCACAACACACATCAGGCGGTGCGGCCCGCTGTTGGAAACAGGAGGCGACAAGCCGCCTGCACCTACACCTGCAGATTGACTGTAGCACACCTGACCACTGCGGGAAACAGCTCAGTGCCCGTCTCCACTGGCCAGCCTTTCAATAATGGGGCAGTCGGGCCTGCTGTCGCCATGGCAATGATCGGCCAGATAGGCCAGCTCGTTGCGGATGGATTGCAATTTGGCAATGTCCTCGTCCAGTTCGCCAATATACTGGCGCGCCAGTTGCCGCACATCGGCGCTATGGCGCGACGTATCTTCCCACAGACCGACCAGGGTTTTGATACGCTCAAGTGAAAACCCCAGTTCGCGGGCCCGCCGAATGAAAGCGAGTATGCGCTGGTCCTGCACCGTATATTGCCGATAGCCCGCATCGCTGCGATTGACGGCATGAATCAGACCAACTTTTTCATAATAGCGAATCATCTTGGCGCTCACACCAGTGGCGGCCGACACTTCTCCGATATTCATATCATTCTCCCGAAACCCGGCCGCTTACGCGGCGAAACGGCGCAAGCGCAATGCATTGGTAACTACGAACACGCTGGACAGTGCCATGGCACCCGCCGCAAAAACGGGCGACAACAACACGCCATTGAACGGATACAGCACCCCGGCAGCAACCGGAATCAGCGCCGCATTGTAGGCAAACGCCCAGAACAGGTTCTGCCGAATATTGCGCATGGTTGCCCGCGACATGGCAATCGCTTTGGAGACATGCGTCAGATCGCCGGACATCAGCACCACATCGGCCGACTCCATTGCAATATCGGTACCGGTACCAATCGCGATCCCGACATCGGCAACCGCCAATGCAGGCGCATCGTTAATCCCATCACCAACAAAGGCGACTGGTCCGTAGGTTTGCTGTAAGCGCCTGACAGTATCTGACTTGGCATCGGGCATCACTTCTGCAACCACCTCGTCGATGTTCAACTGTCTGGCAATGGCCTCGGCCGTACGTCGGTTATCGCCACTCACCATGACCACTTTGAGTCCCTGTTGATGCAAGGCCGCAATCGCTTCCGGTGTGGTATCACGAATGCTATCGGCAACCGTGATAACCGCCGCCAGTTTGCCGTCGATCGCCACATATAGTGGTGTTTTGCCCTCATCGGCCAGCCTGCTGGCGACTGCTGCAAAAACCGCAGGATCCAGCCTGTTCTGAACCATCAGTCGATCCGAGCCGATCAGAATCTGTTTTTCATCCACCTGGGCACGCAGACCCAGTCCGGTCAGGGACTCGAAATTCTGCACGGCAGCGATGGGCAGGTTCTGTTTCTCTGCAGCAGCAACAATGGCGCGCGCTATCGGATGCTCGGAACGGCTTTCTGCGGCAGCCACCAGGGCCAATACCTGGTCACGCTCAAAGCCTTCGGCCACCGTCAGGTCGGACAGTTCAGGAAAGCCGCGAGTGAGTGTGCCGGTTTTATCAACGGCGACCACGCGCACATCCATCAATGTCTGCAGTGCTTCACCCTGTCGGAACAAAATACCCAGTTGCGCGGCCCTGCCGGTACCCACCATGATGGAAGTGGGTGTTGCCAGACCCATCGCGCAGGGGCAGGCAATGATGAGCACAGCAACCGCATTCACCAGGGCAAAACCCAGCGCCGGTTGTGGTCCGAAGAACAACCATATTGCAAATGTAATTAACGCAATCAACATGACCGCAGGAACAAACCACATGGTAATGCGATCCACCATCGTCTGTATCGGCAGTTTGGCACCCTGCGCCTGTTCAACCATGCGGATAATCTGCGACAGCACCGTATCGGCACCCACACCAGTGGCGCGCAAACTCAGGGAACCGTTCTGGTTCACCGTGCCCGCCACCACCGTCGCGCCGGGCGTTTTTTCAACCGGCATCGGCTCGCCATTGATCATGGATTCATCGACAAAGCTATTGCCTTCGGTCACTTCCCCATCGACAGGGATGCGCTCACCCGGACGCAGTTCAATCAGATCACCAACCACTACGTCGTCGATGGCAATTTCACTGACCTGACCATCGCGCCTTACCCTTGCGGTTTTGGCCCGCAAGCCGGCCAGCCGCCGGATGGCTTCCGATGTATTGCCCTTGGCCCGGGCCTCCAGATAGCGCCCAAGCAGCACCAGCGCAACAATCACCGCTGCCGCTTCGTAATACACATTAACGGTGCCGGCAGGCAGCCAGCCAGGCACGAAGGTGGCTACCACGGAATACAGATAGGCAGCGGTCGTACCTACGGCCACCAGCGAATTCATATCGGGCGTCAGGCGCAGCAAAGCAGGAATGCCCTTCACGAAAAAACGACGTCCCGGACCCGCCAGCACGGCAGTCGTCAGCATGAACTGCAGATACCAGCTGTTCTGTGTCCCTATGTTTTCAGCAACAAAATGGTGAAATGCCGGAATGAGGTGCCCCCCCATCTCCAGAATGAACACCGGTAACGCCAGGAGTGCGGCCAACAGCAGATCCTGCCGCAATGCAAGCCTGTCGGCTTCGCGCCTGGCGGCCTCGGTATTGCTGCTTTGCTGGGGATTGCTCACCACCTGCGCCTCGTAACCGGCATGCACCACCGCCTGAGTGAGTAAGGCGCTGTCCAGACCGGCTGGCACACGCACCTGTGCCCTTTCGGTGGCCAGGTTGACACTGGCTGACTGTACGCCCTGCACTGCAGACAAGGCGTTCTCGACATGTCGCACGCAGGAAGCGCAGGTCATGCCGGCTACGGATAGTTCTATCAGCTGGCTTTGATTATCTGCCCCGGAGGCAGGAAGGCCCGCCACATTGCGGGATAGCGTTCTAGCGCTCATGATTCGCGTCCTCTTGAAGGAAAACCGCCGCTAATGGTGAACCAGGGCCGATTACGACACGACCCAGGCCAGTGCGGCGCGGATCTGTAACCGCAGTCGTTCAGTTCAGTCATGCCAGGAACAGAAAAGACAGCGGTAACAGTTTATGTTCTCCACTTTAAAGCTTACCATGATGGGAAGGTCAAGCTTTTGATGCGCATGCTGGTCTGAGGGTCTATCCAGGCCGGATTCATCGCGCTGATTCACGCCGAATTCTCCGGCTCTGACCTCCGGATAGCACCATTGCCACAATGTAGGTAAACTGACGCCTTCCTCACTCTTACCGGAAGTCGCCGACATGGATCTGCCCAATCACCAACTTACCATGACCGTTTTGATGACGCCTGACATGGCCAATTTTTCAGGTAACGTCCACGGTGGCACGATTCTGAAACTGCTTGACCAGGTTGCCTACGCCTGTGCCAGCCGGTACGCCGGCCGCTATGTTGTGACCCTGTCGGTGGATCAGGTTATGTTCCGGCAACCCATACATGTGGGTGAACTGGTCACTTTTCTGGCCTCGGTGAACTATACGGGTAATACATCCATGGAGATCGGCATCAAAGTGGTCACCGAAAATATCCGCAGCAAGCAGATTCGTCACGCCAACAGCTGTTTTTTTACCATGGTTGCGGTAGATGACGAAGGCAATCCGGTGCAGATTCCACCTCGCACGCCCGATAATGATCTGGATATGTGCCGCTTTGAAGCAGCGAAAATGCGCCGGGCGCTGCGCCAGGAACTGGAAGCGCGCTATGGAGAAATCCGCGCGACTGCCGGCTCCTGATAAAATAATCAGATATATCAATAATTTAGCTTGACATACCTGGAAAACACTGTTAATATTACCAGTTACCGTGACGTATTGGTAAATAGAAATTAGAAATATCAACAACCTAGGTATTTCAACAGAAGTTTATTTAGAAAATTATATTTTGCTCATCTGGCTGTTACTCGTTATTCACGAGACCCGTAACCCTGATAGCAGTTCATATTGAATCAATAACAGATTCATTAACTGAATCATTATTCTTACTAAGCTTGTGGGTCTTTCTCACGACACTGCAACGCAAGACAAACCTCCATATCGTCATAGTTATATTGCTGGTTATCAGCCCGGCTCCGAAACGCCCTGCGCCTAAAATGCTCGGCTTGTCAGGCCCGCGACTGTTTTCGCCCGCATTCCCTTAACAATTTGATGCGCCTGTACCCTCACTCTTACAACGATCTCCGGCGCAATCATGATTCTGCAATATATGTCGGCTACGCTATGCATAGCTGAACCGGATTGTCTCCGGCGCAGAAAATAAAAAACAATAACCTAATGAAAGGAAACCACTATGAAATTACTAACACGCTTCCGCCAGGAATTTGGCACTCAAAACGATCATAAAACGCAGCAGCACCCCGCCGTCAATACACCGGTAAAACCCGCCGGCTTAAAGCTGGGTATGGCAATGAACCAGCCACAATTTCGCATGCAATCTGAAAAATAATCGCTGCGCGGCTCGCTCACAACGGCGCCGGCAATTGATCTGAAACGCAAAACCCGCTGCCGGTAATGACACCGGACAGCGGGTTATTTTTTGACGCCGTCGTTACGGCGGACAGGCTTATTTAACCGCGTACAGGTACAGCTCTACACGACGGTTCTGGGCACGGCCCGCAGCAGTGGCATTGTCGGCGATCGGATCGTTGGGACCACGGCCTTCAATGCTCATGCGGCTGGCATTAACACCCTTGCCGCCCAGATAATTCACGACACTTTGTGCACGATTCACAGAAAGCTGTTGGTTGAATGCCGCTTTGCCGGTGCTGTCGGTATGGCCAACAGATTTAAGGCGCAGCTGCTGGCTTTCATTCATAGACTGAGCCAGGGCATCAAGCACAGGGAACAGTGCAGGCTTCAGATCATATTTGCCTGTATCGAAGGTTGCACCTTCTGGAATATTCACTTTCAGGCTACCGTCAGGCATTTTAGTGGTGGAGATGCCCAGTTCTTTGCCGCCGGCGTCATTGACACGACCCACGATACGGTCCCAGTTATAGCCAACAATGGCGCCACCAATAGCACCAATGCCAGCGCCAATACCTGCGCTTTTTGAAGAATCGCCTATCAGTGCGCCCAGACCGGCACCCAATGCAGCACCAACGCCAGTACCTGCCGCCGTGTTGCCGCCTTGCGTCGCACATCCGGCCAGCATTGCGCCAGCAACCAGGACTGCCGCGATTCGAGTTTGACGAATAATCATTGACTTCTCCTTATTGGATTTGTTTGCTGTACTAAAAAATCTGAATAACCAGGTTGAAAATCAGCCACACCACATATCCTGAGCCACATTCAGACCGGACCACAGCCCGGGAGAATCCTGTCTTATGACAGTCGCAATTATCACAATCTACCCCCGAAAGCGGGCCGAATAATCGTGACAACTTTGCTGGTGACAATACGATAACCGAGCAATCGCCAAAGCGCAAGCAATCATCGAAGCGTTGTAATATCCTGGCAAAGTCTTTGATGGAGCAACATGACCAGCTTGCAGTCAGGCTGGGTGGCCAGGCGAAAAGTGATTTGTTCAAATTGTCGGATACCCAATTGCGGGTGATTGAATTCCCGCAAGCCGCCTTCACGTTCAACCACCACCTGGCGTGCCCACCAGTGGCTGAACACCGGACTGCCCGCCAGCAGCTCGTCAATCAGGCCGGAGGTCTCGCCATCGTCCAGATAAGCGCCGATATCGGCACGAAACTCCGCCACAACCCGATTGGCACGGGTTTCCCAATCCACGACAATACCGGGCGCCTGCGCATCCAGAAAAATAAAGCGCAGCAGATTGGGCTGCGCCTGCGCGCTCATCCAGCCGGCAAACACTTGGTCCAGCGCAGCGTTAAAGGCCAGCACGTCCCAGTGCCGGTCCAGAATATAGGCCGGTGCATTAATGCTATCGACGCAGGCCTGCAGGGAAGCCATAGGGGCCGATACGACGGCGCTGTCATGGTCAGGATCACTCACATCGGCCAGGTCAAACAGATAGGCGCGCTCTGCCCGGGTCATTTGCAATACCGTCGCCAGCCGTGCCCAGACTGCAGGCGACACAGAGACATCGCGCCCCTGTTCAATCCAGGTGTACCAGGTCACGCTGATGTCACACAACTGCGCTACTTCTTCACGACGCAGCCCCGGCGTACGACGACGCTGCCCACCGGCAATCCCTGCCTGTTGCGGTGTGACACGATCGCGTACGCTGCGTACGAACGCACCCAGTGCCTGCTTGCGAAATGCTCCATGTTTCTCGGCCATACCACTCCTGCCAACGGCTGCGTTCAGCGCCGTGCTACCCCAATACGCTCATCAGTGAACGGCGCACTTCTTCTTCAGGCAATCCACTGCGGGCGATGTAATCCTGCAATTGATCCTGACCTATGGTCCCCACATTGAAATAGCTGGAGTCCGGATGGCTCAGATAAAAGCCAGACACGCTGGATGCCGGGTACATGGCCATCCCATCGGTCAACTGCATGCCGATATCTTCGGTCTGCAAGACCTTGAACATATCCACTTTGACACGATGCTCGGGACAGGCGGGGTAGCCCGGCGCCGGACGGATGCCCTGATATTTTTCGTCGATCAGCGCCTGATTGTCCAGATTTTCATCACCGACATAACCCCACAGATCCCGCCGGACCCGGGCATGCATGCATTCGGCAAACCCTTCGGCAAAACGGTCAGCCAGGGCTTTGAGCAGAATCGACGAATAGTCGTCCATTTCGGCTTCGAACCGTTGCTCATGCTTCTCTATGCCAATCCCACCGGTTACGGCAAACAGACCGATATAGTCCTTCACGCCAGTTTCCTTAGGCGCGATGTAGTCGGCCAGACATTTGTTGGCCACTCCTTCACGCTTGGCATTTTGCTGCCGCAAATTACGCCAGGTAAACAGCACCTGTTCCCGTGACTCATCGGTATACACTTCGATATCTTCGTGGTTAACACTGTTGGCCGGATAGAACGCAACGACACCGCCCGCGCTCAGCCAGCGCTGCTCCACCACTTTTTTGAGCATCGCCTGCGCGTCGTCGAACAGCTTGCGTGCCTGCTCTCCCACCACCTCATCCTGCAGAATCTTCGGATACTGACCAAACAGGCTCCAGGTCTGAAAGAACGGTGTCCAGTCGATAAACGGCACGATTTGCGCCAGATCGAAGTTCCTGAATTCACGACGCCCCAAAAACTTCGGCTTCGGAGGCGTGTAATTGCTCCAGTCGATCGCCGGGGCGCCCTTGCGCGCCTCTTCCAGCGGGATGATGGGTGTTGCCTTGCGATTGGCGTGACGTTCACGCACCAGTTCATATTCCTCGCGCACCTGCGCCAGATAGCTATCAACCTGCTCGGAGACCAGATTGGTGGCCACGCCCACCGAGCGGCTGGCATCGGGTACATAGATGACCGGGCCATCATAATGCGGTGCAATCTTGACAGCCGTATGTACCCGGCTGGTGGTGGCTCCGCCAATCAGTAATGGAATTTTGTTTTCACGGAAGTAAGGATCACGCTGCATCTCGGAAGCCACGTAAGCCATCTCTTCCAGGCTCGGCGTGATCAGGCCGGACAGACCCACGATATCGGCCTTCTCTTCTTTGGCCTTGGCAAGAATCTGCGCGCACGGCACCATCACGCCCATATTGACCACTTCGAAGTTATTACATTGCAGTACCACCGTGACGATATTTTTGCCGATATCGTGCACGTCGCCTTTCACAGTTGCAATAACGACCTTACCCTTGGCGCGTACATCGCCACCAGCCGCTTCGATCTGGCGTTTTTCTTCTTCAATAAACGGAATCAGGTGCGCCACCGCATGCTTCATCACCCGTGCAGACTTAACCACCTGCGGCAGGAACATCTTGCCGGCGCCAAACAGGTCACCCACCACGTTCATGCCGTCCATGAGCGGGCCTTCAATCACCTCAATGGGACGACCGCCACGAGCGGCAATTTTTTGCCGCACTTCTTCGGTATCCTCAACAATGAACTGGGTAATACCATGCACCAGCGCATGTGACAGGCGCTTTTCCACTTCCTGTTCACGCCAGGACAGATCCACTTCTTTTTTCGTACCGCTGCCTTTGACCTCATCGGCATATTCCACCAGGCGCTCGGTTGGGGTGCGCTCATCGGCCGGGTCGGTTTTGCCGACAGGCTCGGGCCGATCCAGTATCACGTCTTCAACCAGATCCCGCGTTTTCGGATCCAGATCGGCGTAGACACCCAGCATACCGGCATTCACAATGCCCATGGTCATGCCTTCCTGAATCGCGTAATACAGGAATACGGTATGAATCGCTTCACGCATGGCTTCATTGCCACGGAACGAGAAGCTCACATTGGACACCCCGCCGGAGATGCGCGCATGCGGCAGATTGTCGTGAATCCAGCGCGTGCCTTCGATAAAGTCCACGGCGTAGTGATTGTGTTCCTCGATCCCGGTCGCGACGGCGAACACATTGGGGTCGAAAATAATATCTTCCGGCGGAAAATCCAGTTCATCTACCAGTAAATGATAGGCTTTGCCACAAATGTCCTTGCGTCGTTGCAGCGTATCGGCCTGGCCTTCCTCATCGAACGCCATCACCACCACGGCCGCGCCGTACTTGCGGCACAGGCGGGCGTGCGCCAGAAACGGCTCCACGCCTTCCTTCATGGAAATGGAGTTAACGATGGGCTTGCCCTGCACACACTTGAGGCCCTCTTCGATCACTTCCCATTTGGAACTGTCGATCATGATCGGTACCCGGGCAATATCGGGTTCGGAGGCGATCAGATTCAGAAAGCGGCGCATATTCGCTTTCGAATCCAGCATGGCCTCGTCCATATTGATGTCGATGATCTGTGCGCCGTTTTCGACCTGCTGGCGCGCCACTGTCAGCGCCTCATCAAATTTTTCTTCGCGAATCAGGCGCAGGAACATCTTGCTGCCGGTCACGTTGGTACGTTCACCCACGTTCACAAACAGCGACTCATCATCAATATTCAGGGCTTCCAGACCAGACAGGCGGGTCTTGACCGGCACCTCGGGCACGGTGCGCGCCGGCAATTGCTGCACTTTCTGCGCAATGGCGGCAATATGGTCGGGCGTCGTGCCGCAACAGCCGCCCACCATATTCACAAATCCGGCACTCGCAAATTCTTCCAGCAGACTGGAGGTATCGTCTGGCGTTTCATCGAAACCGGTGTCGCTCATGGGATTGGGCAAGCCGGCGTTGGGGTAGACGCACAGCCAGGTATCACAGATTTTGGACAGCTCGGCGATGTACGGGCGCATCAGGGCCGCACCCAGGGCGCAGTTCAGGCCAATGGTGACTGGCCGCGCATGCCGCACCGAATTCCAGAAGGCCTCTACGGTCTGGCCAGACAGAATCCGTCCCGATGCGTCGGTCACTGTACCGGAGATCATCACCGGCAGTCGGATCCCGCGCTGTTCGAACACCGTTTCCACCGCGAAAATCGCCGCCTTGGCGTTCAGCGTATCGAAAATCGTCTCGATCAGCACGATATCAATACCACCATCGAGCAGGCCGCTCAGTTGCTCTTCATACGCTGCCTGCAATTGTTCGAAGGTAATATTGCGCGCCCCCGGATCGTTCACGTCGGGCGAGATGGAGGCGGTCTTTGGCTGGGGGCCGAGCGCGCCAGCGACAAACCTTGGACGCTCAGGTGTACTGTAGTTATCACAGGCCTTGCGCGCAAGACGGGCAGATTCCAGATTCAATTCATAGGCCAGATCCGGCAGGTCATAATCACCCTGGGCCACGAAGGTGGCACCAAAGGTGTTGGTTTCGATCACATCGGCCCCGGCCTGCAGATACTGCTCATGGATCTCGCTGATGATATCGGGACGCACCAGCGACAGCAGCTCGTTATTGCCTTTGACGTCCTGATGATGCTCAGCAAAGCGCTCACCGCGAAAATCGGCCTCGGTCAGCTTATAGCGCTGGATCATGGTACCCATGGCCCCGTCCAGCACCAGGATTCGGCCCTTCTGCAGTTCCTGCACAAAACGGGCACCAGAGGTATAGGATTCGACGGGATAAGGCAGGGCAGGATAAGACACGTTCAGGCTCGATCTAATTAATTGAATTTAATGCAAAATTGTAGCGGATTTACAACCGTTCTACCGGCAAACCCCTGCAAATGACAGGCAAATAGGCGCTGCAGGCGACCCGAATGGCTTGACAACTGTCAGTATCTGTAGCAATCCATTACAATCCTGCATTCAGGGTGCATTCACCGTGCCACGGCATGGGGTGAATGGTAAACGGGAAACAGAACGCGCACGCTGGCGCGCCAACCTGTGCTGCCCCCGCAACGGTAATCAGGCATTCGGCCTGCAGCCCGACATCGGCCCTGAAACTGCCACTGCGCTGCTTGTCCAGCCAGTATTTATTCGAACCAGATGTGCGGGGTCGCGCATCTTTACCGGTAAGTCCATATGAAGTCCTGTTTTGCCCCCACGGCATTGGCCCTGGCGATTCTGCCGGCCGCCGTCACAGCCCAAACGGCCACCAGTGATGCCACTGATACGCCGATCACTTATCTTGAAACCATTGTTGCCACGCCGGCGCGTACCAGTCAGGTACTGGGCGATGTGTACGGCGATGTCAGCGTTATCACAAATGAAACCCTGCGCAATGCCGGCGGCCGATCCCTGACCGACGTGCTGGCCCAACAGCCGCAAATACAAGCCTATCAACAGGGCGGCCCGCAAACACTGACGGGCATATTCGTGCGCGGCGCCGGCCCGCAGCAGACGCTGGTGATGGTAGACGGGCAACGCATCAACGACCCGGCAACCGGCAGCACATACCTGAGCGCCATAGATCCGACCACCATCGAACGGATAGAGATTGTACGCGGCGCGGCCAGCAGCCTGTATGGCTCTGATGCCATGGGCGGGGTCATCAACATCATTACCCGCAGCGACGGCCAGGACAAGCCGCTAAGCGTATTCGGCAATATCGGCGTGGGCACCCACAGCCTGTTCAAGGCCAGCGTCGGCGTCTCCGGCGCCAGCAACGGCTGGGACTATCGTCTGGCAGGCAGCTACGCCAGCAGCGACGGTTTTAACGCCACCCGTGAAAAACTGGGCACATTTACCTACAACCCGGATCACGACGGCTACGAACAAGCCTCTTTATCCGGCGCAGTGGGCTACACCTGGAAGCCCGGCAACCGCCTGGGCGTGTCGTTCTATAATGGCTACACCCATGGCGACTTCGATAGCGGCGCCTATGACACCAACACCTTCGGCATCATGCGCCAGCAATCGGTCGCCGTCACCAGCAATAACCAGTTAACCGACTGGTGGGACAGCGTGCTGCAGGTCAGCGTCAACCGCAATCTTTACGACTCGCGCGCTTCCTATGGCAATTCGGTGCTGGGCAGCATACAGCGCACCTACTCCTGGCAGAACAATTTCGCCATCAACCGTGAGAACAAACTGTCGCTGGTGCTGGAACGCAAGGATGAAAGCATCTTTGGCACCACCACCTACGAACAGGACAAACGCCATACCAACGCGGTGGGGCTGATTTACCGAGGCGACTTTAATCGTCATCATGTCCAGGCCAGCCTGCGCAACGACAACGTCTCGGGCTATGGCAGCAAAACAACCGGCAGCCTGGGTTACGATTTCGATATCACACCTGAATGGTCTGTCGGCGTGGCAGGCAACACCGGCTATCGCGTGCCGACCTTCGCAGACTTGTATACGCCGCTGAGCTTTGGCTATCAGGGCAATCCGAATCTGAAACCGGAAACATCACGCAATATTGAATTGCGCACCGCATGGCGCACTGAATCTACCAGCGTTTCAGTCAACGCCTGGCAGACCAAGTATCGCGATTTGATCAATGGCTATGTTTGTGATGAAATGTACAACTGCACGGCCGAAAACGTCGACAGGGCAACAGTTCGCGGCATTTCTCTGAATGCCGAGCATCGTTTCGACAATACCCGCATCTACGCAGGTGCGGATTTCATGAACCCGAAAGACGATGAGAGCGGCAATCGTCTGATCCGCCGTGCCAAACACGTTTATCGTATCGGGGCCAGCCATACTTTCGGACAGGCCACAGTGGGCGCAGACTTCACCCATACCGGTTCACGTTATGACGACAAGAACAATACACGTGAAAAGCGACTGGGCAGCTATGGCGTGCTGAACCTGCATGCCAGCTATGCCTTCACCAAAAATCTGGAAGCCCAGGTATACTGGAACAACGTGCTGGACAAGAAATATGAAACGGCCTATGGCTATAACTCAGCCGGTTCCAATATCTTTCTGAACCTTGCATTCCGGATGTAAAACATGTCCCGCCGCAAGCACGCCGCTTTCCTGTCCATGACAGATGCAATAAAAGGTGCTCTGCTTGCGGCGCTCTTGTGCTCCAGTGCACTGGTGGCTGATCCTGCAGCAGCGACGGAAAAAAAAGCAGTCAGCTTATCACCCCACCTCACAGAACTCGCCTATGCGGCAGGTGCCGGCAACCATCTGCTGGGCGTTGCCGAAGGCAGCAACTACCCACCGGCTGCCAGCGCGCTACCACAAGTAGGCAGCGGCGTTGCGCCCAACGCTGAGCGTATTGCGCTGTTACAGCCCGATGTGATTCTGGCCTGGGGATATAAGGACAGCAAGGATCTGTATCCGAACCTGCGTAAACTGAATATACCCATTTTTTATCAGGCGCCGACCAGCCTGGACGATATTACAGATGACATTGAGAAACTGGGCGCACTGTTCAACACCCAGGCGAGCGCCAATGCCACCGCGCAGCAATTACGAGAGATACTGAGCTCTACGCGCGAGCGTTACCAGCATGCGGCAAAGATAAACATTTTCGTATTGGTTAGCCAGGAGCCTTTGTATACGCTGGGTGCGCGCTCGTTTGTGGTGGATGCCCTGCACGCCTGTGGCGCCGAATCAGCCTTTGAAAACGTGTCTGCGCCGGCACCCATAGTCAGCAAAGAACAGCTGCTGCTCGCACACCCGCAGGCCGTGCTTTTTGCAGCAAAAAACGTCACCGCCGAAAGCAAGGTGCTTGGCGCTTATTTTTCTTCAATGGGCTTGCGCTTGCAGGCCGATCAGCTGCTGGGCATGAACCCGGACATTATCTTTCGCCCGACAGACCGGCTGATTCGCGCACTGCCTGCGCTGTGCAGCGATATAGACCGGATCAGGCGTCGCCTTGCTCCAGTTGCTTCTGTATCGCCTTTGCCGCCACCACACCATCGGCCATCGATGTAACCACACAGGGGTGCTGCCGGTGCGTGACCTCGCCAATCGCGTAAATACCAGGCAGATTGGTTTGTGTTGTCGCAAAATCGGTACGCACATAACCGAGTTCATTGCAATCGAGGCCCAGGTCCTGCATGCCCTGCAAACGCGCACGAAAACCGTAAAGTACCAGCACGGCATCGTAGCTGCGACCATTCACCTGGCGCGTCTCGGGATCAAAGGTATAGGCACCGGTGGTGATATCCGACTCATTCAGGAACTTCATCCAATGGCGCTGACAGCGTAGCGTACGCGCATAAATATGTACAGACTTGGCGCCGCGTTCCTTCAGAAACAGGGCGTTTTCGAAAGCATTATCGCCCCCACCCAGAATGGCCACATCCTTAAGCGCAAATTCATAATTGGCCACATGTTTGCCGGGGCCGACAAGCACATCATCGTAAGCCTCCCGCTCCCATTCAGGCGGTCGCCTTGGCTCTACCCCACTTGCAATCACCACATAGCGCGCATGCAATGGCAGATCTGCACCGAAATACACCTTGAAATGCTCTTGACCGCCCTGCTGCGCTGCTTCGCGTTCGATCCGCGTCACATGTGAATTGAGCAGCACCGGTACACGGGCACTATCCAGGCTTAGTTTGATGCGGGCCGCGACTTCTTCGCCGGTCAGGCCGGGCGCCGTCACATTCCAGGTGTCCTCAAACGGATTACTGGCGCTTAAACCGCCGGCGCGTCCGCTGGACTCGATGATCAGGGGGGAGAATCCCATATGGGCCAGCCACACCGCGCAGGAAGCCCCTGCCGGGCCCGCGCCAATTACTATGGCATCATAGACAGCCTGCTGCATTTTCAGGAAAAATCCTCGTTTAATCATGAATTTATCTAAACAGGGCTTATTGTACCCCCGGCTGGCGTCCTAAAACACTACAATAGCCACCTGAACAAAAACCGGACTTTTCCGGTGCCTTTAACCTATTTCTCATGACCACTCGCCGTATCTTTTTCACCCGGCTCGCACTGGATGCCCGCATTGGTATCCTGGAGCACGAACTGCGCGCCACCCAGCCCCTGCATATTGATGCAGATATAGACATGCACGTTGACCAGCAGGTTAATGACCATGATATTCGCAGTGTGCTCGATTATCGTAAGCTGCGTGAAGCGATTATCGAAGAGTGTACGCGTGCTCATGTTCATCTGGTAGAAACACTGGGCGACATGGTAATACAGCGCCTTCTGAACGATTTCCCCGAGGTGTTTCGCGTACGTCTGCGTATCGGCAAACCCCTGGCGTTCTCCGATTGCGCTGCGGTCGGCATTGAAGTTGAAGCGAGCCGCCAGTAGCGCGCTGCCCTATTCTTTTTGGACCTGTACACGTCACGATCATGACTTCCGTTGCCACTTCCAGCCATCAGGCTGCCCTGAAACAGCGCCAGCACGAAAACAAGCTGACCAAACGCATCATGCGCGAAGCAGGTACTGCTATCGTCGACTACAACATGATCGAAGACGGCGACAAAGTAATGGTGTGCCTGTCGGGCGGCAAAGACTCGTACAGCATGCTGGATATTTTGCTGACGCTGCAAAAACGTGCGCCGATACATTTCGATATTATCGCAGTGAATCTGGACCAGAAGCAGCCCGGCTTTCCGGCTCATGTTCTGCCCGACTATCTCACCGAACTGGGTGTGCCGTTTCATATTGAAAATCAGGACACCTATTCCATTGTTAAACGCCTGATCCCGGAAGGCAAGACCACCTGTTCACTCTGCTCCCGCCTGCGCCGCGGCATTCTGTACCGCGTTGCCAGCGAACTGGGCGCCACCAAGATTGCGCTGGGGCATCACCGCGATGATATTCTGGCCACCTTTTTCCTGAACCTGTTCTACGCGGCCAAACTCAAGTCCATGCCACCCAAGCTGGTGTCCGATGACGGTCGGCATACGGTGATTCGCCCGCTGGCCTATATCGCGGAAAAAGACCTGATTGCCTATTCCGAACTCAAGCAATTTCCCATCATCCCCTGTAACCTTTGCGGTTCCCAGGAAAACCTCAAGCGCCAGGAAGTGGCTCGCATGATTGCCGCGTGGGAAAAGGAAAGCCCCAAGAAAGTCTGGAATACCTTCAAGGCCCTGTCATCGATTGCGCCTTCACATCTGATGGACCGCAATCTGTTTGACTTTGCCGGCCTGCGGCCAACCGGTGTTGCCGATGAGAACGGCGACAAGGCGTTCGACGCCGAAACGTTTGCCGATGCGGTCGATACCCCCGATGCCGATGCAGACGCCGACGTCGTACAAGGCGCTGCGAGCCATGACGATCGTCATAACACCCCATCCAGCCAACGCGCAGACACACCGGCGGCAGGCACCCTCACTGCCGGGAACCCATCGCGCGCGCGCACGATTCGCATTCAATCACTGTGAGGCATTCCATGTCAGACTCGACATTACTGCATGCACCACTGGGAAAAGAAACCCGGTATGCCGACCACTATGATCCAGCGTTGCTGTTTCCCATTGCCCGTGAGGCCGGGCGTGCGCATCTGAGCCTGCAGCCGCCACCGGCCTGGTATGGCGCAGATATATGGAACGCCTACGAGCTGTCCTGGCTGAACCCAAAAGGCAAACCGCAAGTGGCCCTGGCCCGGTTTGGTTTTCCTGCCAGCAGCACGCATATTATTGAATCCAAATCATTCAAACTGTATCTGAACTCATTCAACCAAACGCCGATGCACGATAGCGACGCTGTTCGTGCCTGCATGCAGCAGGACCTGAGCGCCGCGGCCGGCGGGCCGGTCGAGGTCACGCTGTTTGCGCCGACAAACTTTGCTGACCAGACGCTGGGCGAGCTGGAAGGAACGCTGCTGGATACGCTGGACATCGACATCACCATTTACGCTCCGGACGCCGGCTTGTTGCAGGCCGACCCCACACAGTCCAGGCACGAGACGCTGCGCACGAATCTGCTCAAATCCAACTGCCCGGTCACCGCTCAGCCAGACTGGGGCAGCCTGCAAATTGAGTACACCGGCGCCGCCATTGATCACGCTTCCCTGCTTAAATATATTATTTCCTATCGTGGCCATAACGGATTTCATGAGCAATGCGTAGAACAGATCTTCTGCGATATCATGCAAAGGTGTGCGCCCGAAACCCTGACCGTGTATGCTCGTTATACGCGTCGCGGCGGCCTGGATATCAACCCCTGGCGCAGCACACAGGCCGATTTCATTGCCCCTGATGCACGCAACGCACGTCAATAATCCCACTCTCCATAAAAGCTGGTCGTATCTATGAAACAACCGCCCTATGTCAGCGTCTCTGCCGCGTTCAGTAAAGGCATCGCAACCCAGATGCGCCCTTCCATGCTGTTTGCCATCGTGTTGCCGTTTGTGATTGCCCTTATCACAGCGGTGATATTACTGGTGTTCGCCTGGGGTCCGCTGGATAACTGGCTGGATAGTACCGCGATGAATTGGGGCTGGTTCCAGTCTACGTCAGCGCGCCTGTCGGGCTGGGGGTTTGCCACCATGAGCGACTGGTTCACCGGCGTACTAACCTTTGTGGCTCTGCTCGCGGTCAGCGGCATCGCCGGGCTGGCGGCCGCAGCCATTCTGGTCATGCCCATGGCCCTGAAAGTGATTAGTGAAGGCAGCTACCCCGAGCTGCAGAAAAAAGGCGTTAACGCCACGATCACCAGTCTGGCCAATACGATCAAGGTGAGTGCGATTTTCGTGATTGGCTGGCTGGTTACATTGCCGCTCTGGCTGATTCCCTTTGCAGGCATTGCGCTGTCGCTGTTCTGGGGTGCCTATGCGTTTTCACACATGACCCGGCTGGACGCGATTGTTGAACACGCCACCCTTGAAGAACGGGTCTACGTGCTGCGTCATTACAGTCGTGGTTTCTGGCTGATCGGGCTGGTTTGTGCAGCGATTGCACTGATTCCGTTTGCCGGCTTTATCATGCCCGTCTTTTCAATCCTGGTGTGTACCCATTACGGATTGATGGCCCTCAAAGCGGTACGCGCCCAACCGCCAGAGGCGCTTGCTGAAAACAGTGCTGCCCAGGCAAAACGCCTGCCCTGACAGCACCGCACACTCAGGACTCGAAGGCGCCCGCCTGCTCCAGTACGGTTTTGAGCTCGCCGCTTGCGTACATTTCGCTAACGATATCTGAACCGCCAATGAATTCGCCCTTCACATACAACTGGGGAATAGTGGGCCAGTTGGAAAACTGCTTAATGCCTTCACGTACTTCCTGATCGTCCAGCACATTCACAGTAACCAGTTTTTTTACGCCGGATTCACGCAAAATCTGGATGGCCTTGCCAGAGAAGCCGCATTGCGGAAACTGAGCCGTGCCTTTCATGAACAGCACAACGGGGTGTTCTGTAACGGTCTCGCGGATAAAATTCTGTACTTCGCTCATTGTATTCACCTGTGTCAGCATTGAAAGAAACCAGTTCCATCATCTGGCCATCTCTCAAAAGAGTTTAACGCTAAATAGTAAAGCACCCGCCGGAAATGCGCTCAATACCGGATAAATCATTGCGGGATTCAATATTCTTAAAACCAACCTTGGCCAGCATATAGCGAACCTGCTCGGCCTGGTCCCAGCCGTGCTCAATCCACATCCAGCCGCCATTGGCCAGATACGCCCTGGCGCCGGCAATAATGCGGCGGATGGCCGCCAGCCCATCGGCATAATCGGTCAGCGCCATGGGCGGCTCAAAACGCAGATCGCCCTGCTGTAAATGGGGATCATGGCGCTGAATATAAGGGGGATTGGACACAATCAGATCGAAGGCCTGTTGCGGAATCCCATCATACCAGTCGCTTTCCAGAAAACGCACATGCGCGGTCCGATGCTTTTGCGCATTACGCCGCGCCAGCGCCAGGGCATCGGGGCTCTTGTCTGTTGCCAGCACCAGTGCCCCAGGGCAGAAACGGGCAATAGAGACGGCAATCGCGCCGGTCCCGGTACCCAGATCCAGCACATTGGCCCGCGGATTGTCGCGCACATAATCAATCGCGGTTTCCACCAGCAGTTCGGTTTCCGGACGCGGGATCAGCGCGGCAGCAGTTGTCTCAAACGTCAGGCCCATAAATTCACGCGCGCCCATGATATAAGCCATAGGCTCGCCGCTTAAGCGCCGTTCTATCAGCGCTCGAATCTGCACAACCTGCTCATCACTTAACGGATCACGGTCATGTGCAATCATCCAGGAACGCGTCACGCCAAGCGTGTGACCAATCAGCATCCGGGTCTCAAGCGGCACAAGGCCACTGGTTCGCGTCAAAGATTCAATCGTAATGGCCAGCGCCATCCCTGCTCCTTCTACTCCTGCCGGTATTGCACCGGCCGAATGATGTCATCAATAGTCAGTATTGCATTTGTATTTACAGCGAATCATCACCCAGGGCAGCCAGCAACTCCGCCTGTCTCTCGGCAATGAGTGCGCCCGTCAGCTCGTCCAGCGAGCCTTCCATGATTTGTGCCAGTTTATACAAAGTCAGATTGATTCGGTGATCCGTGACCCGACCCTGAGGATAATTGTAAGTGCGGATCCGCTCGGAACGGTCCCCCGTACCCACCAGACTCTTGCGCTCGGCCGCCTCTTTCTGCTGTTGTTTCTGGCGTTCGATATCGTTAATGCGGGCCGCCAGCACACTCATGGCGCGCGCCTTGTTCTTGTGCTGTGAGCGGTCATCCTGGCACTCGGCAACAATGCCGGTTGGAATATGCGTAATGCGTACTGCCGAATCGGTTTTATTAATATGCTGACCACCCGCGCCGCTGGCACGGAAGGTATCGATGCGCAGATCAGCCGGGTTCAGCGCCACTTCCGAGATCTCGTCGGCCTCGGGCAAAATGGCCACCGTGCAGGCCGAGGTGTGTACCCGCCCCTGCGATTCGGTCTCGGGCACCCGTTGCACACGATGCGCACCGGACTCGTATTTCAGTCGTCCATATACGCCATCGCCATCAACCCGGGCAATAATCTCGCGGTATCCGCCCATTTCCGATTCGTTCTCGGAAATAACCTCTACTTTCCAGCCCTTCTGCTCGGCATAGCGACTGTACATGCGGAACAGGTCGCCGCTGAAAATAGCGCTTTCATCACCGCCGGTACCGGCACGCACCTCAAGAAAAACACTGCGACCATCATCCGGATCGCGGGGCAGCAATTGCACTTGCAATTGTTCTTCCAGTTCCTCCAGACGCTCTTTGGCCAGCTTTAACTCCTCTTCAGCCATGTCGCGCAGTTCCGGATCTGACGACATTTCGATCGCTGCGTGCAAATCGGCTTCAGTAGACTCATAGCTGCGAAACAACGCAACCACCGGATCGATTTCCGAGCGTTCACGCGACAATTTGCGAAAGCGGTCCATATCGCCAGCGATTTCAGGTTCGGCGAGCAAGGCATCCACCTCAATCAGGCGCTGCGAGATTTGCTCCAGACGGGAGCGCATTGATGATTTCATAAAGAATGTGGGAAGAATACGGCGTGTTCAGGAAAAAGGCGACGCCAACTTAGTGCCGCCGCCAATTAATAGCGGGCAAGAGCACCGCTAATGGCTGGAATCCTGATACGGAAAGAGACGTGGCAGCATATCCATGAGCGCGGTACGATCCTCGCCCTGACTGCGGTTGAGCGCGACCATAGGGGCGTGCAGGTACTTCTGGGTCAGGCTACGGGCAAACTGCTCCAGCACCTGATCGGCGTTTTCGCCCTTGGCCAGCAGGCGGCGGGCCCGATCCAGCTCGGCCTGCACAATAGCATCGGCACCCTGGTTCAGATTGCGAATAACCGGCACGACAGCGCGTGAATCCATCCAGTGCATGAAATTCTGCACGCGGCTGTCGATAATGGCCTCTGCCTGAACCACGGCGGCCTGTCGCGAATCACTGGCCATTTGCACATAACGGCCCAGATCATCAACGGAATACAGATAAACGTCGTCCAGTTGCGACACCTCGGGTTCGATATCACGCGGCACAGCCAGATCTATCATAACCATCGGCATATGGCGACGCGCTTTGGAGGCCTTTTGCACCAACCCCAGACCCAATATGGGCAGGGAACTGGCCGTACAGGACACCACAATGTCAAAATCGGCCAGACGCTCAGGCAGGTCTGCCAGCTTCATGGTCTTGCCGTCGAACTGGGACGCAAGCGTTTCAGCACGCTCACGCGTGCGGTTGGCTACGACCATACAGGAGGGCTTTTGCGCGGCAAAATGGGTGGAGCACAGCTCAATCATTTCCCCGGCGCCAATAAACAACACCCGGGTTTTGGACAGATCGCCAAAAACCCGCTGCGCCAGCCGAACCGAAGCTGCAGCCATAGACACCGACTGGGCACCGATGGCCGTTTGTGTGCGTACTTCCTTGGCGACCGAAAAGGTTTTCTGGAATAACTGATGCAATAACGTGCCCAGAGAGCCGGCATCGCTGGCCGCCCTGACGGCGGTTTTCATTTGCCCAAGAATCTGCGGCTCGCCCAATACCATGGAATCGAGCCCACTGGCCACACGGAAAGCGTGGCGCACGGCCAGGTCCTTGTTGTATTGATACAAATGCGGACGCAGCTCATTGGCTTCCAGCGAATTGAAATCTGCCAGCCATGAGGGGATGTGCTCAGCCACTTCGGGCTGGGCCGCACAGTAGATCTCGGTGCGATTACAGGTAGACAGAATTGTGGCTTCCTGCACCCGGGCGCCAAACGCAGAGCGCAAGCCGTCTAGCGCCGGTCGCAGCAGCTGTTCGGGCATGGAAACCCGCTCGCGCACTGACACTGGTGCCGAATGATGATTCAAACCGAAGGTAAGAACGTCAAGTGACATGGCCGTAATATCTTGAATTTTCTTTTTTGATCTGGTAATGCATCTAATTATAGACCTTCCCGCAGCTGTTTTTAAATATTTATGTCAAAAAGACTGCGAAATATATACACAAGCCAAAAACTAGTGTATTATTTCGTTCTTTGTTGGCCAGGTAGCTCAGTCGGTAGAGCAGAGGATTGAAAATCCTTGTGTCGGCAGTTCGATTCTGCCCCAGGCCACCAAAAACCGCTTTATGTAAATTAGCCGCTTCTTTTGAAAGCGGCTTTTTTATTGCCTGAAACATTAATGTCTTCAGATACTTGCCGCTTACTAGGCCCACCATTGGCACAATGGCTGTCACAAGAATAGGCAGGAACTGAATAGGGTTGACCCCAGCCAGACTGTAGCCTGATCGTGCTCGACACGGTGGTTCACCACGGCACAGTTTTCCCTTCACGATCGAGATATTGCAGCCCTGGTTTTCCCTGCTGTGAAAGCATCACATTCACTACTTTCGGAATGCTTTCTTCGATGCTTAGCGGCGCTTCAATCCCCCCCAGATCGGTACGAACCCAGCCTGGTGCTAATAACAGCAAGGTACGTGATTCTCCGGTATGGCGAGCGGCGTAACTACGCATGTACATGTTAAGTGCCGCCTTGGAACCACGATATACCTCATGTCCACCGTTCGTATTGTTGCTCACGCTGCCCTGTCCTGACGACATAATACCGATGGTACCTGATGCAGGCACCAGGTCTTGTAAGCTTTCAATGACGCGTAGAGGACTCAACGCATTCGTCACCATGATTCGTTCAAATTCCTGGGTTGATAACTCTGCGATACTCTCGTTCTGATTCTTGTTGGCGGTACCGGCATTATGGAAAAGTATATCTAAAACCTTGTTAGATAGACGTTCCCGAAGCGCTTTAATCTGCTGCTGGTCAGTGACTTCAAGCTGTTCAATCTCCACACCCTCTGGATTTTTATCCGCCAGCTCATGTAACAACGTTCTATCTTTGCCGCGCACGGTGCCGATGACATGCCACCCCTTCGTCAAAAATTCCGCAGCCATAGCATAGCCAAGACCTCGTGATGCACCGATGATCAGAATGGTTTTTTGCGTCGATAAATTTTTCATATTTAATACTCTCTTCTGTGACACCGACGCTGCACTTGCAACTTCCGGCATAAGATGGCTGCGAATGTGAGGGTTTCAACATTTTTCATGATAAAGATTCCATTCAGATATAGGGCGAAAGCCAAAGTTCTTTCGATGTGCAGACAATTCTATTCCAGGGAGACATAATGCGGAAGACGCATAGTTTGCATTTATAATTTGCACTAAACGCCCTACCTGCTTTTCAAAATGGAATATCTGAAGTATGGTTGAGCCCGACCTGAATTTACTCATCGCACTTGATGCACTAATCTCTGAAGCCAATGTCACTCGCGCCGCGCGCCGTCTGGGATTAAGCCCTTCGGCGATGAGCAGAACGTTGACTCGCCTTCGCGCAACGACAGACGATCCTTTACTGGTTCGAGCAGGGCGTCAGATGGTATTGACGCCCTATGCTGAAAATATACGTGGCAGCACCCAAGACACAGTCTCAGCAGCGTTGGCCATACTTCGCCCCTCTGCGGCATCGCTTGATTTATCCAAACTGGAAAGAACTTTTACGATCAGAACGAACGAAGGTTTTGTTGAGGTTTTCGGTGCTGCGCTTATCGCCTCAACGGCGACAAGAGCGCCTTTTGTTCGCCTTTGTTTTTCAGCAAAAGAAGAAAAAAGTGCAAAACATTTACGCGAAGGTCTGGTAGATCTCGAAATTGGTGTTTTGGGAGAAATGGGTCCGGAAATTCGCTTGCAAGCTCTGTTCAGAGACAGATTCGTCGGTGCGGTGAGAAAAGGGCATCCCCTGCTTGAGCCGAAAAATAGTATCACTCCCGCAAAGTATGCGGCATGTCGCCATGTCATTACTTCCCGTCATGGACTCATATGCGGCCCTGTAGACAAGGCACTGGCTGAATTAGGCCTAAAACGGAACATTGCCGCTGCTGTGCCGAGTTTTCCTGCAGCAATGGCCGTGGCAATGTCATCAGATTTGGTGGCACTCGTGCCCTCTTCCCTTCTCCTAAACCGGGGTAGTAATAATGAAAACGAGACGGCGACAACAATCCGCTCGTTCGAACTCCCGGTAAAAACCCAGGAAATAACCATATCGCAAATGTGGCATCCACGATTAGATGCCGACCCGATCCATCGCTGGCTGCGGCAGCATGTATTGGAAGTTTGCCAGCAACAAATGCAGCGTATCAATAAAACCCTATGACCTATACGTCGGTCATAAATTAAGGTAGAAACAGAAATGTGTGATTGGTACGCAGTCTATCTTCGGCGCAATCAATTTGATCGTTGCCGACAGCGATGGATACTCACCACGGTGTTCCAGCACCATGCGTACGGTGTGCTCACGCACTTCAGAGGGAATTACCTGAACTAGTGACCTGACAAAAGTCCGTAATAAGGCGAGTTACCCGTTATTCCCGCGCCGCGTTAATTACTATTCAACCTTCAAATTAATCTGCTTCACGAGTTGTCCGAATTGCTTCACTTCGTTGTCTATGCGCTTAGCCAGTTCATCTGGCGTTCCACCCATGGGCTCGATTCCCTGGTCTATCAGTTTTTTCTGAAATGCGGTGTCGTTAATAATCTCATGCATACCTTTGTTGAGCGTTGCGACAATCACCGCCACGCTATGCACAAACTTACGGACACCATCCATCGCATCCTGTGCCATGCTATGATGCCCACAACAGCGAATTCTCAGATATCTCACTAATTCGACAAGGTTGTGACTGTCGATCCCTTGAACCTGCCAAGGTCAGATATTGAACTTTGACGAAATGCTTCGCGCATATCAACTAACGACTCGTACACTGATAGCCGTCTTTGAAAAGGGTGATGCCATCACGCTCCGTTTCGATCTTTACAACGACGATGACCCGGTACGCTGTCAGGAAGGGATGGCGTATCTACTTGACGTCACAGTCCAACGCAAGCAGTTTCGAATAGATGTTGGTACAACGAAGCTTCTGCACGAGACTTTCTCGGGCGATATTCTCCGCGCGGAACCCGTCGATGGTGTACTTTGCCTGGTCGCCGACTGCTCTTTTTACGTCACAAAAGAACGCGAAGTCATTGAGATTACGCTCACCGGCAATATGGTTGAGATCAAAGAACACCCTCCAGCGAAATACGTCTAAAGCGCCAATCAATACAGGACAAGATCAATAAAATTCTAGACCGATCTAGTCGCTGAATATATCAATGCCACTTCACCTTATCCGAGCTTGACTGCTTACCCAACAGCGCAATCTGGTGGTATCAAGGCAATTGTGCAGCAGCTTGTTGCACAATTGAGGTATTCGGCCACGCCTGAGCAAGGCCGCGCAATGTGGGATCACCGGACGGTTACTTCGATTCTGCCCCAGGCCACCAAAAACCCGCTTTATGTAAATTAGCCGCTTCTTTTTGAAAGCGGCTTTTTTATTTTCAGGCCTGTGAGCTGATATGGACTAGTTATGGTCCCCAGCAAAAAGCGTCACATATCTGTTGAAAATAAAGACCCTATTTCTTGTCTGTCCAGTTAATTCCTGCAAAATCTCTAATTTTTCAAAATCGCTTACTAAATCATTGGCCGCTTTATAGCTGACCCCAATGAACTCTGAAACTTGCTTTACATCCCCAATTGGGCTTTTAAACAGCCGACTTAGCAATATCATGGCATTCGCACTACGTTTACCTAATTCATTTCCTCCCAGGTCCATTCCGTATTTATTTTAGAAGGCAAAAAATATTTATATCCTGTCGGGTGATTCATAAAATTTCCCGATTTATATAATTCAAGCTTCATTAAACATCCCAACGGCAATAATGGTTTTAGGTCCCCCGCTGAAAGCACCTAAGTTATATGCTGGTGCGCCGGTTACAGCATCGCCCGCTACCAAAATAAAATCATCATTCCCCGATGCGCTGAAGAAGCCATACCTATAAAAAGACCGACTCCGGCAATAAGGATGTTTTTATACAATTCGCTTGTCCTTTTGAGGATGCGGTTCTAAAGTGAGTATTTGGAACGATAATATTATATCCGTCGGCAAAATCAGCGCTCCCAGGCCAGGCGATCAACAGAAGCATGGTTTCGGGAAAATCGCTTACTTTACATTTTTCTGAATGCAAGCCACCCGTCTAACGCACGCCAGCGGCCAAAATATGAAAAAATAGATCGTTACCTACTGCGCCATTAAAAAAATTAAATAACATTGCCCACCCACTCATGGATTCATCATCACAACAAGCCTTTATCAAAAAGGCGGCCGCGCTCATCAGCGAAGCTGACGGTCTGCTTGTTACCGCCGGCGCAGGCATGGGGGTAGACTCCGGGCTGCCGGATTTCCGCGGTGCCGAGGGCTTTTGGCGACATTATCCGGCGTTACGCGCTTCGGGCATTTGTTTCGAAGAGATCGCCTCGCCTGTTTATTTTCCAGACCATCCGGCGCTGGCATGGGGCTTTTATGGCCATCGGCTGGCCCTGTATCGCGAGACCACGCCACACGCCGGGTTTCAGGTTCTGCGGCAGATTGCATCACACATGCCCAATAATGCATTTGTGTTTACCAGCAATGTGGACGGCCAGTTCCAGAAAGCCGGCTTTGGGACGGACCAGATTGTGGAGTGCCACGGCTCGATTCATTATTTGCAATGCATTGAGATCTGCGAACAGGACATCTGGCCGGCTGACGATTTCAAACCACAAGTAGATACCCAAAAATGCCTGTTGCTGAACGAGCCACCGCGCTGTCCGCATTGTGGTTCGCTGGCGCGGCCGAACATCATGATGTTCAATGACTGGCATTGGGTGGATGCCCGCAGTCGCCAGCAACATCTACATCTGCAGACATGGCTGCAAAAAACCAAACGCCCCGTCATTGTTGAACTGGGCGCGGGAACGGCTATTGCCACCGTGCGCTACTTTGGCGAACGCCAAAAGGCACCGATCGTTCGCATTAATATGCACGAAGCTGCCATAAAAAAATCGGCGCGGAACGTGTCGCTGTCCATGGGTGCGCTAGAGGCGCTCAGTCAGATCCAAAGCGCTCTGGACGATATGGGTTATTTTGGCAAAACAAAGCCCTGATTTTTTCTTATGACCAGACGACGCCGGCATGCATGGCTATAGGCTGGCGCTGTATATGTGGCTCTTTGCCAGCTTACGCGCGTGACATGTCATGCAAGCTGCGTTACATTCAAAGCTGACCTACTCTTGAAGCGATCTATCCTGCTTCCGTCTTCCACTCTTACAGGAGACCAATGCCATGCGATTCTCCCATCAAGTGCTTTATCGTTTTACCCTCAGACAGAGCCCATTGCTGCTGGCCGCTTTAGCTGCGGCCACCCTCCACGCTACAGCACAAGTAAATCCGCCACTCACACTGGCGGCTGCGAACTTTGCCTTCAAAGATACATCCGGCGAGGCCAAAGATCAGACAGCCGATCACGCCCGTCGCCTGCAGGCACTGAACGAGGCCATTCGCCAGGGCCTGGCGCAGAATACAAAAATAAAGACAGCGGCACTGAGCTGTCAGAATGACAAGTGCAATGCAGCCGAACCAGGCCTGGAAGCGTTGGCAGCCGATGCAAAAAAGGCCGGCGCAAATCACCTGCTTTTCGGTGAAGTACACAAGATGAGCACGCTGGTAGGCTGGATCAAATATGCCATGGTAGACCTGAACCAGAACGCCCCCGTATGCGAGCGCACCTTATCCTATCGCGGCGATAACGATCAGGCCTGGCAGCACGCAGCAAAATTTGCCGTGCGAGATATTGAACGCAACTGTCTTAACAAAGAATCTTAGGGACTGCCACAAGTATTTGTATAAGTGAGCACCAATCTGTGGGTAGCTGTGACTGACGGGACTATCCGCAGACCATGGCCCTGACAGGAACGGCCGTCAACGAGCGCGAACGCCCTTGAACGCGCACACCCGTCGCTATTTATTCATCCGCTACTACTTGATCGCCCACTACTACTTAATCGCCCGCTGAAAATCCTTAACCTGAATATTGTTCTCCAGTGATGCATCCACCGCAATATCAAACACAACGCGATCAGCCCGATGCCAGGCAGTGAACCACTCCAGCGGTAATCCATGCTGATCGTAATAACACGCCTGCAATTGCAGCAGCGCATCGCTTTTCTTCACTTTAAGGTATCCGGCCAGCGTCTTGTCGCAGGGTACCGTCTGAATCTGATTGCGGCCCTGTTGGGGCTGGCGATTGAAGCGTTCCTGCAATTGGCGGTGCAGTGATTGATCGATCAAATCCTCGCTGCTCAGAGAGGCGAACGCTTTGGGCAGCCAGGTCTTCACATATGAAATAGGCTCGTCGTCAATATACCGTACGCGTTCCAGCAGCAGGCCGTTGATGTCTCCGTAGAACGCCGCCACCTCTGCAGGAAAGGCGGCCGCTTCCAGCCGGATGACCGAGGTTTGCAGCGGCGTCCCCTCACGTTCAAGCTGCGCATGCAAACTCAACGAGTTTTGCAGATTGCGGCGGTGTTTCATACGGGGAGCAACCACGGACGCCCGCCCGGCCTGCTTCAGAATGAATCCGTCATCAACCAGCAGCGCCAGAGCCTGGCGCACAACGCTGCGCGCCACATTAAAATGTGTGCACAGCGCGCTTTCGCTTGGAATCGGACTGCCCGGAGGCAGCCGGCTTTCGGAGATGGCGGTTTTCAGGCTGTCGGCAACCTGTCGGTACAATGCCTCTTTACCCTTGTTTTTTTCGTCAATTTTTTTCAGATAAAGCACGATACCTCCGCCAAAATAAAACTATACCCCTTCTGATTTTGAAGCTGCTTCCCAAACAGAAGCCCAGCCAAGGGAAAGGCTGGCTGCGCGCTCGGCGGCCAGAATCAGGCTTTCTTCACGCGCAATGTTTTTGCCGGCTATGTCGAACGCGGTGCCATGATCCACAGAGACGCGCACAACCGGCAAGCCGACAGTGATATTGACACCGTCATCGCCATACACCGCCTTAAATGGGGCATGGCCCTGGTCGTGATAGCACGCCACCAGAAACTTCCATTTGCCGCGGACGGCCTGGGGCCACAGGGCATCTGCCGGGATAGGCCCGACAGCATTGATACCCGCCGCTTTAGCCCGCTCGATGGCAGGCGTTAATATAGCACTGTCTTCCGTGCCAAAGATATTGTTCTCGCCTGCATGTGGATTCAAACCGGCGACGGCAATGGGCTCGTCCTGACGATTCAGTGCTTTGGAGAACGCGTGAACCAGCTGAAGAATATCGTCCATGCGCTTGGGGTTCACATCGTCAATGGCCTGGCGCAGTGAGACATGCGTTGTCGCGTGAAATACATACAAATCACCCGCAGACAGCACCAGAGAGTAATTCTTGACGCCAAATTCATGCGCCAGCAGTTCGGTATGACCGGGCCACTTGTGGCCACCCAGGTGCATGGCGGCTTTGTTCAACGGCGCGGTAACGATGCCGTCTACTTCACCCTTGCGGGCCAGATCACAGGCTTTCATCACAAACAATGCAGAACCGGCACCAGCACGTGCATCCAGCTTGCCCAGTTCAACTTCTTCCAGAGAAGGCCCAACCTGGATGACCTCGATGGTGCCCACTTCGTTGCTTGCTTCAGCAGGTGCCGAAATTTCCCGAACCTTGCTCACGTCGCCGTTCAGGTTTGCCACAGCCTTGCGCAAAGAGGCAACGTCGCCGATCACCACGAATCGGGCCATATCGCGCAAACGCGGGTGGTTCAACAGCATTTTGGCTGTAATTTCAGGACCAATCCCGGCTACATCACCAACGGTTACGGCCAATACGGGCAATTTCTTTGTACTCATTTAAATTTCCTTTCCATCAGGGTCTCTGCTGCCTGAATCAAAACATGTTCCGAACCAAAGCCTCCGGCCTTGGTCACAATCGGCATACCGGTATAGTTGCCGCCAATCAGCGTACCCAAAGGAACCCCTCCGGACACTTCATCAATCAGGCGAATACCGGTAGCCTGCAAAGCCATCATTACTTGTTCCGCACCATCGCCTCCCGTGGCGATGAGTCCGCGCACCTTGCCGGTACCCGCAATTGTCAGCGCCAATTGACCCAGGCGACGTGCCACCGTGGCCGAAGTCAGACCAGGTACCTGACGGGCCGGCGCCAGCAGCACCAGAATCCGGCTGGCCATATCGCTGCCGCTCACCTGCTCAAGCATCTCCTGCTGCCACGATTGCCATAAGGCATCGTCCGCCAGCACTTGCGGCTCAGGTGTCTGTACCGTTGCACCCTGCTCCTGCAGTGCCGCTACTTGCGCGCGCGTGGCACTGTGCTGTGAGGTGACCACAGCCAGAACAATGTCACCTGCAATATGATCACTGGCCCATGCTGCTGCCATCGCCATGGCCAGGCCGCCGGCACCTACCGGCAACGCCCGCTCGCCAAGCAGCACGATGGCCTGCGCCAGCAGTTTCAGGTCTGCATCTGTGCGGGCGTCAACTACCACTATCGCTCCGGCACCACCGATTTTCTGCGCCAGCGTGGCGGGCGTATCGTCCTGCGTCGGGCTGACCAGATTGCAGTTGAGTATCGTCGGAACAGAACTTTCAGTAACGGGTGTGACCGGATCGGTGCCCGCAGAGGTGTCTGTCACCGGTATACCATTCACCAGCAATATACCGTGTTCCAGCGTTCTGCCGGTGGCGGGATAGGCCGGGCAAACTACGGCGATCGCATCGGCATGCCATTGCTGACGTGCTGCTTCAATTTCCGCTGCGAACGCGCCACGCAAAGTGGAGTCCACCTTCTTGAACACATGACGAACGTCATGCTTGCGGAAGGTCTGCATTTCACGGGCCACGGCATCTGCCGCTGCCTGCGGTGCCAGAGCGCGACTGTTGCTGTTGACCGAGACCACTTGCGCCTGCATATCACCCAGCGCAAAAGCCTCTTCAGAACCACCCACATACAATTGGGTTTCCCAGCCACAGCGAACGAACTGCACGGCCGAATCGCCGGCGCCGGTCAGATCGTCTGCAATGATTGCTATCTGCGGTTTCATAGTTTCACAGGTTCCCCGGCACTCGTGTCGATGTCAGAAATACCCGCATCCACGGGTTTCAATTCACCGGCTTTTTTCAGAAAATAGGAAGCCAGCAAGGGAGCCATGATGGAACTGATCAGTACGCATGCGGCCACCTGAGCGGTTGCTGTTTCCACATAAACCTGGAAGCGCGGATCAGCCGCCGCCACAATGGCCGGCGTCGCAATGGCATTGCCCGCTGTCGTGCCTGCGGCAAAGCCGATACCGCTTTTACCACCACGGCGCAGAATGATTTTATAACCCATATACACCAGGAAGCCGGTAATAGGACTGATCAGGAAGCCAAGGATAATGCCGGTCGTGCCGCCACTGACGATCGCAGACAGATTAATACCCGTACCCAGCGCAAAGGCAAAAAACGGAATCACGATATTAGGAACAGGATCCAGCACCTTGCGCCATTGCACGTCCAGATTACCCACCAGAACGCCCAGCAGGAAAGGCACAAGCGCAGCAACAAGTGCGATGACAGGAATATCACCCAGGCCCGATGCGCCCAGGAACAGCAGACTGAAAAACGGTCCGTCGTTCACCGCACTGGCTACATAGGCACCCCGGTCCCGGGCATCGCCATACTGGCCGGTAAACGCCAGCCACAGACCGCCGTTACTGTTATCGAATGCAGCCAGCAACGCCAGAATAGAGATGCCCCATACGCCGTCAATACCGACAAAGCTCCCCAGCAGCACAATCAGGCTGGCCGGAATAATCGTTTTACAAAACAGAATAGTGCCGGCGGTTGCCAGGATCGGGCCACCTGTACGCATATTGACCTGCGTACCCGTCGCGAAAATAAGCAAGGCAATCAACGGCAAGGCACTGTTTTTGAATAATGCCGTGGTAAAGCTGCCAATATCAAGGGCTTCCGGGGCGAAGGTCCCCAGTATCGAGCCCAGAATCAGGGGAATAAGCATCAATCCACCGGGGATTTTCTGCATGGTTTGGAACATGGGAAATAGTGAACGTTCTTGTGTCATCATCCGACCCAGCCTTTTTGGTCATAGGGTTGTTTTAAAGGAATTGAATAGTCTCGCGCATGGCATTATGAATGTGCTTCTTATCCTCGCCACGACTCTGTACGTACAACCTGTACGTACAGGTGCGATTATTGTTCTTTCAAACCGAATTGTCAATCCAATGCAGATCTGTGCTGTAATTTTTTTGTGCTTTGCCGCGTGCGCAAATGGCCCTTTTTTGCCTAATGCACATGAAATAGGCGACCGGACAGGAGCCAGGCGCAATTGGCAAATGTGATTTTAGTGATAGCTGATGACCATTCGATGATGCAGCAGAATGGTGGATCCTGCGGCCCTTTAGTCCAAGCGTTCAGGTCCAAGCGTTCAGGTCCAAGCGTTCAGGTCCAAGCGTTCAGGTCCAAGCGTTCAGGTCCAAGCTCTTCAGGTCCAGGCTCTCAGGTCTCAACCCATCAAATTGAAACCCGCCCGGTCCCCGGGCATTCGACGCCCGGGTTAAGCCTGCGCCAGCATGCGCTCAGGCGTCTATATCCAGCAGGCGCAACTTCTGCGACAACGCTCTGCACGCCGCCATGAGCGGTTCAATATAGGTTTGACGACGGTCGGCCGCGATCCGAAAAAGGGGAATACTGATGCTGATGCATGCGACCGGACGGGCATGCTTGTCGACGATCGCACAGCCATAACAGAAAATATCGCGCTCATTCTCTTCACGATCTTCCGAGTACCCCTGCCGTTCAATATCCAGCAGTTCCTGCAACAGCGCATCGGTACCAGGCAGGGTGTTGTCCGTGAATTTTTCAAATGTGATTGCGCTTATAAGCCTGCGCCTTTGCGCATCATCTGTGAGCGCGGCCAGATAGGCCTTGCCCACAGAACTTGAGTAAAGCGTAACCTGGCTACCCAGCCGTGAATTCATGCGCACTGCCTGCGGGCTTTCGAGTTTGTCGATGTAGGTCATCGCGCCATTGACGGGTACCGCCAGATGCACGGTTTCGCTGGTCTGATCACGCAGAGCCATCAACTGTTCGCGACACACTTTGCGCAGATCGGAGCTTTCCAGCGCCTGACTGGCCAGGCTGATGAGGCGTGGCCCCAAACCAAACAGCTGCCCGCCTTTGTTAATAATCAGACCTTCGGCCAGCAGGGCATCCACGATCCGGTATAGCGTTGGCTTGGGATAGCCCACCGACACGCTCAGGTCCTGGATCGAAACGCCCGATCCGGAATTCGCAGCGATCGCATCCAGTACGCGCATGAATTTGGAAAACGAAGCGGTGCCGGCCACGGGCTGGCCGGTTTTGTCCTGCGCAGAAGTTGTTATTGCCATGATGAAATTCAAGTTACCATATAGCCACCATCAACCGGCATGATAACACCCGTCATGAATGAAGATGCGTCTGAACACAGAAATGTGACCGCGCGCGCCACATCTTCAGGCGTCCCCCAGCGTTTGAGCGGCGTTCTGTCCAGAATCGGCTTCGCGCGACTTTCATCATTCTGCAATGCTTCGGTCAGCGGGGTCGCGATCCAACCCGGGGCAACCGCATTCACACGAATACCGTCTGCGGCGTAGGCGATGGCCAGGGATTTGGTGAGTTGCGCAATGCCGCCTTTACTGGCGCTATAACCCGGCACCAGCCCGCCCCCAAAAAAACTGAGCATAGAGGCCATATTCACGATGCAACCGTTAGATGTGGCGAGCAAGGGGCGCAAGGCCTCGCACAAACGCATGGTGCCAATCAGATTGACATCAATCACCCGCTCGAACACGGGCAATTTGAATTCCTCCACCCGCGCGATAATGCCCGCACAATTGATCAGGATGTCTACTTTCTCCAGGGATGCTGCAAGCGCCGCAACCTCCTTATCACTGGTAACGTCAACAATCACCTCTGTTATTGTTGTGTGACTGTACGCCCCCTCGCTATTCGATGGCAGGCCGGCCGCATACACCTGCGCACCCAGCGTCGCGAGCGTCTCTGTGATGGCACGTCCGATACCCTGGGTGCCGCCGGTGACCACGGCGGTTTTTCCCTGAAGCAAATCTTGTCTGAAACTCATGGATTTTCCAAATATTATCAATAGGTGGCGCGACCGCCGGAAAGATCAAACACCGCGCCGGTACTGAACGAGCACGATGCAGACAGCAGCCACAGCGTGAGTTCGGATACTTCTTCGCACTCGCCCAGCCGCTTCATCGGGCTTTTATCGATCATCGTTTGCACATGCGCCGGCGACATCTGCTGCAATAGCGTGGTATTAATCGCGGCAGGCGCAATGGCATTTACGCGCATCTGCGTTTGCGCCAGCTCCTTGCCCAGCGATTTGGTGAGCGCCAGCACCCCCGCCTTAGCCGCGCTATACGCCGACGCATTTGGCGTACCCTCTTTGCCGGCCAGCGAAGCAATATTCACAATACGAGCGGCCTGCGCCTGCTTCATCACCGGCACCGCGGCGCGGCAGGTGTTGTACACGCCCAGCAAATTAATGGAGATGACGCGTTGCCATTCCTGCGGATCGGTCTCTTCCAGCGGCAATGTAGAGCCGGCGAACCCGGCACAATTGACCAGCATATCGATCTGCCCGCTACGGGCAACCACGGCATCACACGCGTCCTGCACAGAACGGATATCACAAACGTCAACTGATATGAACTGCATGCCCTGCTGCTGCAACGCTGGCGGCGGTGCCTTCAAATCCCAGACGGTCACGCTGGCCCCGGCAGCCAGCAGGCGCTGAGCGATGTCCAGTCCGATGCCACTGCTGCCACCCGTTACCACAGCCGTGCGCTGTGAAAAATCATAATTGGCTTTGCTATTCATCATCAGCGCACAAACTGGTCAACGTAATCGGCACCCAGGCCAACGCTTTCATAATGCTTGCGACACATGTCCAGCTTGGTGAACACATCTTCGTAACCCGTATGATTGCCTTCGCTGTCCACGTAATACATAATGCCGTTCACCTGGAACATGGTGATCATCTCTTCCACATCTTCAGGCACATACAGCGTGTGGGTTTCACCGGGCGGTTCAAAAACATAACTGCCTTCAGTCGCGACCCAGTCATGCTCCAGATAGCGCCATGTGCCTTTGATCACATAGCCGTGGACGGGCTGGGGGTGCCGATGACAGCTGAGCACGCCGGATTTTCTGACACGCAACAGATTCATCCAGTATCCCTGTGATACGTTCAGGCATAGCGGACGAAACCAGACATTCGGCGCCTGCGGAACCCAGACGCGCTCATCGTCGGGAACAGCGTTGGGCACCACAATATCTTTCAATGCTTCTTTCGGATTAGGATAACGATAGGGAATAGGTTCGGTCATGATTGTTCCTTGGCCCCATTCGAGTGGGGCGATATGTCAAATGTGAAGTCGATACAAACGGACGGCGTTACTTGGGCGGCGTTACTTGATACCGAGCTCTTGCAGTACCTTGCTGTACCCTTCCGTTTCATTGGCCATTTTCTGCTCAAATGCTGTGCCGTCTGCATACACATAACCCAGATTCTGCTGCTTGATAGATTTGATCAATTCAGGATCCTGCGCCACTTTTTCAAATGCAGCTTTCAACACCTGAACGGCTTCGGCCGGCATATTTTTTGGGCCGGCAACACCACGCCAGGTACCGTAAGAAACATCAATACCCGCTTCTTTTGCGGTAGGCACGTCTTTGAACTCCGGCACACGCTCGTCACTCATGACCACCAGCAGGCGCATCTTGCCGCTGCGCACATATTCGGCTGCTTCAGCGGGACTGGTCGCCACCGCATCTACCTGCTTGCCCAGCAAGGCCAGTAGTGATGGACCCGATCCGGGATACGGTACGTGCGTGACCTTGGTGCCGGACTTGACCTCGAACGCGCTGAGGGCCACATCGTAAACCGCGCCTGTGCCGGGGGTGCCCACGTTCATGCCATCTGGATTCTTTTTGGCTGCAGCGACAAATTCTTCTACAGACTTATAGGGCGAATCATTGTGCACCACCAGTGTCGTCGGATCAGCGTTCAATTGAACCAGTGGTGTGAAGTCTTTGTAAGAACGGTCAAACAGATTCAGCAACGGCAAGGTCACAAACTCGCCGGTCACCACGGCCAGGGTGTAGCCGTCTGGTTTCTGGTTAAGGACATACTTCCACCCCACCGCGCCACCCGCGCCGGATTTGTTCAGCACGATCATGCCTTTGGGGAAATGCTTTTCTGCAGCTTTGGCGAAACTGCGGGCAACCGCGTCGGTGCCGCCGCCGGGCTGAAAGGGAACCACTAGTGTAATAGGCTGGGCAGGATAGTTATCTGCCGCGACCGCCAGAGCGGGAATGGTAGCCAGGCCGGCACAGGCAAGAAGTGAGCCCAGCAAGGCACGACGAGGGTAGATCATGACGGGTTTGTCTCCAGAGAAAGTCAATAGCGAAAAAATGCAAGCTGCGCGTGGTCGCACATATGAACACAAGCGCGTTGTTATATCCATAAATCCATAAATCCATAAATCCATAAATCCATAAATCCATAAATCCATATTATGGAATTATTTCTATATTATGGATACAGTGTATAGGCATTGCGTTCGCCAGCCATCTGGGGAATACCCTTAATGACAGGTGAAATGATCACAAATGTATTAACAGTTATATCCGTAAGGCTCCGCAACCTAAAGCGAACAAGAGCGCCCTGGCACAGAGTAGATTGCCATCTACCAACCGAAAAAGGGGTGTTCCCTGCCGGGAACGGGCCGCGAGCAGTCGACATGATCGCGGCGCATAAAAAAATCCGGCTGCAGGCTTCCTTCCCGGAACCACGCAGCCGGACTCACACGATTCCGGATGTGACCGCCACACCACCGCACGCACTATTTAGACGATTCGTGCAACTTCCAATACAAAAAATTATACTGAGGACTAAATACGCGCCGATAAACCAGCAACACAGCCAGCACGCACGCAATCGCCGACGAGGCAGTCAGCAGAAACATCAGCAGGATCTGATAGCGGATGGCCTGCTCGGGATCCTGCCCAGCCAGGATCTGACCGGTCATCATGCCCGGTAGGCTGACCAACCCGATCACCATCATGCTGTTAATGGTGGGCATCATCCCTGCCCGCACCGCCGTCTGCGCCGCTTCTCGATAGGCTTCCCAGCCGCTCGCACCCAGCGACAGCATCATCTCCACATGATCGCGCCGCTGAGTCAGTTCACTGGTGATGCGATCCAGTCCCAGCGACACGCCGGTCAGGGTATTGCCCATGATCATGCCCAGCACCGGGATCACATATTGAGGTGAATACCAGGGCTGTATCCGCAGAATCAATACAAGGCCGATGGCCATAGTCAGCCAGGAGGGTATCCAGATCGAAAACAGTGCATCAAACTGCATGCCACTGTAACGAATACGACTGCGATTTCTGGCGGAAAGCCCGGCTATCAGCGTCATCACAGTCATGATGGCCAGCACGATATACCATTTGTCTGCAGCAAAAACCCATTTGAGAATCAGGCCGATGGCAAACAATTGCACCACCATCCGTACAGAGGCAATCAGCAATTGCTTCTCAAGCCTGAGCCGCAGCAGAATTGAAATCAGCCCATTGGCCAGGATCAGCATTGCCGCCAGGCCGATTTGCCCGATCGATATTTCCATATATTGAAGATTCATTTCTGCCGTCCTGCTGTTTCATCGGTCGTGAGCTGACCGCTTTTCATTTGCCATACACGATTACCCACCCGGGCTTTTTGCTGTTCGTCGTGGCTGATCCACAGGGTCGCCGTCTGCTGCTTATTTACCTGCATCCAGTGCTCAATCAGCTTTTCCACCAGTTGCGCAGTGGATTCATCCAGCGCAGAAGTCGGTTCATCCAGCAGCAACAAACAGGGATCCAGCTGCAAGACGCGCAACAGACAGACCAGTTGCTTCTCGCCACCGGACAATGTGCTCCCATCCTTGTCCAGAAACGTGTTGGGCCGATCGATGGCTTGCAGAAAACGTTCAATTTTCTGCCGGTCATATTTTTTATTTTTGTTCACTGCCAGGCAAAATGGAAAGGTTAGATTACCTTCCACGCTGGTCTGCATCAATACCGGGCTTTGCCGGATATAGGCAACCTGCGCCCGGTAGCGACAGGCGTCGGCGGGTTGTACCGGCTTGCCGTACAGGATCAGCTCGCCGGCATCGGGCTGGTCCAGCAGGGCCAGAGTGCGCACGAACACACTTTTGCCGGAACCCGAGGCGCCGGACAGCACGATGCGATCACCGCGCCGGATGTGACAGTCTGCCGGATGCAGCAGGAAATGACCATTCAACGGGTCTTTGCGACTGAGATTGCTTGCCTGCAATAAGGCGGGTGCCTTCACTTCTGAATTTTCGGTTACCACAATGTATGCTTACCATCGTTGACAACGGTGTCGCAGGACAACCGTCAAAAGGCTGCTGCCCATGCAGCGGCGCTGTGGGACCACGGTAGAACCGGCCAAATGCCATTCACCGGGAACCCGCACAATATACACCGAAAGCGCCGTTAGAAAGTGGCTCCCGCAGACTCAGGCAGATGGTTTGCCCTGCTTGCCTGGCTCACCAGAATCACCGGGCCTCCCTGGCTTATCTGGCACCAGGTAAGGAATCCTGAATATGACATCCCGGTCTTTTTGTTTTTCAGGCTCGGAAAGCGTTGCCCAATCCACCATAGAAGGATGCAGGCGCCGCCGGTCATCTCGTTGCGGACCATAGCGCCAGCCGGCCAGATAACGCTGCGCCACCCAGCGCGCATGCTCTACTTGCGCCAGCATTTGCACCTCTTCAGCAGTGAAGGACAGCGCGCCATGCACACCCGCCCCCTGCTCCGGCGTCCCCACCAGTTTGCCGCACATCGCCAGTTTGTAGGCAATATGATCGGCCTGCGCACGGTTCGTATCTCTGGCCTGTTCATTCAACATATCCCACGATTGCTTGAAGGCCTCGCTTTCGCTGATCGAACCCTGCTGTGGTGCAAGTTGCTGCAGATAGTCTTCGTGAATGCTGCGCGCCGTGATATCCAGGCGTTCCTGGGTAATCAGCTCCACCTGGCAGACCGATTCCAGGCTACCGAAAAAAGTCAGGCGGTTTAATCTGCTCTGTCGGGAGCGAAGGAGCGCATTCAGGCCATCATTTTGATAATTCAGCACATACACGCGAAATACATCGGCTGGTGTCGCATGTAATATTTCAAGTGACAATTTCAGATTGGCTGAGTCATCGTCAAATGCAACGATCACCACCGGTACAAGATGCTCCGGTGGATCAATAACAAGCTCATTCAAAATGGGTTCATAAGCGCCGTCAAACGTCATAAATTTGATTGATGACACCATCGCGGCGCCAGGATACTCGGCGGCCAGTTCGCGGCCCATCTGTTCGGCGTTAGCGCCATACACAATAATGTCGGGCGACGCCGGGTTAAGCGTATGCATCACCTGCAAGGCCTGTACCAGCAAGGCTCTGGCCGTAGGCCCCGTACCAAAGACAATCAGCCGGAATACCGCCTGCGGGTCCTGCATATTTTGCGCATAATCATAAGGCAGCCGCGCAAAGAACTGCCGGGCAATCATCTGATGGTGGTTGAAGAACCGCAAGTCAATGCCGTTTTGCTTTTCATCTTCGAAATAGTCCGATTGCTGCAGCATCGCGCTGACTTTCGCATTACCGATATGCAGAAAACAGCGTACCTGATATTTCCCGGGGTGCTTTTGCGTGATCTGGTGCAGCGCCTGCACCACATTAATGGTGGTTTGCTCTTTATCCAGAAAACAAATCATGAAGCGCGCGCTGCGAATACCCGCATCCTGCAGCACAGTGCTTTGCGTCGCATCACCAAAATAAACCAAATGCCCTTCACGCCGCAGCGCCCCCGCATTCCGGTGTTCAGCGTTCAGTTCAATGGCCACCCCCGTGGTATCGTGGGTATTCTTCAGGTCACCCAGCAATGCGCGACCCTTTTGATTGATGCCGATCACCAGTATCTGGTTGCGCCTGAATAGCAGTCGAAATTGGGTGTAGTACTCAACGAAGAGCTTCTGCGCAATCCGGTACATCCCGGCCAGCAAGGCCACCGTTACCACGATTTTGACCAATGTCAGTTGCCATGGCAGATTTTCCGGGGGCAAAGAAGACGCCACCGGATCCGAACCCATCAAGGTCCGCAAGGTACGGTACAGTCGTTCCGGAAGATAGAGCCATTCATTAATCTGTGGGTATTGTTTCCCCAGGCCATTCCAGGTCAGCACGATGACCGCAAGCCCACCCAGCAAGACCAGAATACTTTTTGTTCGACGCGATAGTTTCATTTATGGATGTTCCTGCATGTTTTTCTGCGCCTGTTCAAGCAGGGCCGTGGTTTTTTCCCGGACGCCGGCGTCTTTTACGCGGTTCAGTTGCAGGCGAACCATATGGCTCAGGCTGCGCGCAACAAAAGCGGTATCCTTATTCCTACTGTAATAAACGGCCAGCGCTGCTCTGGCCATCGGATGAAAACGCCAATATCGATCAATCAATCTCAATTGATCATCGTCTCGTACCGGAATGTATTTGTCCAGATAGGCGGTCAATGGCCGCGAAGAACCCGGCACGGGTGGCCTTACATAGGGATCCTGGAAAAACCACGAATCCGGACGCTGGCTGACGCCCGGCGCGTCAATCACGGCAGCACTCTCGCTATCATATTTTTTACCAAAATAAATTTCAGTTTGATCCGCCAATTCGTTCGCGGGCGCCAGCAAGGCATTGGGCACCGCCCATACATTCAACACGACCTGGTCGGCTCTGACATCCAGCGTCAGAATATCCTTGCCATCCGGCATCATCTCAACGTCCGTGATCCTGCTGGTGCCAAAGGGCATCACAACCGGTACCGCCGTCGTGGTGTCATACATCGCGATACCTTTGTCGCTGCCAAGCGTTTGTGGATCGGTCGTAAACAGATACTTGCTATCGGCAGAAAAATTCATATAGCCGCCAAGCGCGTCGTTTTTGATTTTCTGCCCTATCGGCCGCTGTTTCTCCAGATTCCACAAACGTATATATCTATTATCTTCGGCCACTGCCAGCACTTTGCCGTCCGGACTCAGACGCGCCTTTGGCAAATCGCCAGCTGTCGGGAACTTCAGCGGTTTGGTGAAATCGGACAGATCATACAGTTGCGCCCTGTCATTGAAAAAAGTCAGCAAGTATTGATTATCGGGTGTGAAAAAGGCGCCTTTGATCGGGGTGCTTTCCTGATGCAACTGCTTGCCAGTTGCAATATCTGTCACCCGCCAATTACCACGTACATCCAAAGACAGCAGCGTTGATAAATCTTCGGATAATTTGTACTTCTCCTTCTTTTTGAGATCGACGGTTCGCACACGCTCGCCTGACTCTATGTTCCAGATGCCAAGGTGGGTGTCGTCGATTCTTGATGAAAATTGCGTGCCATCATGGCTGAACGACAACAACCCTTTCACAGACATCGTCTTGCCTATCGGTTTACCGGTACCTGCCCGAAAAAAACGCAATTGGTTAAAACCGTCTTTTTCCGGTGTTGACACAGCATAGACAACATCATTTTCAGCCAGCACGCCGAAATAGCTTATGGCAGATGGCGTGTTCACAAAATCACGCACGCCCCCTTTGCCGTTCAGAGCAAGATACTGCAGCGAGTGGCTGTTTTTCTTAAGAAACAGCACGCCCGAACTGTCAGGTGTGGCATAGAGACTGACCAGCGCAGAATCCAGCACAAATTGCGAACGCAATAATGATGGCGCCAGGTCTGTCACCAGATAGTACGAACCTTGCTGATTGACCACTCGCTGCGTCATATCCGGCGATACACCGGATGAGATATCATGAAACAAGCGCTCCAGATTAATTGCCGATTCACCGGTTAACAACACCTTATCGGTCGCCATTTCATGGACGGTATACTGGCCGCCCCAAAGGGTCGTATACGTTTTTCCATCGTCATTGAAATAAACGTCGTCTGGTACGAACTTAGCCGGCACCTTGCTTACCTGACGATCATCGCGTTGCAGATCAATGTGGTACATGCCTTTAACTGCGCGCGCAAACAGATGTTGAGCGTCAGGGCTGAATCTCACATTCGCAACGCCCCCAGGGACCGGGTAATTCCGAGCCTGCTGCAGTTCTCCTTCAGCATTGACAGGGTAAACGAGCACGCGACTATTGTTTTCATCGCTGGCATAAAATGCAATCGCCCTGCCTTGCGGTTCGATCACCACGCGCTCCGAACTGGTGCTCTGGCTGCGCGGAGTCGGCACCTCATCCACAACAATCTGACCAGTACGAAGATTAACGATTTGTGATTTGATGTACTGTGCCTCGCCGTTCGTGCCGGCCCACGCCTGTATAACAAGCCAGTTGCCGTTATCGTCAGGCGTAAAACTGGCAAGCCGCAAATCTGAAGGCATCTCGTAAACGATACGGGCGGGCTTGCCCTCTTCCCATGCCCCTATCTTGCTATCGGCCCTCGTAAAATACAGAACATTGCGATTATCAAATTTCATTTTCGACAACGAGCTGGCATTCACATCGCTCAAAATCGTATGCAGTTTCTGACTATAGGCATCCCAGATCTGCACGCCGCGCTTCGCATTGGAAGAGGCATCCACAGCGGCAATCCAATGACCATCCGGACTGAATACGGGCGCAGATTCCACCCGGGGCATCAACGTCATGCCGTTCTCGCGCATCAGCATGGATTGCACAAATAAAGCCGTTCGTTCATTGCCGTAGCGAGTGGCCGCCGCCATGTACGCCGCGCCTTCCCCCACTTCTCTCTGATCAATTCTGTTCAGGCCCGACAAAAACAGCGAACGCGACAGCATGGTTTGCGCGCTGTTGCGCTCTGTCCAGGCGTATATACCCAGCGCTACCGCCATCAGTGCCAGCACCCCAATCACAACTGCAATCCGCTTGACGATTTTGGTGCGCTGCCTGGCCTTAACCAGTTGATAGGCCTGATCACGCTGGGTGAGATCGCCCAGCGGCACATCCAGCAACCCGGCAATAATCTTGAGTTTGGCCAGTTCGAGCCGATCCTTGTAGGCCTGAACACGACGATCCACTTCCTTGCGGGAAAGGGTTTTATCGTCCTGCAATACCTGCCGGTAGGCTTGCGGTGTTGTAAAGCCCTGTTCCTGCGTACCGGGCAGACGCGCATCGGCAGCAATGGGCTCCTGGCTCACGCTGTGGTCAATATTGCCGGACTCGTCTACACGATAACGCAGCACCTCGGGAAAGCACTGCAGCTCAGTTGATTCCGTGCCGTATTCGGGTTCGCCTGCAAGAATCAGCGCAATAATCCGATTACTTTTGCCGGTCCGCTTGAAGTGGCGCAGTTCTTCCCCAACATAAACAGACCTGGCCGATCGCGGTGAACTCAGATAAACAAGATAAGCGGACGCGTCCAGCGCCGTGGTGAGTGCCGACGTTAAATTCGAACTGGCTGACAGTTCTTTTTCATCCTGAAAAACGGGATAGATGTTCGCCGGGATCGGCTTGCCGGCACGATTGGGTTTGCCCACCAGATCGGCGGGCACCTCGTACGTCTCCAGTTCGTGATGCAGCCAGTCTGCCCATTTGCGCCCTTCCTCCCGGTTATCAGCATGGCTGTAACTGATGAACGCCGCGTAGGTCTGCCGGCTGTCTGCCGCTTCTTCAGTCATATTTATTTATCTATGCAGACAGGTTCAGAGTCACCCTTTTACCCGAGAAGTGCTGCACAGACAATATGTCCGCTCCCTTTTCCGTGAGAAATGATGTATCGGATTGTGAATGCGGTTGTATTTGCATTTGAAACACCCGGCACAATTGGCCGACACAACCGGCAAATCTGGCGCAGAACAGTACTCGTTTATTCGCTCCAGTCCTCAACCACCATGTGAGGCAACTGCATAAATGCCCGGTCATTGGTTACCAATACAGCTTGCTCACTGACTGCATGTGCAGCAATAAGCATGTCCAGCGCACCCAGACTCCTGCCCTGTTTTTCCAGCGTTGCGTGCAATTTTCCATAACTCGCGGCCGAATCACTACGCCAGTGAAGTACCTCAATATGCGTTAAAAACGCATGTATCAGCGTATGCAGCGATTTCGATTGCGGTCGTTTAGCAAGACCAAACAATAATTCCGCTTGCGTGATGACCGAGATGCACAAAGATGCCATCGGAACGGTGGTTAACCTGGACACGACTAAAGGATGATTCTTCAATGCCAGGCTCACCATATTGGTATCTAACATGTAACGTTTCATTCTCTTTACTCGGCAAAGGGGTCACGATCCTGCTGCTCACTGGCACCACGCTCGTCTTTTGAGAGAAAGTCCTGGGGGGCCGGATGTTTACCCACCAACTGTACAAATGCATCCCATGTGGGTGGCCTCTGAGACAAAATCACGTCCCCCGTTCTTTCATCTTTCCGAATAAAGACTTCCGTTCCTTCGAACCGGAAGGCGGCAGGCAGCCGCACCGCCTGACTGCGGCCATTGGCAAATAATTTGGCAATTTGCGTCATGATTCATTCTCCATTTTGATATATACCACAATATATATCAAATGATGGCCGAGGAGACTGAACGCCGACAGCAAACCGAGGCTTGGCCGGGAATCAGCCGGCCAGCCACGGATCATAACTGGTGAAATTCCACACATTGCCTTCAATATCACAGGCGTCGTAAGACCGTCCCGGGTAACCGGGGTTATCGTAAGGTGGTTTGATAATGGTGGCGCCGTGCTTGCCTGCATGGTCGGCATGAGCGTCAGGGTCATCCACCAGCATGCAGATGCACATGGTGATACCGCGCGCCTCGTCCGGGGTCAGCCAATGGTAAAGGTCTTTGGAATCCGATTCGCGGTCGCTGCCCAGCATGATCATATTATTGCCAACGACCAGTTGGGCGTGGTGAATAATACCGGGATCCTTGTCGTCCGCGTATACCGCATGACGGGTAAAGCCGAAAGCCTCGCACAGAAAGCGGATAGCCGCCGGCGCGTCTTTGTACCGAAGACAGGGAATAATTGCACTTTTCTCCAACATGATGAACCTCCTAATCCATTCAGGAAGGGAAGAACATCCAGCTTATGCCTTTGTGTCGGAACTTGCAAATCTGCCCAATGCGCTACGCGTTCTGTGTACCCGCCCCTACCAGGGTGAGTACACAGATGTGATACTGCTGCAAACACTCGCAGCAGGCTTGCGCGCTTTAGCTTTCGACGCGATTGGCGTCAATCACCGTTAGCGCCGCCATGTTAACGATACGGCGAACAGTAGAGCTGGAGGTCAGAATATGCACAGGAGCATTGGCGCCCAGCAGGAACGGTCCAACAGCGACATTACCGCCAGCCACGGTTTTCAGCAGGTTGTAGGCGATATTGCCTGAGTCCACATTGGGGCAGACCAGCAGATTAGCCGAACCTTTCAGTGTAGATGAAGGCAGAATGCGCTGACGCAGCACTTCGTTCAGAGCGCAGTCGCCATGCATTTCACCGTCAATTTCCAGTTCCGGATCCTGCTCCCGCACCAGTTGCAGCGCACGGCGCATTTTCTCGCCGGAAGCAGAGCTGCCGGAACCGAAATTCGAGCGCGACAGCAACGCCACCTTGGGCACCACGTCCAATTGCGACAATACCTTCGCCGCGGCCAGCGTGTACTCGGCAATCTGTTCCGCTGTCGGATCGTCATTGATGTGCGTATCGACCAGCGCCACCATGCGCTCATCCAGCAGCAGAATATTCATGGCTGCGTAGGCGGATGTGCCGGGTTTCTTGCCGATCATCTGGTCTACAAAACGCAAATGTTCGTGGTAGGAACCCACGGTACCGCAGATCATGCCATCGGCATCACCCACATGAACCATCATGGCGCCGATCAGTGTAAGGCGACGGCGCATTTCCACGCGTGCCATTTCCTTTGTGATACCGCTGCGGCACATGACTTCCCAGTAATTGGTCCAGTACTGATGAAAGCGTGAGTCAAATTCCGGATTGGTTACCTCCACGTCTTCGCCCAGTTTCAGGCGCAGACCGTATTTTTCAATACGGGCCAGCAGGACGGAAGGACGCCCTACCAGGATCGGACGGGCCAGTTTCTCATCCACGATGACCTGTACCGCACGCAGGACGCGCTCATCTTCGCCCTCGGTAAAGACAATGCGCGCCTTGCCACCGTCGCGAACAATCTGTTTAGCCGATGCAAACAGCGGCTTCATGAAAGCGCCTGAATGATAGACAAACTGTTGCAGTTTGGCTGCATAGGCTTCCATATCATCGATTGGGCGCGTTGCCACACCGCTTTCCATGGCCGCTTTGGCCACAGCTGGTGCGACACGAACGATCAGGCGTGGGTCGAACGGCTTTGGAATCAGATATTCAGGGCCGAATGACAGGTCGTAGCCACCGTAAGCGGTGGCCACCACATCGCTGATTTCTTCTTTGGCCAGCCCGGCAATCGCATACACCGCGGCTTTTTCCATTTCACGCGTGATGGTGGTGGCGCCCACATCGAGTGCGCCACGGAAAATGTACGGGAAGCACAATACGTTATTGACCTGATTGGGGAAGTCGGAACGGCCGGTAGCCATGACGACGTCATCACGCACCGCCTGTGCCACTTCCGGCATGATCTCCGGATTCGGGTTGGCCAGCGCAAGAATCAGCGGACGCGCTGCCATGGTTTTGACCATTTCCGGCTTGAGTACGCCACCAGCAGACAACCCCAGGAACACATCGGCGCCATCAATCACTTCGGCCAGCGTACGATGCTCGGTTTTTTGCGCAAAACGCTGCATTTCAGGTGTCATAGGGGTATTGCGCCCCTCATAGACCACGCCATCGATATCGGTCACAAATACATTTTCCAACGGCAGACCCAGGTCGACCATCAGATCCAGACAGGCCAGCGCTGCCGCACCCGCACCGGATGACACCACTTTCACATCTGCAATTTTTTTGCCTACCACGGTCAGACCGTTGATAAAGGCCGCCGCAACGGTAATCGCGGTACCGTGCTGGTCATCATGGAATACAGGGATACTCATGCGCTCGCGCAATTTGCGCTCCACTTCGAAACACTCAGGCGCCTTGATATCTTCCAGGTTAATGCCGCCAAATGTGGCTTCAAGCCCGGCAATGATTTCCACCAGCTTGTCCGGATCAGTCTCGTTGATCTCAATATCAAATACGTCCAGGCCGGCAAATTTCTTGAACAGGACGGCTTTACCTTCCATCACCGGCTTGGAAGCCAGTGCGCCGATATTGCCCAGACCCAGCACAGCCGTGCCGTTACTGATCACACCGACCAGATTGCCACGGGCAGTGTAGCGGAACGCATTTAACGGATCGGTCACAATCTCTTCGCAGGCTGCGGCGACGCCGGGCGTATAGGCCAGCCCCAGGTCGCGCTGGGTAACCAGCGGCTTGGTAGCGGTAATGGAAATTTTGCCGGGCACGGGAAATTCGTGATAATTCAGCGCTGATTGGCGATCGATGGTACTCATGAGCGGTATCCTCCTGAAGAATTGATTTTGCATCAGTTTAGGCGTTATTCATAAGTAAATTATTTTGAATTGTGATAGTGTTATATCAATTACCTTATATCTGATTAAAAATTGAACACCCCTTCTGCCGATACGCTTGAACACAGACTCGCCGGTCGCCTGAAAATGCGCCACCTCACCCTGTTGCTGCATATCGGTGAACTGGGGGCACTCACCCGTGTTGCCCAGCAAATGGGCACCAGCCAGCCCGCGGTCACCCATGCACTGGCAGAACTGGAAGATATGTTTGGCGTGCCCCTTTTTGATCGCACCGGACGGGGCATGACGCCGACCGCTGCCGGCAAGGTATTACTCACGCGCGCCCGGCGCATGTTGCACGACGTTAGCGCACTTTCACGGGAAATGACGGCCGTTAATGCCGGCCGGGTCGCGCACCTGCATGTGGGTGCCATCCCTTTCATCCCCGGACAAATGTTGTCTGCGGCCCTGGAGCGTACCCTGCCCGTCAGGGAGCGTATGACCGTGACCATACATGACGGCACCAGCCGCAGCCTGATGACAATGCTCAGGGAACATGCGCTGGATTTTGTAATCGGGCGGGCCTCGTCGTCACTGGATATGACCGGGCTGCAGCAGGAAGTGCTTTATTACCAGTCACCGCGCCTGATTACCAATCGTGAACTGGCCGCACGACTTGGCCAGCGCCGGGCCGACTGGCACCATCTGGCGGAACTGGACTGGATTCTTGAACCGGCCCCCGCGCCCTTACGTGAGCAGGTGGCCGATATGTTTCTAAGCGCCGGTGTGGTCCCGCCGCAGCCACTCATAGAAAGCCTGTCGGCCAAACTTACCGGCGAGATTATTGCCGCGCGTGATCATGTGGTTTCAATCGTGCCTAATGATATTGCCGAAGAACTGGTGCGGATTGCAGGTGTCGCCGTGGTCCCCTGGTCGCTGCAATGGGCACTGTCACCCATTGCCCTGTTCAGCCTGAAGGACAGACACAAACGTGATGTGGATACCCGGTTTATCCAGTCACTGAAGGAATATTGCGAGAAACACCGCTCTGCTTATTCGCACGACCGGTATCTGTACTGATCAGCAGCGGTATTGAACAACACAGCAAGCGGACCAATCCTTAAGCCTACCACCATCCAGCAAAGCACTAAGCAGCCTGACCGCGCCCGAGAACCTGAACCTGACGCTGACAGTCTCCGATTCACATCACAGTTGTGGTTATTTTGCCTGAGGATCCCGATGCGGGGCCGGCCGCAATGCCAGTAACTCGGATTCCAGCGCATCGACCCGGCGCAGTAAATTGAGCACCAGCGCGACGCCATCGGCATTCAGATCGAAATCATCGCGCAACCGTCGTGCCTTGCGCGCCACCACAATACATTCGGAATAAAACATGCCCGAGCTGGCTTGTCCGCTCACGGGCGACAAGACACCGGTCTCGACCAGATCCAGTATATCGGCCTCGCTCAGGCCCGAAACGGCCGCCACATGCTGCAACGAACACACTTCGTCCTGGTTCAGCCAGATCGTTTCCGTCATCTGCACATTCATGATTGGCCTCCTGCAAAACGCTGCCGGCGCGGCGCAAACGCCTGCGACGCAGCAGCCAGTTCGGTGTACAACGCTTTCTCACGATCGCTCACCGACTTGGGAACTTCAATTGTAATAACGGCATACAGGTCGCCCTGACTACTGCCACTGCCCGGCAGACCTCGTTTGGACAGGCGCATTTTGCGACCTGCAACCGTACCGGGCGGGATGGTGAGTTCCACCGGGCCGCCCAGCGTCGGGATCTCCACGCTCGCCCCCAGCACGGCTTCCCAGGGCGCCAGCGGCACATCAAGCGTCAGATCGTTGCCGTTTACCTGAAAATATCGATGCGGCTGCACTTTCATGATCACGAACAGGTCGCCGGGCTGGCCGCCGTTCATACCCTGTCCGCCCTTGCCCGCCAGGCGCAGGCGCTGGCCATCGGCTGCGCCCTTCGGAATACGAATCCGAAAAGTCTTGGGTACACGATGCAACAGGCCCTGGCTGTCATAATCTGGAACGGCAACAGAAATCTCGGTTTCAGCGCCGTTATAGATTTGCTCCAGCGTGATCGGCATGGTGAATTCGAAGGTTTCACCATGGCGCGGCCGACTGGCATACTGTGCTGCCCCTTCACGCTGCGCTTCGGCAAATGCCTTCAGCAGATCGGACAGGTCCACATCTGAAAAATCATCTGTCGACTCATGAAAATGCTGTTGCCACTGATGCGGCGGCACGAAATCATCGCCCTGACGGTGCTGCCCAAGATTATCGTAAGCGGCGCGCTTTTCCGGATCTTTCAGCGTGGCGTAGGCTTCAGCCACTTCCTTGAATTTATTTTCGGCGTCAGGCTCTTTGGAGACATCGGGATGATACTTGTGAGCCAGGCTGCGATAGGCCTTCTTTATATCTGCCTCGGTCGCATTGCGCTCTACACCAAGGGTCTTGTAATAATCAACGTATTTCATTTGCACCTGCCGGTATCAATGTTATTACGGATTTCTCAGGATTGATTTTAGCAAGTTTCCGGCAGACAAGAGGATTACAGAAACGACTGTTCCCGAAACGAGGCCTTCAGATAATCCACCAGCAGGCGAATAATGCCCGGCACATGTGGACTGTACGGGCGCAGCGCATAAATATGATCCCCGAAAACACTGACCGATTGCCATTGCGGCAGCAGTTCAACCAGTGTGCCCCGATCCAGTTCTCGAGCCACGGAAAAATCGGGCACCAGCGCAATACCCTGATGTGCCAGCAGCATTTCCCTGAGGGTTTCACTATTATTGGCAGCAAATGATCCTTTAACCTGCACGCTTAGCCGGCGCGATGAGGATCGGCGGCTCTCGAAATGCCAGGCGGGCTGCCCACCGGAGCGCAAATAGGTTAGACAGTTGTGATCAACCAGATCCTGCGGTCGCATTGGCCGTGGATGTGTTTTCAGATACTCGCGGCTTGCCAGCAGTAGCGTTCTGGTGGTGCACAGCTTCCAGGCCACATAGGTTTCGGGTACCGTAGATGAATGTCGGATGGCAAGATCAAAGCCCTCCTGAGCCAGCGGGCTGATATGGTCAGACAGTTCAATTTCGATGCGGATTTGCGGGTACTGTTTCATAAACGCCGGCAGGCGCGGAATGATTTGCTGGCGGGCCAGCGCCACCGGCGCCGTCAGGCGAATAATGCCCTGAGGCGTATCGGCCAGTTCACGGATACGGGCGCAGCCGGTTTCGATGCTGCTGAATGCCGGTCTGGTTTCGGCCACCAGCTCGCGCCCGGCTTCCGTCAGCCGTACGCTGCGCGTGGTGCGCTGAACCAACGCAATCCCCAGGGCGCTCTCCAGTTCCTGTATGCGCTGGCTCATGGCCGCCTTGCTCACGCCCAGCCGCTGGGCCGCCGCAGTATAACTGCCTGCGACCTCCAGCACGCCAAGCCAGTAGATATGGGACCACAAGGGTTCTATTTTCAGATTTTTCATACCTGCATTGTCCATTATTTTGAACAATTAATCCACAGGCAGCCTCTTGATCGCACACTGTGGAGGTGTCTATACTGATGCCATCATCAGCAAGGAGACATTCCATGAGTTCCACCGCAGCATTCACAGACAACGCCGATGTTGTCAACTATATCAATGGCAGCATTGTTACACCTGAATCCACGGAAAAACAGGCTGTGTTCAATCCTGCTACCGGCCAGACGGCACGCCACGTTGTGCTGTCGGGTGCAAACGAGGTTAATCTCGCGGTCAGCGCCGCCAAGGCAGCCGCTGAAGATTGGGCCAATGTTCCGCCCATTCGCCGGGCGCGCATCATGAACCGCTTTCTTGCCTTAATGCATGAACACACCGATACGCTGGCAGCCATTATTACGGCCGAACACGGCAAGGTGTTCAGCGATGCCCAGGGTGAAGTGGCCCGTGGTATTGATGTAATCGAATTTGCCTGCGGCATTCCTCAATTGCTCAAGGGAGACTACACCGACCAGGTATCTACAGGCATCGACAACTGGACCATGCGTCAACCTTTGGGCGTTGTTGCCGGCATTACGCCCTTCAACTTTCCCTGCATGGTACCGTGCTGGATGTTTCCGGTAGCGATTGCTGCGGGTAACACATTTGTGCTTAAACCCAGCGAGCGCGACCCCAGTGCGTCTCTGTTCATGGCACGCCTGTTCAAGGAAGCCGGCCTGCCAGATGGTGTCTTCAACGTGGTTCAGGGCGGCAAGCCAGCCGTGGATGCCATTCTGGAGCATCCCGATGTTGCTGCAGTGAGTTTTGTTGGTTCTACTCCGATTGCACATTACATCAGCGAACGTGCTGCGCACTTCGGCAAACGCGTTCAGGCACTGGGCGGCGCCAAAAACCACATGGTGGTCATGCCCGATGCCGATATCGACCGCACTGTTGATGCCCTGATCGGTGCCGCATACGGCTCTGCAGGTGAACGCTGCATGGCGATCTCGGTCGCCGTGCTGGTTGGCGATATTGCCGATACGATTATCGAACGGGTTGCCGAAAGAGCCAAACAGCTTGTTATTGCAGATGGCATGAACCCGAAAGCAGAAATGGGTCCTATCGTTACCCGCCAGTCTCTGGAAAAAATCGAATCGTACATTGATATCGGCGTGAAAGAAGGCGCCACACTGGTGGTAGACGGACGCGGCCACAAGGTTGCCGGCAACGAAGAAGGCTTTTTCACCGGAGGCACACTGTTTGACAATGTCACGCCAGACATGCGGATTTACAAAGAGGAAATCTTTGGTCCGGTACTTGCATGCATCCGCGTCAAAGACCTGGGTGAAGCGATCAATCTGATCAATGCCCACGAGTTCGGCAATGGCGTATCGTGCTTTACCAGCGATGGACATACTGCCAGAGAGTTTTCACGTCGTATTCTGGTGGGCATGGTTGGTATCAACGTACCGATTCCCGTACCCATGGCATGGCACGGTTTCGGTGGCTGGAAAAAAAGCCTGTTCGGCGACATGCATGCCTACGGCGAGGAAGGCGTACGCTTTTACACACGCCAGAAATCCATTATGCAGCGCTGGCCGCAAAGCATAGACAAAGGCGCGGAATTTGCCATGCCAACGGCAAAATAATGTCGCCCAGGGTAACGGGCCGGTAAACTGGCGTTCATGCATACGCCCACCCAACCCGGTATCCCTCGCTTTCTGCAGGATGGTGTTTTCTATCAGGAACACCGTCCTGATCCCGCATTCAGGGAACAAATATATTGCCTCTGGCAATTGCACACACGCTATACATTACCCGGCAATTGCCATTACCTCGTCGTACCGGACGCATGTATAGACCTGGTCTTCGACCTATCCGAACACATAGCCCCCCACGTTCTGGTGATGACACCTGGCATACAGGCGCTTGAGCTGAATCTGGGAAAGCATTTTCGTTACTGCGGCATCCGGCTGTATCCCGGCGTCTGGCGCGACTCGCAGCACATTATCGCGCAGTCGCAAAGCTTTTCTACGCTTGGCGGCGTCAACCTTCGCTCCGTCATGCATCAGTTGGCGACCAGTTCAGCAACTGCACAGCAACAGCAGCTGCAACATTTCGTGCAGCAACTCACTACGCAGGGCATCGTGAACGAGCGGGCCTGGATGCATCAATTGCTGGCACAAGCGGACCGCTTAACAAGTGTGGACGACCTGGTCCGGCTCTCCGGCTACAGCCGCAGGCACCTACAGCGTCTTTTCCCTGAAAAAACCGGGTTCTCGGCCCACGATTTTCTGAAAATCCTGCGCTTTCAGCAGGTGCTGGCTACGCAGCGTATTGATGCCTATACCGATCAATCGCATTACATCCGCGAATTCAAACGCATCACCGGTATTACGCCCGTGGTATTTCAGCAGCAATATCCTCAGCAGCAATAGCCTCAGCGGCCACCCCCTCAGAGGCGATTCCCTCAGCGAAAACTCCCTTAAGCACAGCATACAAGATGCGTGACGTTAGCGAGCCACCGCGCCGAAAGCCCGACCACCACTGTCTGCCAGCAGAACAGCACTTGCGTCACAGGCAGCGCAGGTGCTCCGCCGATGGCCGAAATATACAATACCCGCGCCGCCAGAGCGCCTATGATCATGGCTCTGATCCAGGAGCCCATGATGAAAAAAGTTTATTCAATTGTGATTACCGACAAACTGCAGGCTTGTGCTGATTTCTACACACGCCTTTTCGCGTTCAGCCTTGTCTTCCAGGAAGACTGGTATATCCACCTTGTGCATGAACAAAGCGGCGCGGAACTGGCCTTCATGGCACCGAACAGCGCCAACCAGCCGCCACAACTGCAGGCCCCTTACCAGGGCGCCGGTGTGGTCCTGAGTATTGAAGTGGACGATGCCGAGCAGGAGTATCGCAGGCTCACACAAGGCGAAGCGTGCAACATTTTCCTGCCGCTGAAGGATGAATCCTGGGGCCAGCGCCATTTCATGCTGACCGACCCGGCAGGCGTTTGCGTAGACGTGGTGGAACAGCGCGCTGTCAGCGGGTAAGCGGCTTAAGCGACATAATGGGCGTGAAGAGCGGGTGCTAATGTGTTATTGGGGTTATCGGTGCCATGGGCAAGATGCGCATGATGGCATGGCATGAACGCTATCGGCGTTATCGACGTTATCGACATTAGAGGCATCAGTGGCATCAGTGGCATTAGAGGCATTAGAGGCGTTAGTGGCATTATCGGCGTTAGTGGCGTTAATGACACTATGAACGCGGCGAGCTCAATCTAAGCGCCGGCACCACCAGATTCAGGCAACAGCACAATCGTGCCCTGCGCAGTGGCACACAGTTTCTCTTCGCCATCCTTCTCAACGAATAAGTCGCAGCGTGTCACGGCCTGACTGCGTCCCTTATACACCACCGATCCTCTGGCGATCAGCGCCTGTCCGACCACAGGCCGCAAGAAATTTATCTTAAATTCAGATGTGATAACCGGCGCAGCATACACAATGCCAGCCGCAAAGGTAAGCCCCGTATCGGCAGCATAGCCGAGCACGCCACCATGCACCATATTCATATGCTGCATGAGGTTGTTGTCGATGGAAATACGGAACTCGCAAGTGCCATCGGCCAACGCTTGCGTGGCCTCGGTTTTCAAAAGTGCACTAAACGGCTGACGGGACAGGATGCCGCGTACCCGTTTCAACACCTCTTCATTACTCACAGCATGATTCATGATCTATATCCAATGTTAGGTAACCTTAGGCAACAATACCGGCACTGGCATCCCGCATCTGCGGCGGCAATATCAGCCCTGATGCTGTCCTTTTTACGGCCGGGGCTGTTGCTCCATCTGACGTACATAATAATAAAAACGTCGCCACAGCAACAGCGCCGTAGCACTTAAGCCGATGAAAAACCCAAGCCAGATGCCATTGACACCCAGATGCAGCACATAGGTGAACACCAGCACAACCGGCACACCAATCAACCAATACCCCACCATGGTCAGCACAAAGGTATCGCGGGCCTTGAGAATACCGCGCATGGCGCCTACTGCCAGATTCTGCTGGCAATCGGCAAATTGCAGCAGCGCGGCCAGTGCCAGCAAGGGCACGGCAATCTGTAGAACCTCTTCGACATTTTCCGTATTTTTCTTAAGAATCAGACCGATCAGGGTTTCGGGCAAGGTCACGTAAATAATCGCAACAATGCCCATCGCCACAAAACCCATCCATATAATCGCCCGTGCCAGCAAACGCAGGCGTGATGTATCGCGCTCTGGCAAGGCATGACTCATATGAATGGATACGGCATGGGACAAGCCGATGGCAACCATGAATGCAATATTCACGTACTGAAAAGCGAGGGTATGAGCGGCCAGGCTGGCAGCACCAAGCGTACCGGCAACCAGCGTGAGCACCGAGACAAATCCCGCCTCGCTGGCATAGGCCGCGCCGGTAGGCAGCCCCAGCCGGGCGACCTCACGTATAAACAGCCTGGATCTGGTCGAACGCAAGGACACGGTGCCGGGTGTGGGCAGCCGCAGCACCGGCGCCAGCAGACTGTCGCGCCGAACCAGCACATAAAATCCTACCGCCATCAGGGTTTGAGTAAACAGCGTGGCCAGACCCACCCCCGGGAGGCCGAGCCCTGTCCAGGAGCCCACGCCAAATACAAACAGCAGATTCAAGCCGATATTGATCGCAACAGCGATCAGCGTAATCAACATTAAAGGGCCCGGGCGTTTAAGCGCCACTGTTGCATTGCGCAATACCTGCAACCAAAGCAGCGGAATCAGACTGGGCGCCAGAAAAATCAGGAGAGAATAACCCAGTGACAGCAATTGCGGGTCCTGTCCGAGATAGCGCAGCAAAGGAAACACGATAAGCATCACGGCTGCCATCAGTGCGCCACAGGCCGTTGCCAGCAGCAGGCACAACCGCACCTGGGAAGCCAGGCGCGCCGTGGCACTAACACCACCCCGGGCCCATGTCTGCGCAAAAAGATTCGCTGCTGGGGTGACCAGACCAACGCTGGATGTTCTAAGCAGTCCGAACAGGGTAATGGCAATGCCGCCAGCGGCGATCTCTGTCGGGCCGAGCATGCCCATCATTATCAGATCGGTGGTTGTCAGGGCGATCGAAGCCAGTTGCATCAGGACCAGCGGCCAGGCAAGAAAAGCAATCTCTTTAACAGTCGTACCAACTTTCACAACACACCAAATGCACGCAGTGCAAAAAATTCGAATCCGTACATGATATCTCAAATCACTTTTGTTCAGCCGTCGGGGCTGCAGGACAGCAGGCAGTAACCTGCCCCTGCATCCTAATCGTCAATATATTCGAACTGAGCGCGCAGCATTTCATAGATATGAAGTGTGAGCGGGCTGATCGTGTCCTTGCGCGTGAGCAGACGATACGTCACGAAAGGTAATGGCGGCAAGCCTTCAGCTTCGCCCAGCACACGCATATCCGGCCCCAGGAACTCAACGCTTCTCACTGTCACCCCCAGCCCTGCTCGCACCGCTGCCTTTATGCCCACCAGCGATGGTGCCAGATAATTGATATGCCACTTTATCTGCGTGCCTTCCAGTGCGCTGAGGGCCAGACGACGAAATATACTGGGTTCATCGGCCAGGATCAGCGGCAACGGTGCGCGACGATTGTACGGAAAATCGGCGGCGCACACCCATGCTGTTGGCGATGTACGCAATACAAATCCATTTAAGGCCGGATCATCGCGGGTGGAAATGGTCAAATCAATATCGCCGGCCTCCAGTGACACCATGAGCGACGGGCTGCGATCAACCTGGATCTCCAGTTTCACCCTCGGCGCTTGCCGGGCAATGTAGGTCAGCATCAGCGGCAAAATAGTGTCTGCCACATCCAGCGTGGCGCCCAGGCGAATATGCCCTTCCATTTGCTGCTGACCAACGGTGCGCAGCACTTCGTCATTAATTGCCAGCAACCGTCTCCCATACTCAGCCAATTGCTTGCCCTGCATGGTCAGCACCAGCCGTCGTCCTTTTTTCTGGAACAAGGGATAGCCCATTTGCTGTTCCAGCTTTTGCATTTGTTGACTGATGGCCGACTGGGTTTTGAACAGCACTTCCGCGGCACCGGAGAATGTATTAGTTTTTTCTACAGTTACCAATGTTCTGAGCAAACCAAGATCCAGATTATTCATAGGGAATACCCTTAAAAACAAGCTCTTAAAAGCGTACCACTCATAGAGAACATATTAGCACTACTTATATGTTTTCAATTAATGCTAATTAGTAAATACAGGACGAACTATCTATACTTTGAAAAAATCACAGGAGAAATAAATGACTTCAAAGCAAGACAAGCAGGTTGCCATCCGGCAATTTATCGATATCACAAAAGACATAGACAGTGCCCAGCTGGATCGCGAAAAACTCGCCAAAATACGCGATGCACTGGTTGGCATTGCTGCGCATAAAGAGTGGTGGGGCCAGGACCTCTACCCTGCACCCACCGGCGATGAATTGCAGGCTCGCTATCTTATCCATGCAGAGCCCGATAACAGCTATGCGCTTTATCTGAACGTCATGAAGCCAGGGAAAAAAATTGTTCCGCACAATCACACCACCTGGGCCTGTATCGCTGCCGTCGAAGGCGTGGAAAGCAACTATCTTTATGAACGCACCGACGATGGCAGCGTGCCAGGCCATGCAACCGTTGTACAAACCGGCATGCAGGCCGTGGAACCCGGTCATGGCATTGCACTGATGCCCGACGATATTCACGCCGTGCGTATCGAAGACGACAATATCCGCCATTTGCATATGTATGGACGCGCGCTGGAAACCCTGACCGAACGCATGGCCTTCGATACTAGCAATAACACCTGCAAGATCATGGATGTTGGTGTCAAAACCCAGCGGAGCAAGGGCTGATGTCATCTGTCTCGCGAGCCACCCAACTGGCCTCGTTGGGAAGGCCTGAATCCGGATGGGCCAACACGCCTATCATCAAAGGCAGCACCTATCTTTTTGACAGCCTGGCGCAATGGCGCGCGGCGCGTGCGCAACGCGACACCGATAGAGTGCTTTCATACGGTGCCCGTGGTAACGAAACCGTTTATGCACTGGAAGATGCCATTACCGCCATAGAGGGCGGGTACCGCAGCAAACTGTTTCCAACAGGCCTCGCAGCGATTGCCACTACCCTGCTTGCCTACTTGAAAGCAGGAGATCATCTGCTGATTTCAACTGGCATTTACGAACCCATGCGCATCCTGTGCGAAACACAGCTGACCAGGTTCGGTATCACATACAGTGAGTTTTCACCAACGGATCCGCATTGGGAATGTCAACTGCAACCCGCAACCAGAATGGTTTACGTTGAGTCTCCGGGGTCATTGCTCTATGACATGCTCGATTTACCGGCGCTATCACAGATATGCAAACAACGGGATATCCTGCTTTGTGCAGACAACACCTGGGGGTCTGGCATTAACTACCAGCCGCTTAATCTTGGTTGTGATATTTCAATCGTAGCAGCAACCAAATACTTTGGCGGCCATTCAGATGTAATGATGGGTTCTGTCACAACCGGTCAGGACTGCTTCGCCCAATTGGAACAGGCCAGCATCAACCTTGGCCAGACGGTACCCGCTGAAGATGCGTTTCTGGTGCTGCGTGGGCTTCGGACGCTGGAACTGCGCCTGCAACGTCATGCCAGTAGCGCCTTGCGCATTGCCCAGTGGCTGGACACCCATCACGCAGTAAAAACCGTATTTCACCCCGCTTTGCCGGGAGATCCGAACCATGCGCTGTGGCAACGGGATGCCACGGGCTCCAATGGGCTGGTGACGATTGAGTTTGACCCCGACCTTTCCTCGAAAAAAATCGAAGACGCGATAGATGGTCTCCATCTGTTCGGTATCGGCTCATCGTGGGGTGGCTATGAAAGCCTGGCTCTTCCCGCCGATCCGCAACGCACGAGGCTGCGAAACAGCGAACAGCTTGGCTACCTGCTGCGCCTGCATATCGGTCTGGAAGACCCTGCAGACCTTATGCGTGATCTGGACACCATGTTCAACAGCATCACATAAGCCGGCAGGCACCTATACAACCTCAATATTTATCACGCTTCTTCGAGCAAGGCAAAAGAATTGACAATGAAATATATCAACGCCCACGCGCTGAAACAGCAAATCCATGACACCGATGAAATTGCAGTACTGGACATCCGGGAGCATGGCCAGTATGGAGAGAATCATCTTTTTTTTGCAGTCTCCGTGCCCTATAGTGCACTGGAACTCAACATAGAAAGACTGGTCCCCAGAAAAAACACCCGTATCGTGATGTATGGCAATCAGCACGAGAATGACGTGGCCGAACGCGCCTGCCTTGCCGCTACCGCGCTGGGCTACACCAACATCAGCATCCTGCAGGACGGTGTACAGGGATGGCAAGCCGCAGGTTATGCGACATTTGCCGGGGTCAATCTGCCGAGCAAAACCTTTGGCGAACTGGCCGAACACGTTTATGACACGCCAAGAATATCTGCACAGCAGTTGCAGGCGTTACTGAGGGACGATAGCAATAACATTGTTGTACTTGATGGCCGCCCGGTACCCGAATACAAAAAAATGAATATTCCAGGTTCCGTATGCTGTCCAAATGGCGAACTGGCCCTGCGTGCAGGAGAACTCGCACCGGATCCGGCAACAACAATCGTCATCAATTGCGCTGGCCGTACACGCAGCATCGTAGGAGCGCAAACGCTGATCAATCTGGGTGTCCCCAACAAGGTGTATGCACTGGAAAACGGGACGCAAGGCTGGTATCTGGCTGATCTGCCGCTGGAGCATCAGTCGGACAGGCTCTATCCCCGATCAGTACAAGACCATAATCTGCCGACATTGCAACGGCGCTCGGCCACCCTCGCTGCTCGTCATAACGTGCAGGCGGTCGATGCGGCGCAGGTACAACAATGGCTGGCTCAATCAGATCGCACAACATTCCTGTGTGATGTCAGAACGCCAGAGGAGTTTGGTCAGGACAAGCTTCCGGCGGGTGTTCAGCACACGCCTGGAGGCCAACTTATCCAGGCGACCGACGAATTTATCGGCGTAAGAAAATCGCGGCTGGTACTACTGGACTTTGACAAAGTGCGAGCGCCGGTGATCGCTAGCTGGCTCAGGCAATTGGGCTGGGAAGCCTATCTTCTGCAGCATCCAGGCCAATTACAAATAACCGCAGCGACTGACACACATCATCAGGCCCTGCGCAACACGACGGTGCTTACCAGCGATCAGATTGCCTCCTTTATCAGCGCTCATCCCGAAGCAATGTTGATCGACACACGACCCAGCATGCAGTTTCGCAGACTGCGGCTGCAAGGAGCAATATGGGCCATTCGGCCGACAGTGACATCGGTTGTTCCCAAAGATAAAGACAAGGCGATCCTGCTGATAGGCGAACACGCCGATAAACTGCACTTGGTTGCAGCCGATCTGGAACGCGCCGGGCACACCCGAATATATATGGCCTGCCTGGACAGTGAACAAATCAGTCGTAGCGGCCTTGCTTTGGACACGGACGAGGCCGTGCTGCCCGACGAACAATGTATTGATTTCTTATTCTTTGTTCACGATCGTCATCAGGGGAATAAGGAAGCCGCAAGAAAATATCTCGAATGGGAAACCAACCTCATATCGCAGATCGACGACCTGGAACGCCAGACGTTCTCATTTGATTGAAACACAACCGGAGCGAACGATGAAGAGCAGAAACCACAGCCCCCGAACCAATCCCGCTTTCAGCCGTAAGAGTGCATGGCTGCTTGTTGCCCTGCTTGCCTCCTCATGGAGCGCTGGCGCAAATGCAAACCGCCTTGCCGATATCAAGGAGCGCGGCACCCTGATTTGCGGCACGCAAAATGCCAGCTCCCCGTACGGCTATCAGGATCCCAGGCAACGCAAGTATGTCGGATACGATGTAGACATCTGTCAGGCCCTGGCCAGCGAGCTGGGCGTCAAACTGCAGCACAAGCCGTTGTCCACCGAAGCCCGTATCCCCGAAGTGAAGATGGGGCGGGTGGACATTGTGGCGGGATCGGTAGCCTGGCTGCCAAAGCGGGCCGAAGAAGTCGATTTCAGCTTGCAGTATCTGCAGGGAAATATCAAGGTACTGGTTAAGAAAGATGCTGGTATCAAAACGCTGGCTGATCTGGCAGGAAAAAAAGTCTGTGCTTCATCGGGGTCCAGCTCTGCTGCCATCGCGCAAAAAACGTTACCCAAGGCAGAGGTGCTTACTTACCAGAATATCTCTCAATGTTACCTGGGCTTGCAAAATGACAAAGTGCAGGCAATGAGCGCCGGAGAACTGGTGTTGCTGCGATTTGCCAATGACTCCCAGAAAACCGAAACGCCCGCGGTTCTGCTGGATGAACCCACTGCCACAGAGCATATCGGCATTATCATGAACAAAGGCGAACCCGAACTGAAAGCCGCTGTGGACAATGCGCTGACCTCCATCGAAAAATCTGGCGAGCTGGATAAAATATTTAATAAATGGCTTGGCGACGACTCAATATACAAACTGAAGCGCACCTTCAAGGTGGAGCCGGTTGCCCAACTGGATAGCAGCACGAAAAATTAGTATCTATTTGATGCTCCCCGCAAGACTGCCGCGTGGCATGGTCCACGCAGGCGACCTTATCTACAGGAGAATAAGGGAACAAACATTCCCTGGCTTACCATGAATTTTTCGCTTTCCCTGCTCTCGGATCCTGAAACCGTCCATTTATTGCTAACAGGGCTGTCGGTCACGTTGCGTCTCTTTTTGGGAGCACTGGTCTGCGGTTTTGCTATCGCCTTGCTGCTAACCGCCATCCATCTCATTCCATCGCGTATCGTGCGGGCAATGATTGGTCTATACGTGGAATATCACAGAAATGTGCCTACCGTTGTGCAAATCATGGTCTGGTATTTCGGCATGCCCGAGGTGTTGCCCAAAGCGCTGAAAATGTGGATCAACCAGGGAAATTCAGAATTTTCCTTTGCCCTGATTGCTTTATCTCTGAATGTCAGTGCCTACTATTACGAAGACATCCGCTCAGGCATCAAGGCGATCGCCGGCACGCAACTTGAAGCAGCCCGCGCCGTGGGACTGAGTTCGGTGCAGGCGTTGCGGTTTGTCGTGTTGCCACAGGCGGTTCGCATTGCGGTCCCGCCTATCATCAACCGATCGCTGATCCTGTTCAAGGACACTAGCCTGGCCATGGTAATCGGCGTGACCGAACTGACCTATCAAGTCAAGCGCATAGAGAATATTACCTTCCAGACCTTCCAGATTTTCATGATTTCCACCGCACTCTATCTGACCATTTCCCTGCTGATTGCCCTGCTGGGCGCACACATCGCCCGCCGCTATCCAGCGAACTTCAAAAGATAGGAGCACGTTCACATGTATGATTTTATTGATACCTACGGCATGATGTTTTTGGTGGGGTCCTGGCCTGCGGGTCCCATTGGCGGCTTTGCCGGAACGCTCATTCTTGCGGCACTCAGTCTTGCCGCCGCATTTCCGATTGCGCTACTGATTGGTACAGGAAGGACCTGCGACATCAAGTTCATTCGCGTCCTCTCCACGATATGGGTTTACGTATTTCGGTCCATTCCCCTGATCATGATCATTTTCTGGGCCTATTTTCTGCTGCCCACCCTCATGAAGACGGAAATCCCACCCTTCTGGACTGCAGTATCGGCCATTGTTATTTATGAATCAGCGTTTCTGGCCGAAATCATCCGGGGAGGATTACAGGCGCTTCCGGCTGGTCAGGTAGAAGCGGCCAGGGCCATGGGCCTGGGTTATTTTCAGACGCTGTTTACCATACAGATTCCGCAGGCTTTAACCAATATGATTCCTTCCCTTTTGAATCAGTTCGTTTCAACGATCAAAGCCACCTCTATCGTTTATATCATCGGCGTCAATGAGGCCGCGTTTTCGGCGCAACAGATCAACAGCATTGAATTGACCGGAACGCTACGTACCTATCTTGTACTGGCGCTGTTTTACTTTCTTATATGCGCGCTGCTATCCAGACTTGCAAAAATGCTGGAGGCTCATTTGAACACCAAGCGCCTGGGCTCAGCCACCTGATTCATACTTACGGAGACCAATTATGATCAAGTTTGAAAACGTCAACAAATGGTATAAAAATTATCATGCATTGCGCGACATCAACGGACAAATAAACGCAGGAGAAGTCGTGGTCGTTTGCGGCCCATCCGGTTCCGGAAAATCGACCATGATCCGTACGATCAACAAGCTGGAAGACATTGCCAGCGGATCTATCAGCATCGATGGCCAATGCATCAACGACCGGAACGTGAACATTAATCAGTTACGCGCCAAGATCGGTTTTGTATTTCAGCATTTCAACCTGTTCCCGCATTTGTCTGTGAAGGACAACGTGGCCCTGTCACCCATCAAAGTCGCGGGCCATTCCAGACAACAGGCTTATGAGACAGCCGAAGCATTGCTGGACAAAGTGGGGTTATATGCCAAGAAAGATGAAATGCCCGCCAACCTGTCAGGCGGACAACAACAGCGCGTAGCCATTGCCCGGGCACTCGCACAACAGCCACCGGTCATTTTATTTGACGAACCCACCAGTGCACTTGATCCCGAAATGGTCGGCGAAGTATTGGGAGTGATGAAGAAACTGGCTGCCGACGGTATGACCATGGTCTGTGTTACCCACGAAATGAATTTCGCACGCGAAGTGGCCGATCGCATCTGGTTTATGGATCAGGGACAACTTCTGGAAGATGCAACTTCGAATACTTTTTTCTCTCAAGCTACCCATGAACGTGCCCGCAAGTTCATGGCCGATATTCTGCATTGAGTCCCTTTATTTGCGTGGTGTATACCCATAACACCACGCACCATCCCGCCCGCTTGCGGGCTTCTATCCCTGCCGATTCAACACCTGATACGCCATCAGCGCCGCTTCGCGAAAAGCCTGCACCAGCCGGATACGCGTTGATTTGCGTGACCAGACCAGCCCGAAGCGACGCGGCGCACTCACTTCCGGCAAGGGTAATTTAATAATTTTCAGATCCCGTTTATACAGATTGGCTGAGTCCGGAATGATGGCAACACCCAGATTCTGATTAACCATCAGGGCGATCGATTCAATCGCATTCAGCTCAAAGCGCTCCACCGGCACAATCGCCATTGCGCGCAAGTACTGTTCAATCAGCTTGCCGCTCCAGCTGTTATGATCGTAGCGAATGAAAGGCTGGGCGCGCAGCAACTGCTCGGGGTTTTTTCCACTGTGCACTTCGGATGCAAGCAATACAAACGGCTCTTCGCGTAGCAATAGCCATTCCTGGGTTTTAGGTAAGGTATAAGGTGGTTCGATGGCAATGGCAGCATCCAGATCGCCGTTCTCAATGTCGCGGTAAAAGTCCGGTGACACACCTGGCTGCACCACCACATGCACTTCCGGATAGCGTCGCACCAGCAGACTCAGAATATCCGGCAAAATGCTGTTAAGCACGCTATTGCCTGCGCCGATTCTGAGTTCTCCGCGTATTTCATTTGAATTAGCCACGCCCGGCAATGCATCTATTTCATTGATGATCAGCATCAACTTGTCCAGCAGGCGCAAGCCTGCTTCGGTCACATGCACCGTTTTCCCGGCACGCGCCACGAGCGTCACGCCAATCTCCTTTTCCAGCGAGGCAATTTGCTGCGCCACCGTGCCATGTGTCACATTCAGCTTTCTGGCCGCCTGAGCCATAGAGCCAAGCTGATGAACCAGCAGAAAGGTGCGGATAAAGTTTGTGTTCATGACTGTTCAACGCGCTATTTCACGCATTCTTCCACGCGTGGTTACGCGACCGGAGATTGATGCCGAAGAACAAGGTTCGCGACTCACCGTTCACCCGATCAATCCCGGGAAAACGGTTGTCCGGAAAAATCCACGGTTACCAGATTACCGTCCATGGGCCCCATACCGGGCGAGTTGGCGGGCATGCCGGGTGCAGCCACACCTGTGACAGACCGCTTCGTAATCAACTTATCCACCACAGAGGCCGGCACATGCCCCTCAACAATTTGCCCCGTGTCGTCTACAACCGCCGTGTGGCAGGATGCCAGCGCTGCCGGTACCTTAAGTTTCTGCTTGATCGCAGACATATCTGCGGTCCTGATTGCATTTACACTGTATCCGGCATCGCGCATATGCTGCACCCAGCCCGTACAGCATCCACAATTGGGATCGTGATACACCGTGACGGATTTTTCCGCTGCATAGACGCCGGAAGCGGCCGTTAACAGTGCCATTGAAAATATTAGCGTTTTCATAAAAAACCTGCAAAAGTGGATGCCTTGTGGTGAATGCATGGCAATGAATGCATAGTTCGCCGAACGACGGCGCTGCCGCTTATACCACCGGTCGTGCCGGATAGCCGGCCGTTTCCAGCGCATCCATAAGCGCCTGCTGAGTACTGGTGGACTGAATGTCTACACTGTGCTCGCCCACATTGGCGGAAACGGTTGCGGATGCGTCAACCGCCTGGACAGCTGCAGTTACCCGGCGTACACATCCACCGCAAGTCATGTTTTCGATTTGGAATTTCATGTGATTCACTCCCATGTGATTGATAGTGATTAAAGCTTAAACATTGACACGATGGGAAGGTCAAGTACTATTTCAAACACCATTGCAGAGCACGCTGTCATCATGCTAATTGGTAACGCAATTTCATAACACTACTTCATAACGCTGCTTCATAACGCCATTTCATTCGTCATAGCCTTGGTCTGGTGCCGCCTCAAAAGATATAATTCTTATCTTTTTAAGATAAAAATACAAGCACTTTTTCTATCTTTTCTCCCTTATGATCTGCGCATATAAAAGGAGGAGAAGATGAAAAGCAAATTATTCGTGCCGGCATCACGACCGGAATTATTCGAAAAAGCCCTCAACAGCCAGGCCGATGCCCTTTCCTTTGACCTGGAAGATGCCGTTCTGGAGATGCACAAGGATCAGGCACGCCAGCAGTTGAATGATTTCCTGCAATCACTGCAACCAGAGTCACAAAAAAAGACCATTATCGTCCGTATCAACGATATGGGGACCGCCTGGTTTGAAGACGATCTGCAGGCGTGCATGGTTGACGCCGTGGACATGATCAATATCCCGAAAATCGAATCATCCGAACAGATGAAGGATTTTTTCGTGGCCTTCGACAAGGCCGCCAGCGCACTGGACAAACCACCGGCCATTCTGGTCAACATTGAAACGGCGCTGGCCCTGATCAACGCAGCCGCTATTGCTGCAACAGACAGGCGCATCGCCGGCCTGCAACTGGGCCTGGGTGATTTGTTTGAACCGCTGGGCATCCGGCGTTACGAGCCCGCGACCGTCCATCATGTCATGCTGAATCTGCGACTGGCTGCAGGCAGCGCAGGTATCTACGCCTATGACAGCGCCTATGCCAATATCGGCAACAGCGAAGGCTTTCGGCAGGAAGCCATGCTGGCCAAATCACTTGGTTTCCTGGGCAAAACCTGCATTCACCCATCCCAGATTGCGATTGCAAATGAAGTATTCGCACCAAGCCAGGAAGAAATTGACTGGGCACGCAAAATTGTGGAGTCGGCCGATCAGGCCAGCCACGGTGCCTACGTTCTTGACGGCCAGATGATCGATGTCCCATTTATTAACAAAGCAAAAATGATTCTGCGCCAGATCGGCCAGTAATTGATCGTTCCAGGAGGAGATACCTATGAAAAAAAATGCATTGAACCATCAGTCTGTTTTGAAAGCCGCGTGCAGCGCCCTGCTCGCGTCTGTGATTGCATTACCCGTGAGTGCAATGGCTGCCGACGCCGCCGCCAGCTTTCCGGGTGATCGGCCCATCACCCTGGTCGTGCCTTACCCACCGGGTGGCTCGAATGACACATTCGCCCGCGCCGTGGGCATGAAACTGGGCACGCTGCTTAAAACCACGGTCGTGATTGAAAACAAAGGTGGTGCCGGCGGCTCTATCGGCACCATGCAGGTGGCGCGCGCCAAGCCGGACGGCTATACGCTGGCGGCCGTCTCATCCAGCTTCACCACCAATGCCGCGATCCAGCCTTCACTGCCCTTTGACCCGATCGCCGACCTGCGCGGAGTGGGTCTGATGGCCGAAGGCCCGTTTATTCTGGCCGTGCGCAAAACGCTGGGGTTCACCAAGGTGAGCGAACTGCTTGACTACGCCAAAGCCAATCCCGGCAAGCTGAATTACTCCTCGTCCGGCCCGGGCAGCAGCAACCAATTTGCAACTGAAATGATGAACTCGCTGGCCAAAATCAATATGACACATGTGCCGTTCAAAGGCATGGGACCGGCAACCAACGCACTGATCGGCGATCAGGTGGATGTGTTGATTGCCAGCGGACCATCACTGTTGCCGGCAGTCGGCACCGGCAAAGCCACGGCCCTGGCCGTGACCAGCAGCCAGAAAAGCCAGGTGGCACCTGATCTGCCAACCATCGCGGCCGATGTACCCAACTACAATTTCAAAATCTGGTGGGGCATTCTGGCGCCCAAAGGCACGCCCGATGCCGTTGTCACAAAACTGAATGACGCGCTCAAACAGGTCACGGCGGATGAGGAACTGAAAAAATTCTTCATTAAGGAAGGCGCCGAAGCGGCCTATATGACGCCCGCCGATTTCGACAAGGAAATCAGCGACAACATCAACCTGTGGAAAAAAGTCGCCAGGGACAGCGATATTCACGTACAGAAATAAACACGGATCAGCCTTATGACATCAACAACTTCAGGAAACACTGCATTGCCCCTGGCCGGTATCCAGGTGCTGGATCTGAGCGCCTATATTGCCGGGCCTTACGGTTGCACGCTGCTGGCCGACCTGGGCGCAGAAGTGATCAAAATCGAACCGCCCGAGGGTGATAATCTGCGCAAGTATCCATCTACACTGGAAGCAGAGAGCCGTGCCTTTATCGGCGTTAACCGGGGCAAGCGCGGCATCAGCCTGGATCTGAAAAGCGCCGAGGGCTATGACATATTCCTGACACTGCTGCATAAGGCTGATGTGCTGGTCCACAATTTTCGCCCTACCGTCCCGCCGCGCCTGAAAATTGATTTCCAGACATTATCGCAACTGAATCCAAGGCTGGTGTACTGCGCCATGACCGGCTATGGCTCGACCGGCCCGATGGCCAATAACGCCGGCTATGACCAGGTGCTGCAAGCCATGTCTGGCATTTGTGATTCACAGGGCATGGGCAAGGCCGAACCGGAAATTGTCTATGGCTCTGTCGTTGATTTTTACGCCAGTGCGATGATCGCCAATAGTGTTAATGCCGCGCTCTTCAAACGGGAGCGCACCGGGGAAGGCTCCTATGTGGAAGTCTCGCTGCTGGCCAGTGCACTCACCATGCAGTCTACACGTCTGGTCTGGGCAGAAGGAGAGCCTAAAAACATTGAACGGGATATGCGCTCTGGCGGTATTACCGGCATCCACCCAACAAAAGATGGATTTATCTACCTGTCGGCCAATACCCCCCACTTCTGGGAAGCGCTCTGCTCGTTGCTGGGACTGGCGTCTCTGGCCAGCGACGAACGATACGACACGGTGCGCAAGCGCGCGGAACAGGCCAGCGTTATCGTACCCATTATCCGTGACGCCTTGCAGCAACGCAGCGCAGCAGAGTGGGAAACGCATTTTGGGACCCGTGTGCCCTGCGCCATGGTTCGACCGGTACATGAGATGTTCGATCATCCGCAAGTGCAGGCCGAAGGGATGGTACGCGAATTTTCGCACAGCAAAATCGGCAAGTACAAGAGTATTACAGGCCTGATTAAAATGAATCAGGCGCCCTGTGCGACGGCACGGGCGGCGCCGGACTTTGGGCAACACACGAGCGAGCTGCTTGCCGAATATGGTTACAGCGAACAGGAAATAGACCTGTTCAGAGCGCGCGGCATTGTACGTTAACAAGGAATAAATATGAGCACAAACGCCCACTGGAAACAGCGCCCGGCAGGGGCCAACTGGGGAGACTTCGGCGCCGATGACCAACTGGGCCGCCTGAACTGGATTGACGCCGCGGCCCGCGTACGGGCTGCCCGCGAAATACAGCAGGGACTCAGCTTTTCATTAAGCCTGCCGCTGGATGTGCCCAGACAGCCTGTGTTAAACCCGCGCCGCGCCGGTCCGGTGATCCGCCCTTCCATGAAAAACGGCGTGCCGATTTTCAATTTCCCCCTGGGCACGGATACACCCGGCGCCACCGATGTGGTGAGCGATGACGTGGTTACTATGTCACCTCAGTATTCAACACAATGGGATGCACTCGGGCATGTCTGTTCCTGTTTTGATGCACAGGGGTCAGGCACTGCAGCGCCAGTAGGCTATAACGGCTTTCGTGTGGTTGCGCATCAACACAGCAACGGCAACAGCGACACTTTCAATGGCGCGGCCGCGCTATCTATCGACCCCATGGCGCAACACGGCATTCAGGGACGCGGCGTACTCATCGATTTGCGCCATCACTTTGGTGACGAAGCCAGGCTGATCCGTTTTGCCGACATCGAAGCGGTGATGAAAGCCGACAGTATTGAGCTGCACAAAGGGGACATCATATGCTTTCACACCGGCCTTGCCGATATTGCGCTGAACCTGCGTGCCGATGACGATCACGAGATTCTGAAAACCAGCTGCTGCGCGCTGGACGGCAACGATCCACAACTGCTTGAATGGATCACGGAATCACAGGTGTCGGCACTCGCTGCCGATAACCATGCTGTAGAAAAACGCAATTACGCGCTAAGCAAAGAACAGGGGCCATTGTTGCCGCTGCACGAGCACTGCCTGGTAAAACTGGGCATGCCCTTGGGAGAGTTATGGCATTTGTCTTACCTGGCCAAATGGCTGCGAGACAACAAACGCCATGCCTTCTTTCTGACTGCGCCGCCCATCTATTTGCGCGGCATGGTGGGCGCACCCGTTAACCCCGTTGCAACCGTATAGCTGAACGTCCTGCCATCGCATCACCATCACCCTGACACATTAATCATAATTATCACGGAGGACATATTACATATGTCATTAAATAAAACACTTATCGCCTTCTCTCTGGGCTGCAGTGTGCTGGCCGGCAGCACAGCCTGGGCTGCCGACTATCCCAGCAAGGCCATTCGCATGATCGTGCCCTACTCGGCTGGCGGTGGCGCGGACAATGCCGCACGCATTATTGCCAAAGCGCTGGGCGATACGCTTAAGCAGCCGATTGTGATCGAGAACAAGGCCGGCGCCAGTGGTTCTATCGGTGCAACCCAGGTTGCGCGTGCCCCTGCCGATGGCTACACCCTGCTGTACGATGCATCGTCCTTTTCCATCAACCCCGTGCTGCGCAAACTACCCTACGATCCACTAAAGGATTTTGTGGGCATCGCCAAGGTGGTGAGCTCGCCCTATCTGATGGTCGTGCCGGCCAACTCGCCCTATGACAGCGTTAAAGCCTATGTGGATGCCGCCAAAGCCGCGCCTGGTAAGCTGACTTTCGCCTCTTACGGCATTGGCAGCCCGGTACATATTGTGGGCGAATTGCTTAAGCAGGAAACCGGTGTTGATATCGTACACGTTCCCTATAAGGGCGGTGCACCAGCACTGGTGGATGTCATGAGTGGTGTTGTGGACACCTATTTTGCCAATGCGGCCTCGGCCATGTCGTATATTCGCGGCGGCAAACTGAAAGCACTGGCCACCACGGCATCCAAACGCAGCAGCGACCTGCCTGATGTGCCGACCATGGAAGAACAGGGTGTGAAAATGGACGTGAGCGAGTGGAAAGGCATTTTCGCACCTGCCGGCACACCTGAACCGGTTATCAGCAAACTGTCCGAGGCCATCAACACCGCGCTTAAAGACCCCGCGACTATCAAGCAATTGAACAATCTGGGGATGCAGGTGGAAGAAAGCTCGCCCGAGTCTTTCAAAGCATTTATTACAGATGAATTGAGCAAATGGGATGCCGTGGCTAAAAAGAATGATATCAAGCTCGATTAAACTTCACCATACCATTACGAGCCGTACGCGTTCATAAAAAACTGCCGGGGTCATCCCGGCAGTCGTGCTTTCTCATGTTCTTATACACTGCGGCGATGCTCTTCTCAGCACCGCAGTGCAGCACACTATCATCATCCACTCAGACACTCAATTAATTTTAATATTCGCCTCTTTGGCCAGCGTCTTCCAGGCGGGGATTTCCTTTTTCACCACGGCATCAAGCGCCTCTGGTGTCCCGCCTACCACAACCGCACCCTGCGCAAGGAATGCATCCTGTATCGCCTTATCGCCGGCGGCCTGGGCCAGTACTTTCTGAATTTTGTCGATGATGGGGCGCGGGGTACCGGCAGGCGCGAACATGGCGTACCAGGAATCCACATTGAAACCATCAAGAGTCTCGGCCACCGATGGTACATCCGGGAGCACTGGCGTGCGCTCTTTCGTGGAGACGGCAAGCGCCTTGAGTTTGCCATTGCGAATATACTGAGTCACCGCAGGCAACGATACCCAAAGCAAGGGGATCTGTCCGCCCAGCACATCTACCGTTGCAGGACCACCGCCGCGATACGGCGCATGCGTTAACTGAACCTGCCCCAGCTTCTTGAATAATTCACCTGCAATATGACTGGGCGAGCCGACACCCGCAGAACCATAAATGACCGGCGTGTCTGCTGCCTTGGCGTATGCAATAAGTTCCGGAATCGTTGACGGCTTGAAAGACGGATGCGCCACCAGCACCTGAGGCGCGGATGCAACCATGGATACGGGATCCAGATCTTTCTCCGTATCAAATGGCAATTGCGCATAAATGGCGGGGTTGATCGTGTGCGACGACAAGGTCAACAATAGCGTATAACCATCGGGCGCGGCCTTGGCCACCTGTGCCGTACCAATGGTGCCACCCGCACCGCCCTTGTTTTCAATGACCACGCTTTGCCCCAACCCTTTGCTTAGCGGCTCCTGCAAAATGCGTGCGGCCACGTCAACACTACCGCCCGCCGGGTAGGACACGATCAAACGAATCGGCTTATTGGGGAAATTCTGGTCAGCAGTGGCAGCAACGCTCACTGCCGCGAAGGTCAATGCGCCAACAGCTAGGAAAATATTCAGCCAGCGCACAGTAGCATTTCTAAATAGGGTCATGGCAGTCTCTCTTAATTGGAATAAAGTTTATACAGACAAACAGCCACTTAATAAAATAGCTTTTAGCTCTATTCTTATTGCTACTGATGCGGGCAGACTGGCCGCGCGTCGTTATTGCGCATCGTTATTGCACCACTTTACTGCACATCTGCCCTGACTGGAAAATCGATTTCAAAACAGGTGCAAGAGCACCGACGGCGCAACTCCGGTCAACCGTCGGCCCATCGCCATTAAATAAATGAGTGGCATTCGGGTTCATTGATTCGCAAATCGAAGATTCCAGGACGCGAACATATGCCACTGCAGCAGCGTCACTCAGACAAGATCAAATATTTTTTTCTGAAAGCATTTTGCTATTTATTACTTGTCATTTGGCAGCCCCAACGCGCAAGTTTGCGGATACGTGCCAAACCTTTCAGAACCTGCGTGCGCATTGAACCAAAAAAATACCCTGGCTCAGACGAGCCAGGGTGCAAAAGTACGATGGATAGGTGAATATCATTCGTACGGGGCGTATTCTATATAAAACATTGCCTATTGCCTGCTTCCTGTAACACATGTTTTGTATTATTTGTAAATAAAAAACTCAGAATGTGGCGCTAACGCCTCGCGGGTCATGTTTTGAAATGAGTTCAGGGAAAAAAGTACCGCTGCGGCGTGTTTGTTTGCCTGTCAATTGACTCAATACAACGTGCTGTGCAGCCGCAAACCTGTTTATTAACTGAATTTAACGCGCCCCTAACTCGATGCAAATGAGGCACGTACGTATGTTCTCGCCACCAATCGATTATCTTTAGGTGCATAAAGACAGCGATATTTTATAGACAGCGACATTCTATTCCTGTTCTGCCAAGCAGAATGAGAGACAAAAAGGTATTTGTACCGAAGATCCGTTCCGCAGCATCAACCCACATGCACGAGATCGCACCCATCATCGCCCGCAACAGTTTTGCGTATCCAGTCAGTCTTTGGCGATATATTCGTATTTCGCAGTATTGGCGCGTGTTTGCCGCCACTCCACCGGGCGATCCTGATACGTATACGCGGTGCGATCAATCAATAGCAAAGGCGTGGCTTCGGCGATATCCAGCCAACCGGCCACGGCGCTGTCGGCCTGGCAAACGCTCAACTTTTCGCGCGTATCAACAATATTGATGCCGAAATTATTCTGATAAAAATTGTATAGCGTGCTCGAGCGCTCGCCCAGGCTCTGCTCATTCAGCGTGGCAAAAAGCACTTCCGGCACCTGGATTTCATCCACCATCACCAGATCATTATTCAGGCTCAGCAGATTAAAAAAATGAAATACGCTGGCATCTTTGGGCAACTGCAAACGCTCGCAGGCCTCGCGCGTCGCTTTCCGACGACGAAATTTCAGCAGACGCGTTGTTGGATACGTCTTGTAGCCATCCCGACGCTGGATCCGGAAAAACTTGAAAAAATGCTGATCGCTTTCGTGCGTGGCAACAAAGGTACCCCGCCCCTGATGACGAATCAGGATATGTTCGCTCACCAGCTCATCCACCGCCTTGCGCAGGGTCCCGATGGATACCCCGAATTTTTCGGCCAGTTGATTCTCGGGTGGAATCGCCTGGCCGCGCACCCACTCGCCACTTGCAAGCGCCGCCAGCAAGGATTGCTTGACTGCAAAATAAAGAGGCGTGCCCGGTAAAAAGAATTCTTTCTTGTTCATAGATGGCAGATTTTAAATGACTTGCCGCCATGATGCCACGGCTTGCATCCCCAACGCCAGCAGAATTCAAATGTGAAGCTTTTTTGACAAATTCATATATATGATCTAGTTGACTTGGATGAATATTGCAATTATGATGAATCAAATTTTCTATGCAATGAAACACACTCAAATTACCAATCAAAGGAGAAAACGATGATCCATGCCGTATTGCATGATTCAAAGGACACCGTTGCCGTTGCCGTCGTCGAAGGGATTACGGCCGGAATGGAACTGGCCTGCTGGAATATGGAAGAAGACAAAATCATTACTGTGAAAGCCACCCAGGACATTCCCATCGGCCACAAGGTCGCCCTGGTAGACATGAAAGATGGCGATACCGTCTTCAAATACAGTGTCGATATCGGCAAAGTGGTTGCGCCCATCAAGGCAGGCGACCATGCCCACGTGCACAACATCAAAACCAAGCGCTGGTAAGCACTGCGCCCGCACTGCCACAACCGCTATCGACAGCTATTCAAAGCAAGGATTTTACTCATGGCCATTATTGATTCAAACACCACCTTCCGCGGCTACAGAAGAGACAACGGGCGCGTTGGCATACGCAACCACGTTGTGATTCTGCCTGTAGACGATATTTCAAATGCAGCCGTTGAAGCGGTTGCCAACAACATCAAAGGCACTATCGGCATTCCCCATCCATACGGACGCCTGCAATTTGGCGCCGATCTTGATCTGCACTTTCGCACGCTGATTGGAACAGGCTGCAATCCCAACGTTGCCGCCGTCGTCGTCATCGGCATTGAAGAAGGCTGGACCAAAAAAGTAGTCGATGCCATCGCCCAAACCGGCAAGCCGGTAGCAGGCTTTTCCATCGAACTGCACGGCGATCACGACACGATTATGCGTGCCTCCAAAAAGGCCAAGGAATTCGTGCATTACGCCACGGCGCTGGAACGTGTTGAATGCCCTATTGCAGATCTGTGGGTCTCTACCAAATGCGGCGAATCGGACACCACATCAGGTTGCGGTGCTAACCCAACTGTAGGCGACGCCTTTGACAAACTCTACGCTACCGGCAATACACTTGTGTTTGGGGAAACCTCGGAGCTGACCGGCGGCGAACAAATCGTGGCGGCCCGTTGCGCCAACGACAAAGTACGCGAAGATTTCATGTTCATGTTCAATCGCTATCAGGACATGATCAATCGCTGGAAAACCTCGGATCTGTCAGAATCGCAGCCAACCAAAGGCAATATTGCCGGCGGCCTGACCACAATTGAAGAAAAAGCCCTGGGCAACATCCAGAAAATCGGTAAAAAATGCAAGGTAGACGGCGTGCTGGACAAAGCCGAAATGCCCACCGGCAAAGGCCTTTGGTTTATGGACTCGTCTTCTGCCGCGGCCGAAATGGTGACGCTGTGCGCGGCTTCTGGCTATGCGGTGCATTTTTTCCCCACCGGCCAGGGCAACGTGATTGGCAATCCGATTCTGCCTGTCATCAAAATCTGCGCCAATCCGCGTACCGTCAGAACCATGGCCGAACACATTGACGTGGACACCTCTGGTCTGTTGCAACGCGAAATCAATCTGGACCAGGCAGGAGATAAACTGCTTGAATGCATGCTGGCCACAGCCAATGGTCGCTGGACATCCGCCGAAGCACTGGGCCACCGCGAATTTGTCCTGACCCGACTATTCGAAAGCGCCTGATCCCTGGCGGCCGGTATAAAAAACCAGGCCGGCCGCCAATCACAATCGTGGAGGAGACACCCCATGAAACATCGTCACACCGCAACAAAACGCAGCATACTCAAATTCGGACTGTTGTCATTGTTCTGTGCAAGCACCGCGATTGTGGCTCCCGCGGCGCAGGCTGACTGGAAACCGGATCAATACATCACCTATATTGTTCCCTTTGCTCCCGGCGGCCTCACCGATGTTGCCGCCCGCATGGTCGCCAAAGGCGTGGGCGACAAAACCGGGTGGAATATCGTCGTAAACAACAAGGCCGGTGCCAACGGTAACCTTGGGCCTGCCGAAGCGGCCCGCGCTAAACCGGATGGCAATACCTGGCTGGCCATAACCATGACCCATGCAGTCAATAAAACCCTGTTCGGACAAAAAGCCGGCTATGACATAGAAAAAGACTTTGTACCCGTAGCCAAGATCGCCTCGTCGGCCATCATGGTTGTCGTACCACAAAACAGCCCTATCAAAACCCTGCAGGACCTGATTGACACCGCCAAAAAGAAAACCTTGAACGTGGGCAGCAGCGGTACCGGTACGCCTCCGCATATTGCGGCGGCGTTGTTTCAGGAACTGACCAAAACCAAAATGACGCACGTTCCCTATAAAGGCGGCGCACCTTCCATGGTGGACCTGATCGGGGGGCAGATAGATGTGGTTTTCTCCAATTATCCTGAATCCCTGTCCTATGTTCAGCAAGGCAAATTGCGGGCACTGGCCATCACATCTGAAAAACGCGCCGCTGCCGTACCCGACGTGCCCACCACCGCAGAAGCCGGCTTACCCAGGCTGATGGTAGACAACTTCACCGGCCTGATGGCGCCCAAAGGCACCGACCCCGCCCTGGTAAAGGAAATCAGCGACAAGGTGACGGCCGTGGTTGGTGAAAAAGCCATGGGCGAACAACTGATCAAGCTGGGGTTCATCCCCGACCCAATGGGGCCAGACCAGTTCAAAACCTATCTGCATGACCAGATTGAAAAACTGGCCAAAACCATCAAAGACGCCGACATCAAAGTCAACTAAATCACACCTGTCTGAATCACACCTGGAACCTGACATTTAACATGACCAACACCATTGTCATCTCTGAGTTTATGGACGAACCGGCAGTAGACCGCCTGCGCCAGATCGCGCAGGTGGACTACCGGCCGGACCTTGTCGATCAACAGGAAGCCCTATATGAAGCAGTGAGCGCAGCCAATGCCCTGATCGTACGCAACCGCACCCAGGTCAACGCCCAATTACTGGCACACGCACCCCATTTGAAGGTTGTGGGCAGACTGGGCGTTGGCCTGGACAATATAGACATGGACCTGTGCGCAAGCAAAGACATTACCGTATACCCAGCAGTGGGCGCCAATGCCCAGGCTGTGGCCGAATATGTGATTGCAAGCACATTTGTGTTGCTGCGTGGCGCTTATCTGGCGAGCGACCAGGTGACAGCAGGGCAATGGCCGCGCGCCCAGCTTGGCAATGGACTGGAAGTAGCCGGACGTACGCTAGGCCTGGTGGGTTTTGGCGGCATAGGCAGACTCACTGCAAGGCTGGCCAGCGCCCTGGGCATGAACATCGCAGCTTACGACCCTATGATCAAATCGGACAGCACCGTCTGGGCCGAAACCGGTGCAATGCAAATGTCATTGGAAGAACTGCTGCAACACGCCGATGTTGTGAGCATGCACACCCCGCTCACGAAGGAAACCCGCCATTTAATCGATGCCAGGCGCATCGCACTGATGAAAAAAGAAAGCATATTGATTAATACCTCACGAGGCGGTATTGTGGATGAACTGGCGCTGGTGGCTGCGCTGCAGGCAGGCAAACTGCGCGGTGCAGCGCTGGATGTGTTTGAGGATGAGCCGGTGAAGACCGGCAATACGCTGCCGGATATGCCGAATCTGATATTGACGCCGCATATTGCCGGGCTGACGCAGGAGGCGAATGAAAGGGTGTCGGGGGTGATTGCGGAGAAGGTGATGGGGTATTTGCTGGGGGAGTGATGGGCCGAATGATGGGAACGGTTGTATTTACAGTCTGCTGTATTATCCACGCCCGGCAGTATAGCAGACCTGGCAACCACAAATAACAGCAAAAACACTAATAACCCAATTGTCATTCCTGCCGCTATAATGACAGAAATACTAAAAATACAATAAGTTATAACGGAGGCGATATGAAAATGTTTTCTATCTATTCAGGGCAGGAACCCGAGGACCTCAATGCGGTGCACACGAATGTCCTTGTGTGCAACGCCTGTGCAGCTTCCGAGATGGGCGCGTTCGAAGATGCCGACGAAATCATCGAAGTATCCTGCGATCCCAGTTATGAGGATCGCTGCAAACTCTGCGGCAAAACCTTCGAGCAGGAAATAGAAGAACACTCGGCTGTGCGAGTTCTCTAGCGCGCTGGCTTCTGCCATTACGCTGTGATGGAGCCCTGCTGTCTGAAAACCGACTTAGGTCCCTGGCTCGCCTGAGTGCCTTCCCCCGTCAGCGCTTGCCGCGAAGTCTTGCGATCCATCCCAGCACAGGGCGTACTGCCTTACGCCAAGGGGGCATGGCACTTACACCTGCTGCTTTCCAATCCAGTAGCTCATCCAGGGCACTTTCCGGTGTCGTATAACGGCCGGAACGCCGGCTTACATAAGACGGATACAGAATCAGCACACCGGCAACCAATTCATCCAGAGACAACGTCCGATCACGCCGTGCAACTGGGTTCATGTCTTGCGTCAGCCCCCAGCCGGCATAAAAAGGCTGCCCCAGCGTAACCACCTTGCGGCCACGCAACAGCGCCTCAAAGCCGGCCAGCGACGTCAATACATGCACCTCATCCACCACGGCAAACAGTTCGCCTATCGGATAATCCACCACCACTTCATTACACCAGTCCAATGCCTGCTGCTCATTTTTTCCCGCATCGCGCAAGCCAGCCACCACATCGGGGTGCGGCTTATAAACGACATAGGCATCCGGATTGGCCTTGCGTACCGCCCGGAGCAACTCCATATTACGCGGAACCACCGGTGAACCGTACTTGATGGACGCGTCCGTTTCCACTTGTCCCGGCACCAGGATCACGCGCGCCGCCCCGGCAGGACGCTGCCAGCGCCCCGAACCGACGTTGTATTTGGTGAGGTTCGCGGCTACGATACGCTCGCGTAGCACCGCGGCACGCTGGCGCAATGCATCGTCAAACACAGCCGTTTGCAAAATCGTTTCCAAATCCGAGGCACGGCTGGAATCGTAATAAATACCGGTACGGTCGATGACCCAGGACAAAGGCTGCACCAGATCCGCACCCAGGCCCACCGAACGCAGAAAACCGTCTTCCAGAAACACACGTTTATCGGCAAATTGCGACAGATCCGCAGGTCGCCCCCATACCGCGAGGGTACCCTCGCCCGGAAAATCTCCGGCTTTCTCCAGAAATCGAACCTCTGAGCCCTGGAAAAACCGTTGCACGATGGGTTTTTTCCAGCGAGAAAAGTTTGGCGCATAAACAGGCGAGACAAAGCGGTTGCGCATACGGCGTTGCAGCCCCATCCACTCCATCAGCCGCTCTGGCTCACAGAGTGAACCGGTTTCCGGATCCAGGTAGCGCGCATAGCCGACCAGCGCCGCGTGCACCAATTGCTCCAGCGACACCGGCTGTCGACGCGGCGGGGCAGGCTGTGCATCGGTGGTCAATCCATATCCCGCGTAAAATGGCATGCCAAATGTGAACACAGGCTTGCCCCACAGCAGCGCTTCAAAACCGATCTGAGACGTAACCGTATACACGGCCTGGGCCTGTTCAATAAGGCGTACCGGGTGCACATTATCTGCAATAATCCGGACTCGCGGATTATCCTGCAGCGCAGCCAGATCAAAGTGGCCTTTTTTGTGGCCGGCAAATACGTCCGGGTGAATCTTGATCAAGACCGTGCAGTCAGCATGCTGCCGCAACGCACATTCCAGCATAACGACAAAATCCGCTGGCGATGCCTGGCCGTAACGCAGGGATGCGTCACCAAATGTCTGGTCGGCCAGCAGCACATATCGGGCAGGCAACGAACCGGCAAATTCGGGCAAATGGTTATATTTGGAAACGCGTTGCTCGCGCCATAGCGAAATAAGCGCTTGTGCGCGGATCGTTTCGTCAGCATCCAGTTGTTGCGCAATCAGATACTCAAGCCAGGATGGACTGCTGGCGTCATAATAAATGCCTTGATGATCAAACAGCACGGATAAGGGCGGCTCATCTACCCCCAGGCCAACGGATCGTAAAAACCCATCTTCCAGCAAACAAAATCGCTCGCCAGCCGAAGCGGCTAATCGAACCGCCCGCAAGCCGCTTTTTTTGCGGCCCCAGCCCAAACGAATGGCGTCGCCCGGCGTGCCGAGGGCACTTATTTTTAGGGGCGCATCCAGAAATGCCGGCAATGAACGGTTGCGCCAAAGACCAATATCCATAGGGCTAACAACATACGATGTAACCTTCCGATCAACCATCGCCTGCGGCCTGCCTGTCATGCATGCAATCCCAACGTCTCAACCAGCAACAGCAGACGATCTTCCCACGTGTGGTTAGATAAAACAAATTCCGCACCCGCGCGGGCGCGCTCCAGATCATCATTTGCGGGACCGTGCTTGAGCCGTTCGAATATTGCCATCATTTCTTCCCGATTACTAACCACATGACAAAACTGGCTGAACATATGTTTCATTGAAAGACTCGGATTGGACACAATAATCGCGCCACAGGCCAGCGCCTCTATAAGCCGGCGCGAATACATGCTGGGCGAATCGGTAATCGTATTAACGTTCAGCGTAACCAGGTTATCTTTATACACCTTTGCCGTGGCCTCATGCTTGATCACATGACGTACCTGCACCGAAGGTAATGCCGGATAACGATAATGGGCCGCCTTCCTATCGGAATTACGATCGTAAACAATCAAACCCAGGCCAGAATCTGAACAGGCCTGGAAAGCGGCATCCTGCCAGTACCGGCGAACATCGTGCATGTGCCGACTGTAGCTGCCCACAAAATTGGCTGTATGATACTTGAAGTCAAAACCGGTAAAACGATGAAATAGCGGCTGCACCGGAAACGGCAATGTTCCTACATATACATTTTCAGCGACATGCTCGCGATAACGGGGAATGCAGGTTTCATCAACGGTAAAAATGTAATCAAACAGGCGCGCCGAATCAATAAACCGCTCAAAATGCACACCATCTTCCTTATTCCAGAAAACGGTTGGAATACCCAACTTCCTGGCATATTTCACCAGCTTTTTCAAAGACTTATTATTTCTATCAGGGTGATCCGGGTAAGCGGCAATCTGAAATTTCCAGGACTCGTCAATGCCCTTCCAGGCCGACTCTACAAAAACCAGGTCTGGTTTCCAGAACTTGAGTATATGCTTGTAGTTCAGGGGGGACAGATTTTTAACCCTGGCATTCTGGCTAATACAGACTCGCGTGAATTCATCAGAGATTAACGCGATTTTTAAATGGGCAAAACCACCGCCCGGAAGGATTGATGTACCTCCCAAAGGGGATTTCAGAGAGTTAAGAAAGCTAATCACGAATTATTGTGTTTAAAAGACCATGCTATTTATAAGGCGAAACGCCCGTTCCACCGGTTATTATGCGTGTCATAATTGTAACGCTTATTGAGGGCAAAGCGAGACAAACAATGCAAAGCACGCCCATGGCGCAACACAAAAGCAAATGGGTAAGCAGACAAATCTGCTTACCCATTTTTCTAAATACCAACAGCAGGCCTGGCCTTAATGAAGCAAACCCACTTATTGGTCACACACTGTTCTGCAATTAAGCAGCTTTAACAGCGGCCTGCTCAGAAGCGGAATCGAGCCAGTACGTGTAAGTACGCAGTACAGTCAGCTCCAGTGTTGCTTTACCAGAAGCCTGGATAGCAGCGGCAGGAATAACAGCAGAGCCGTTAGTCCAGCGCATTGCTGTGCCCTTGACGTCCTGAGGCTGGTTCAGACCGCTGATACGGCTGTCCATCAGGTCGATGTCGTGGCGGCCATTGCTGTCTGTGAAAGCAATAGCAGACAAACCAACACCCACGCGACGAATATCGCGACGCGCCAGATACGTTACATCACGTACCAGTGAAGAGCGAGAAACGATACGTACATCGCCAGCATTTGCAGGCAATTCAAAGCGGTATACACCTTCTTTAACAAACTCTGGCGTTGCCTGAATAACACGACCGTTCACTTCTACGCACAGGGCTGCGTCTTGTGTACGTTTAGCACCTGTCAGCAGTTCTACACGAGCCAGCAATTGCTTGCGAATGGCTTCAACAACAGCACCTTCACGTGCAACAACAAGGCCTTCAACGTTAGGACGGCCTTCTGCAGGACCAAAATCCGGATTCATGGCAACTTCGTCTGCATTCTGGAACATAGAACGGTTACCCGTATCTACGTAAGACTCTGCAGGCACGCCTTCGGCCAGGATAATATCAAATTGTTCCAGTTCAACGTGGAAGTATTCGAATGAACGACGGTCAAACTGCTGAACGATTGTCTGGCCATTGACCAGCATCATTGCAGGAACCAGGGCGCCGTTGAACTCCAGGTGGTGACCAGGAGACACGATCAGATCAGTGTGAGGCACATTGGCTGCAATGGCGTCTTTTTTGATCAGGATAGGAAATGCGCGTACAGCATCTTTGGCGGGAATACGGTTTTTGTACAGAGTACGATGACCCAGCCATTTAACTGTAGCTACACCGCCGCTGGCAGTGATCACTTTGTCGCCGGCTACCAGAGACTCAACTGTTTTCTCGCCTTCTGGTGTAGCGATATGCGTGCCTTTGAGGAAGCAAGCATATATCATGGAACCGCCTTCAAAAGTAACTTGAGTGGGGTCCAGACCGTCTGCATTGAAACGACCAACAGTAATACCCAGGTCATTTTTGAAGATCAGATCGCCGTTAACATACTCGCCACTAGTCGCGCCAACAACCTGAATCTGGTCACCAGCAGTTACACCAGTCAGATTAGGATAACCGGACAGTTCGACATTGATACCAGTGGGGTCGTAGATGAATGTTGAAGTAGCATCAGCACCCAAGTCTACATTGACTGTATTGCCCAATCCCAATGACAAAAAGTTCGATGTCATTTCGAGGGTAGAGCCATCGGAAAGATTGTAATTGAACGTAGATCCCGCATTAACACCTGCCAGGCCTGTCAATTTTACGTTTGCATTTTCCCCTAAATTGACTGTGCTGGTAGAAAGTAGCCCAATGGAGATTGTCTGTTGCAATTCCAGGACATCAGGACTGTCAGTTGTATTGGTAATATTCAGTGTCGTATTACCGGTTAATGCCCTTGCATTAAGTATGGTATCGCCGTCATAAGAACTTTGGTCAACGGTTTTCTCGGGATCATTGAGTAATCCACCAAGGTCTAAGTTTACTGTAGCCATTATTCACCTATCCATAAAAGTTGAATTTATTTAATTTTGGTTGCATGAGTTGCAACTCGAAGCACATCAACTAACGTAAACAGATATATCTCGACACAACCACATGAAAACATACGCGAAAATGCATTCAATCTTCAACATGTCGATAACACCAGAAACATTTCACGGGTAGTCTCCCATTCATTTGAAATATTTCGTATGTGATTATTACACGGGAAATCTAATGAAACAAGTTCGCAAAGTCTTTAATTATTGCTTCCGGCGACAATTAACCGTGTTTCATTGAAATTCAAGGGTAAACCCCTAAATAAAATGTCACTAATTATTTAAAATAATGACTATTAAACACGTTCAGACACTGTCTTTGTCCAAATTACGAGCACAGAGAATCGAAAATATGTACTTATGTAAACCAACGCAACCAAACAATTGCAACGCCTACGTCGTTACAAAAAGTGCATATATTCGATTATGTATATTTTCGTTGATTGGCGCTTTGCGCGTAGGCATAAACACATCGACACAGTGCGCCAATTTTTTCCCTGTACAGTTCTGTATCAGAAATGACATCCTCACCACCAGCCGGCCATACAAACACTTTTTCAGCCGCAATGCCAACCGCCATCAAGCTGGCCCGCTCCACATCAGCGGATACAATAACCGCATCGGCATCAAGCATACATTGGTAGTCTCGCGTAGCCCTCAGTTGGGCCAATGTTTGATGAGATAAAGAACCATCAGCAGGTAGCACAAAAGGGCTGGATTTCTGGTAAACCAAAGGAAGATGCATAGACTTGGACAATGCCAAAGCAACCAGCGCCAAATCATAGCCGCGCTCTCCTTCCTGCACATGGAGCAGGTCTGCCTGCTCTCTGTTCAGCACATCGCCAGCCACTACTGCCATAAAATTCAACTGAGAGGTAACGGGGATCGCCTCAAGCTGCTCCAAAGACAGGCAATTAAGGTAATAGCATGCAATTTCGCCCACTTCGTGCCGCTCCCACGGCAAGCCGCGTTCGCCCTTATGAGGAAAACCTAAAGGCAATATGGCAAATGGCATTCCTCCAGAGAGCGTCTTTTGGGCGCACATGGCATCCCAACCCAACGCCGTGACCCAGTCATTGTCAACATCGACGTTTCTGAGAAAGTACCCGACTTTTAAGGGTGGCCCACTCTTTTCAGTAGCCGCCGGCTTAACATTCAACCCTGCCACGCTCGGACGCCACGATGGCATGCACTCATTTACCAATGCCAATGCCCGACGAGCCTTGGCACACACACTCCCATCCTGGAAGCGATTCAGAATGGTGTTGGCAGTTGCAATCATCTTCTTAGCATTTCCAGACGCTACATAATATTCAAGAATGCCATCAAAGACGGACACATCGTCAGGACGCTTTTCCGCTAATTTCGTAAAGGACAGTTGCGCCAGGTCGGCAGGCAGTTTTACCGCTCTCGAGATGAAAGTTCCTGCATCTGCAGAAAGACGCGACTCGATCAACGTTTCAAAAGCAAAAATGCGCTGCGCTACCCTTACAGAGTAGCTCTCGTTCTGATTGCTTACCGTCACAATAGCAGTCAAAGCTGTACTGGGAGGCGTTATTTGAGCAAGCGCGATCAAGCGTTCATAGCCCTCGTATTCGCATTTCTGTGCGACGGGCGTTACGACCAATTCGTCGCTTTCCAGCGCATGGGTCGTACCCATCACGGGGCTTATAACAGCCGTCTTCACCGGTGTAAGACTGCCATCGACTCCCACAAACTTGATATTTATGAGGATGTCATTCAAGGCTGCATTTGCTTTTCTTAATATATCGAACGAGAACAAGCTGCGCCAAAACGGCAGCACTTCATAGGTTTCCGATTTTGCTTCACTGGCTCCTAAATTCCAGCTGATCTCATCCGTAGGAATACGTCGGATATCCAGGCATTCCACCTCCCCTGTTATCTTTATCTCAGGCGACGTTTTCCAGGGGAATAGTTTCACCTCTAGCAAATGGGCACCCGCAGGCGCAACAATCACTTGCTTGATCCAGGATGCCACTTCGCCCTCTTTTTTCGATTCAACGTATACGTAACTGCCGTACACGGAGGAAACAGCAGTGCCATCGTATGCCTGCTCAATATGACCACCCTGCAGATCAAAGAAGCGGATCGCGCAGACCAGCGCTCGCTCGCTCACAGAATCAGCGATATCAATGGCCGTCGCTCGGAGCTTCAGCAGGTCTCCTTCGCGCACAGAGAACGTTGCTGTCTTGAGACTATCCGGTGGCTCTTTTTTTTCAACTGGCACTTTGTTTTCTTGGGGTAACGATTGCGTCTCAGTCATGATGCGTAGCCTCAGGACTTTCCAACTGACAAGTAAATAATTTCTGAGTTAACGCCTCAAAAAAAAGAGCAGAAATTCGCGCTGGTCTATAGTCATTCAATATCTGATCAAATACCGAATCATCAATACGATAGGTCAGCGACCGCTCCATAGCATCAAGCAGATGATCACCCTTGCTGTCGGAGTACAGCAACCCGCCGTCATTCGCGAATGTCTGAGCAACGCCAGCCACATTTGGTGCAACCAGCGGCTTCCTGAACGTTGCTGCCAGCAAGGATACTCCGGAATTGAGCGTCTTAATATAGGGCGCAACCAGCACATCTGCAGCATTAAATAGCGTCTGAATTTCTTTTTCCTGCATGACGCTTTGAATAACGCGGATTTCAGGAACATCGGCCACGGCATGAAGAATCTTACCCACATACTCTTTATCGGCAGGGTTTCCCGCAATAATCAAGCGAAAACGCTTCAGCGGATATCGTTGCTTGAGCGCCTGAAACGCCTCTACCAATCGCAGCACACCTTTGTATGGTTGCAAGGCACCAAAATTCAAGAATGTAAAATCATGTGGCTCTATGCCCAAATCCAGCCGTGCCGCCGAGACATCGCCAACATTCGAATACCAACCTTCGTAGGTTGGGTGAGGAACAAAAAAGACCTTTTCGTCCGGCACATCATAATATTTGCGCGCCTCTTCAACCGACTGATCCGATAGAATATGGATTGCATCGGAATGGGCTACCAGCAAACGGCGCAAGGCAATTTCGGCCTCGGGAAACCGGGTGTTATGGGGCAATACATTATGAAGCGTCCACAGAATTTTGTGCCCAGCGTGATGCCACCGGACTAATTCCTGCTCAAATGCGCTCAGCCTCTCGTGAGTTTCTTCCTGGGTCTCACTACCTGCCAGTACCGATGCAAGCCAATGTAAATGGATGACAGACCTGCCTTGCCAGTTCACGCTGGCTAGGTCGGCAAAATGGACTGCTGGCACGATCGCATAACCTGCCTGCGCAGCACGACAATATAACAAACGCTGAAAAGGGTTGATCTGTGCCAGAGGCGCATAAGTCAGGGCGTAGGGTAGACCGGAACCGGAACCTGACTTTGCCTGTTCGCAGACGGCGTTAATAAATAATTCTGCAGGGCTTTGCGCCCCGCTCACCAAATCCTGGATCCTCATGCAGCGGAATCCAATGCACTATTGAAAAACCTCATACAGCCAGCATGCCCCCGTTTATAAGTCAATCTCGCTATTATGTAATCTGAATATATAACAAAATAGCTGAGAATCGTACTTAATATTACGGTGTATAAGTTTTATTGTCTATATGTAAAACAGTCCTCCGAGGAAAATCTTGATTTTGCTCGAGCAATTTCCTGTTTAACCACTATGAAAGCAGCATTGCAGCCTAAGATAAAGAACGATTATTAAACTCCGCTAACTGCCTGTTCAAATCTTCCAACGCCGCTTTTTTATCCTGAATTTGCTCTACGCCTTGCGTACCCTGCAAATTATTTAGCAAAGGCGTGCGCTCAGCATATATTTTTTCGATATCGTTACGATACTCAATGAGTTTGTCAAGTTTTTCCTGGTTCGCTTGCAACGGCGCCAAACTTTCCATTTTTTTCTGTATCAGGAACTGCATCTGCTGTTCATTATCGCGTTGCTGCTGTTCATGCAGCAGCCTCATCCCTTCAATATATTGCTGATGTTGGGATTTCAGCGACACGATTGCTTCAGCATAATCATCACGCTGCCGCTCTAAAGCCGCATTGATACGTTCCATCTCCGGAATGCGCTCCACTTCCTTACGGTAAGAATCCAATTCCGACGTCAACCGTGACAGTTGTTCGTTACTCTTCTCCGCCTTGACCTTATAATCCTCTTGTCTTTGCGCTAAATCTCTCACACCCATTACCTCATTTTCCGCAGCCGTCAACGCTTGATTCAGTTGCTGAATTTCAGACTGCAATCGCTCATTATCCTCCATAGCTTGGGAATGCCGATTTTTGTGATCTAACAAAGTCAGTTCCAGTTCTTCTACCTTGCCAGAATCAACGTGAGAAGATTCCAACAATGTAGACAGATCCGCATTTTCCGACTGCAAACGTGAAGTTTCTGTGCTCAACTGCTGTATTTGCACTTCTAGCTCTTTAACCAGGGCAGCTTGCTTCTCCATTGCAGTCAACTGTTCTGCCTGCGATTGCAATTGAAGTTTTTGCTCGTTGTCCTTCTTCTCTTGCACTGCCAACTGCTCGGCCTGCTTGGTTAACTCAGCTTGCAGTCCTTGCTGTTTGATCTGCATTTGCTTAATTTGCTCTTGCAGCTTCAGTACCTGCGTCCGATCTTCGTCTATTTCCTTGATTTTGGCAAGTAATTTACTTCTCTCTGCTTGCAATTGCGCTACTTCAGCATTGGCATTCTCCAAAATGAAGGCCATGTCTGCGCATTTCTTTTTGCTTTCATCCAGTGCCGTTTTCAACGCTTGCTGACCCTCCAGCAATGCACTCAGGCTCCGATTCTCTGCTGTCAAGCGCTCGACTTCGGCAGTCAACTTCCCCTGCAGCGCAGCGTCCAACCTATCGGCAACATTCTGTTGGGAAAATTGCTGGATTTGACACTCTTTCTCCCTGCGCTCCCTGAACACGTCCTCTCTCAACCTCTCAATCTGCAGCCGGGCATCTGCTAATTCTTTCTCAGCCTGATCGAGTTCTATACGTAAGCGCTCATCATCCGCACTTACAGGAGTCTCCGCATTTAAGCGAGCCTGCTCCTGTAACCGTTCATTTTCCAACTTCAAGCTGCTATTCAAATGCGAAATATCACGATATTTCATTTGACAATCTACCAGATCTTTTTTTATCTTTTTGTTAGCCGTTAGCAGATCGTATTCATATTCAACACGACTTAAGGATGATTTCGCTATACTGCCTTCATCTTGCAATTTGGTCTTATGTATAAACAAGTGCGTGGGTGTAGCGTTAAACGTGTCGCGATAGACATAGCCGAACTCTCTAAGATATGCTGATATCTCTAGGAAACTGTCTTTTGTTTGAGCCTCTATGTACAGCATCGGTAGATGAGCACCAATGAGCTTGCTGCCTCCTTTCAACACATCCAGCTCCATTCCTTCTACATCAATCTTAATAGCAGAAATGGGTGCTGAAATACCAAAAGAATCCAGAGTCCTAACCTTGATCCTTCCAGTTCCCTTTTTCAAGGCCTGGCCACCCAGATTCTCCGGCATGGCTTGTTCGAATGCGGCAAAACCTGGCTTGTCCCCCAAGGCGAAGGCGTGAACAGTTATGCGCTCCTCTAACCCCGCTTCACTGGTTGTCATATCCATTGCATGAGCTAACTCGTCGTTAGCCTCAAATGCGATCACCTGGCAACGTAAAACCTGCGCCAGATAGAATGTATGATTTCCAATGTTGGCTCCGATATCCAGAACTGTACTTTCCGGCTGCAGGCGTGCCTTCATATCAGTCAGCATAGGCAACTCATAGGGAATCCCAGTTGTCGCCAAGTTCTTTTGTATATAATCCTGATTCGGAGAGGTCAAATAGATAGGGTACTCTACCCCGTCTGCCTTGACAGTTGCAAAGCGCGGCTCATTGGTATGTTGGTTCACAGTCGGGAATTCTCAGGCAAAGTTAATGAAACCGGCAATGCGGCAGACTACTCTTCCGTTAACATCATATTGGCAGAGTGAACAGTATAGACAATCAATATTATAGCTTTGAGAAGATCGAGAACCAGTCTGAAAATGTAAAAACCCCGATACGTCGTTAGTCACGACGAAAGACGTAAAAAAATTTGAAAAAAAACGTTACTTGAGTTTCACTATCTTCTCCGTCCGACATCTGATAGATGACTTCAAGGTACAGGCCAAGCTTGTATTAAGCCTAATTTCACTTGGAGAATATTGTAAAAGCATGTAATGACCGAGCATTTCCTGCTCAACTTAAGCGGCTAAAGCAAATGCTTCGGCAGGGTTTTCATATTCAACGCCTGATGTGGATGCCGATGGTTGATCGCTTCACCATAGGCCTGCTGTAAGTCTTTGATTTGACTTTCATATTGTCCTTTTATATCCAGCGGATTGGCCCGCAGAGCATTTTCCATGCCTCGCTTTGCCTCATCCACCCGGTTCTCCACCTCAGAGGGTGACAGATCATAGGTACTTCTGCCACGGTGGTTTTACCCTGAATAATGTCCAACACTAGTGCGCTTTTGCGCTTGGCCGTCCAGCGCTTGATTTCATCTTCCATGATAATACTCATTTGTGATTTACCCTAATATCACATATCACATGAGCAATTTTTCACTGGGTCATTACAAGCATTACCCATCTAAGTCACAATGGAATTTATTTGAATATTCAACGAATAGCGCTCTAAATACTAAGCAGTAGTGACTGGATCAGCATAAAGTGTTTTTAACTCGAACTTGTGTCTGTTTCTAATCTTTAAGCTAACTATTAGGAAAGCAGGCGTACTCTATAGCTTTTACTATCCCCGCTATCACTTATTAACCCAGTTATATATATATGACTTCTTACTTCAAAAAACTTCAGTTTCGGCAGTTATGGAAGAAAATTTTCCTCCGTTATACCGCGCCAGTTGCATATTTACCATTCGCCCTAGCGTGTGCTTCAGATGGTATATGGCCAACTCCAACGTATATTGAATATGATAGTTCAAAAAAAACACTATCAACAACGTCACCGGTATCGCCAGACAAGATAGTTCGATTTAAATTTCAACCCAATGGATACAACAATTTGCCCAATCCGCGCGGCTTAAGTGTCGCAAATTTTGGAGAACCACATAATGCACATTATGAAGAATTTAATGTCGCCGATTCCGAATGGTTTGGAGTAATGTTGATTAATGCGAAGCATAATGGAGATGGGAAAACCAATATTGCTACCGGAGGGAATCACGGATCAAGCGGCGGAGCAGGGGGCGCTAAAACTGCGCGCAATATTAAGTACGATGTATATTCGAATAACAAGATACTTGATACGGACTATGCTGGTTATGTAGATGGCCTTACCATTAATGTAGTCAATGAACTGATGGCATCTGACACAATTTCGTTAGGTCGGTTTGTGCTGAGACAAGAGTACTGGATAAGCATTTCAGGCAATGCTATTGGCGTCCACGCAAAATATACTGCGCTCGAAGATATAGTAATAAAGCGCGATAGAGCTTTACAACTCAACACTCAAGGCTACCGAGATTCGGCGTTGTTTTTGGACGGAAATGTTAGGGGGCGCACCCGTTGGGACTCAGTAACTTCCAATAGTGGTCCTAGGAATTCATCGCCTAATGCATGGGCTGCCCTTTTAAAGGGAAAGTACGGCGTTTTAGGAGTTTGGATGGACAGGAGCTTTGGAGCCGCTACCGAACTATCGACCGTAGCAGAGGATGCGCCACTTATTCATGGCCCAGGAAATACGAAAAGCCACAAGCTTTACAATGCCATTGTGTATAAAAGTCAACGAATGTTAGCAGCTGGCGAGTCCTATGAATGGCGAGGCGGATATAGTTGGTCGGGCACTGAACCACCGCCGCAGAACATCGATAGTGTGCTACATAAGCTAATCAACAAAACGACAGAAACAATACTGGTATTCCCTGATGGTAGGTCCAAATTAGTCACAAAGTGAATGCGATAATAATCGGCATGTGAATCTCACGATTGCTGCGCGCATGCCAATCGGATTGAAGAACTGTTACCCCAACGACTGGACGTATCAGCGCTTCGTTAAAAGACGGCAGCCACTAGCGAGACCGTTTCGATGAGTGCCCCTAGCAGAGTCTAAATCAGCCATAGTTTCGTCATATGCGTCGGCAGAAGTTACATTACGACACAACATCAAATCGATAAGGAGAGGACTGAAACATGTAAGCCACAGCCGCCTTGGCTTTTTGCTTTGAAATAGCTCGGCTAATTTGCGTTGCATTCTGGATGCGCCTATGCCCAGTACACCCCGAATGATTCAAAACGCCAATTTCGCACCTGAGAGAATCGATTTTGTCATCTTGAACACTTATCATTTAAAATTTCAAGGAACAAAAATGTCAAACAAAACTGCGGCAACTATGTACGTTGAGCAACGAATAAGTTGCGATGTTGGGGAATTTATAAAAAACTCCACAGGACGTTCAACAATTACCAACTGCATTGTACCTGCCGACAAGAGCAGATTTGTATTGAGGGCAAATTCATTTTCACAGCCAAACAACACTATTCGTTTGAGAGTTTGGGGTAGGAAATCAGGAACCGGCACCAAGAAAATCCATTTTGCAGTAGTGACAAATAAGACGTTCGATAAATATCAAGCTATCAAATCAATCCCACTTGGACACGCAGATTCCAATTTCTACCTAGAAATCATACTGACAGCGATCGATAAACACTCCCAAAACGTTAATAGTATTTACATGACTGACAATACTTCTCCAAGTATCAATAATAGCTTGGCAAAAATCAAATTCGTCGATGACAGAGTGTTCAGGATATACGGCGAATGCAGTAATGACACCGACGTGATCACCATAAATAAATACGAATTGCTCATATGCGGCTAGCCAGTTTATTGTCGTCGGCACTGTAATATTGGCACCCAGGTGGTGCGGGACGAAAAGTTGGACTCCTTAGGAAATGATCAATGTATTCGTACGCAGAGCGCATGAAGGCTGTACAACTGTACATCAAGCTGGGCAGACGCATGAACGCCACCATCCTTGCCGATGAACGATTCACCGGTGCAGACATGTAATGAGCCAGCATTTTCTGCTCAACTCAAGCGGCTAAAGGGGTTGGTGCACAACATCTTCGGGGTATGCTGGCTGTGCGCCGACTACACACGGGCAGTCTGCAATGGCTCGGAGCAGACGGTCAGCCTGAACAACTGACCGCAGAGCAGGCTAGTGCCTTGGTCATCGGTCTGCCATGACAGCGCCTGGGTCTAGCGTTCAAGAGTGATCATCTGTAATAATTAGCCGTATCCGTAAAACTCTAATGGGAAATCAGTGCGCGTACACATTGTGCAGCTGCGCATTTGTATGACACGATATCGCCATGCAACGATCCACTGTTACCAATATTGATGCGCTCGACGCCAATTACCCTGTGGCGTGCTGACGCGGCAATTGATGGAGTAGCTTCATAACAGGATCTGGTGCTCCACGCCAAAGACTAGAAGATTGCCAAGCAGGCCGGATGCGACTGCCATATGCAGCGCATAGGTGAGGATAAATCCAAGAAGCTAGCCTTCTCGCACTTTAACCCCAGCCGCATGCAGCGTCTGAGCAATGCGCCGAACTTGTTAAAAAATAAAGCTCTAACACCTATCAATACCTCTTAGATCTTCCTTTCTTTTTCATTATTTAATACTTAATATTGAATATTGTTGGAAAAATATGCCTTACAATCGCATGAACAGTTACGAAAAACGCTCTGTCATGCAAATACAAAATCCTGACATTACTAATGCGCTACAGCGCAAAATAGAACTCCAAGAAAATGGCATTATTTTGAGTACGGATGGTGCTGCGGGATTGGAATATGCGTTTTACCTAGAGCACTCTAACGGTTTAGAAAAAAAGTATTATAGTGACAATTTGACACATTTTTTCCAAATCCATCCTAATTTAGGTCGGTATACCGCAACTTTTTTTTACAAAAAAAATACAACAATAATAAGTCACAAAATAGCGTTTGTTATAGGAGAACAGCAAAAGATCTTTTTGATAAAAAAAGCAAATTTGGCCACCAGCAAGCACTTCAAAATAGACAATTATGACATTGGCTCTAATACGACATTTGTTGTCTTCAATGGGTCAGGATCTACCATATATTCCCCTCCATTTGGATTGTCCTTCTTATTGTGCCGCGGATACAACGTAATAGTGTGCCTTCAAAATAATAATCAATACCAAGGTCTGTCGTTCGAAGATTTTGGTAAATATGTGGGGCCTGCCGTGAAGGGGAAAGCCACATATCTATATGGTAGCTCATTGGGTGGATACTGCGCGGTTTATTATGCAGGGGCAGTGAAGGGTCATGTCATCGCCTCAGCCCCCCGCAATTCAGCACACCCAGCGTTAATTACTTACTCCCCCAAAAAAAACAATTACAATGCAGACGACTTTCAGCACAAAGACATCTTTGAAAATGAATTATCTCCAGCATCAGTGAATATTTTCATAGATCCTCATGTTCCAGAAGATGTTTTTTTTCTGAATAATTACGTACGTACCGCCTACCCTAAAGTTAATTTACTTGAGTATCAACATGCAGGCCATGAAGTACTCATGCATGTAAACAGGATTGGACACCTTAAAAATATTATCGGTGCAATCGTTGACAATAGACCCTTCGAAATCGATCAAAACACCGACAGCGAATTTACAGAGATCGGGAAGGCCCATTTTTTTCTAAAAAAACAGGATATACGCCGGGCGACAATCTACTACCAACGCGCATTAAATCGAAAAAGTCCAAATAAAGCAGTCGCCGCGAAAATACGCGCAATTAAGCGTGAGTTGGGGTTACTGAAAAATCAAAAATCCGTATAACCAGATCCAAAATTCAAGGCAACCAAATGAGCTTTAAACGCAGAACTATGAGTCCGGCGCCAGGCAGACGCAGTCGCTGCGGCCTGAAGGAGAGAGTCGTCTAGCTAGTCCATACTTATCCATTCTGTGTCCGTGGACAAGTATGTTCATACGCTACTGGCGGCTCGAAAAGAAATCGCAAGGTGGTTTTTGAACAAGGCACCTAAAATTTTTAGTCAACCAAATGGTAGGGCGAGCTTTTAAAGGTAACGCGCCCAATCGCATCCTTTACAAAAGCTATAATCCTGATTTTTTTCCTAATTTCACGCTGATCGATATGAAATTCTGTCGAATTTTTAGCGGTATACCAATCTGTAGCTTTACGCTTCCCATCGACCATTAAATAAAAGGCATGGGAATATACCTCATCAGGATCTGGATTAGTGACTGTCGTTTCTACGTAAATCAACTCTAACTCATTGTCATAACGAATTTCAGTTTTTAGCTCCAATTGACGGTCATGGCATAGTACCCAATCATAATGTGGTACCCCGTCAAATTGGGAAACCAATTGACCTACAGACGATGTCATCAACACCTCAGGGGGAAGATCGACACACAATTCTATCAACGATTTAATGAGTGGTTTTGTAGGAGCAGCATGCCCCTCCCCCCAATCGCCTACAGCAAACGCAGTCATCCTGGAGCTATTGAGAAATAAAGTTGGTGACAACCTAGACCACTTGCCAAGACTCGCCAAATATGGATTCGCATGCTCAAGAAGGTGCCAGTCGTGTCGATTCTGCAGATAGATAATACGATTGCGCTGAACTGCCACATCAGATGCATATAGTTTATGGTTTATATCGGTTTGATCAAGTATACGCTCAAAAAATTGGGGTGTTTTTCGTCGAGTTAATGGCACACGCTTTGATGTTTCTGAGTAGATTTTTGGAAAAGCAGACTCAACATATCGCTTGACGAAATTCGGAAAATACTTCGATATAGAGGTCTGCGGATTCCAAACTAACGCCAGGGAGCCTTCGCACAGCTGCTGGATTATACTCAGAATACCAAACCCAGCCCCTGAACCCCCAACCAGAACCAGCCGCAGCTTATATAAATGGGCAATGCTATTCAGTATTTGTATAATATATTGCTGTAGCTTTGGTATTTTTTGGTTACCGGCATACCACGCGAGAGTGAGATTCTGTGAATAATCTAATGTTGGATCAGATATAAATGCACAGGGAGCATCCAGATCCTCTGTTATAGAAAGACCTGAAAAAAAAGGACCTTTTTTTGTTCCTCGTGTTGCAATTGCTCCAGTTAACACTACAACTAGAGTCTCAGACTGAGTTAATTTTTCCGCATTCTTCAGCAAGATGTCTAGCGTTAAATCATCAGACATTTTGACTTGATAAATCCCGCTGTTTGTGAATCCAGATGCCACTGCATCGCGCATATTCTGGAACGTAAAAACAGGACATTTCCATTGCTCCAAATTCTTCATGATTAGAGGTTTATTCATGGCGCATTCTATAAAAGATGTTATTGTAAATTGAAATCACAAAATCTTAGAGCTTGTGGGAGTTCAATCTCAAATCGGCGCTATCGGTTTATAAAACTAAGAAGTATTTCTTATTCCTATAGCAAGAAACACCGTAACCTTGCCAATATTTACATGATGTTCCAATTCAAGGAAGACCACCTTTATTACCAAAGTCATGGCAGGCAAACGCCCGACCCAAGCCCACTCTATTAAGCGGGATATACGAGCCGGTTTGAATCGGCCGCGATTATCTGATTGAAATCATCACGAGCAAAACTTCTTATATAAAGGTTTTTATATTTTGCAGGCAATGAAAATGTACATGAATTACTCTTTGCGTAAAACCTACTCGCTACTCTTTCGCCGCCATCCATTAAATAAAAAGCATAGTTAAGCTTTCGATCATTGTACAAATGACCGTTTTTCTTTAAATAACAATTTGCTCGTAGTACCCCAGCTACAATTTTTACTGATGATACTAGCCTGAAATCACTTCGGTTTAGAAACGTTAATGCACTAGTATTTCTATTTAATCCATTTAACCCCAACTCCAGTGCATTTAAAATTTCTTTGACCGGCTTTCCTTCTGCGAGAAACCGCAATAAATGTCCAAAAATACTCGCAGAGGGACCAACATGCCCTTTTCCCCAATTTCCAAAATAAATACTGACATTCCCACTCACAATCGAATTCTGCCCCTCGGTAGTCCACAACCTGTTCTTTATGAAAGGAGCTGCGTGGGTCTTAACATGTGAATCAGTCATGTTCTGCAAGTACAAGATGTTGACATTCGAAGGCAATTCTACTTTAGTAACATCGTGAACAATATTGCACTCATCAAGAATATCATAAAGCACTTGTGCCTTCTGTTGACCAGTTTGCTGCTTCGATTTACTTATACGTTCACTGTATTGTGGGAACGCCTGCAACACATAGTCCCGCGCAAATGGATAAATGTATTGAGATATTGAAGTTTGGGGATTCGATACTACCAACACCGCTTCCGTCTTTAGCAGTGTAGCCAAAGCTAGTGCAGCAAACCCACCACCAGACGCACCCACAATTAATAATTTAGCATCGTAGGAACGTGCCATTTGATCAAGAAATATCGCGAGGTCCTTCTGTAAATTTCGGGAGGAATCGCCTCCCGCATACCATGCCAAAGACAGATCAGTTGAGGATACCAATGGGTCTGCAATAGCGACAAGAGGCAACTTTAGAGAACGATTCAAACCACGGCCAGAAAAAAAAGGCGCGCAATGCTTTTTTCTCTCTCCAACTGCCGCGTTGAAACAAACAAGAATCGTAGATGCATCTTGATTTTCTTGAAACCGCTCCAGATACACATCTAATTTTTCAGGTTGCTTACAGTGGTATAAACCGTCCTGATGCTCTCGCGTGAGAATATCCGTCAGATCAGCTACCTCGAATACCGGCATAACGTACTGATGGATATCATAGCTTGCGGGCTGATTTATAGTTTCACATTTATCCATGTTGTAACGCTTACTCGGTGGTCTCAAAAAGTTGAAGAATACTGCGACAACACCGATTATAATCTGCAACTCTTAAGCTATCAAAAATCATTTTTTTTCTAGCCATTAGTAACATTTTCCTATTAGGTTTAGGAAAACACCACCCCAAAAAATATAAATCATATGTAAGATTTAGAATGATGAGTTACATAGGTCATAAAATGAGCGAATCGAGCATAAAATAAGACTCGGGTTTAACTAGTTTATATGTTCTACTATTGGTATTTAGCCTATATCACCTGGAGGGACTACCTAGATACTGATAGAGAGAATATATTGAGGCCTTTAGAAATACCAACAGATTCTTTTACGTTCAAATTTTTCATGAATAACATCGCGCTCCTTTTGCTGGCAGTATTTATTACATATATTGTCGTTGTCACACTAATTACCTTACAAATTTCTTCAAGAGAACGACGTCGTCAAATAAACGCCACTACGCCTCCGCCCCCCCATGAACTTAAGTTGGAGCTAAAAACAGTCACAAACCCTGAGACGGGTCAGGTTCGTGTGGAGACAATCATACAAAACCCAGTGCGCGACGAAAGATATACCTATGCGTTTTATCTTATCGTCGATGGAGTTCGTACCACCGTTCGCTGGCACGAAGAAACTCCATTTTTTGTAATTCCGAGGCCTAGTGCAAACAAAAAGACAGAAGTACTAGCCTTTGCAAAATCGGAATCGGGTAGTCTAGCTACATTACGACAAATTTTATAGTTTCGTTTATCACGCAACGATACTTAGATAGTTGATATCTAACGTAACCAGCGCGTCTCTTATGCTTTCAGTTTTGCCTACCAGCGAATTAATCCCTTGCTTTTTATCAATTCGCTGAGCGCAGAGTTTTATCAATTTATCATTAAAAATAATTTTCGATTGTGGGTGTTTACTCAAAAATTGCAAGTTATCGCGTAGGCGTGCCATGAGGGCAGATTGCCTATTATATGATGAGGCAATACTATTACTAATGCTGGGAACTTCAAATTTTTTCGAGGAATCAAGTAATATTTTCGGATGGTACTCCCCGCTACCCTTGAAATCTGGTAGTTTTAATATCGACGCTTTTTGCAAGTACTTTGACTGACCAAGCTGATCTTGACTCCAAGCTGAAGAGTCATACTCAATGAGATTCAGATAGGGGTTAATTCTATCTACGATATCAAATACTAACTTACCGGAAGTTTTCTGAGAATGAGTTAAACACAATGACGCTTGATAGAAATGGCGATCTATCAATGGGAGATACATTAGTTCGCCTAATCTCAATCCTCTGTTCCCATGCGCAAAATGAAATCTGTGTCTCAAAAAGTTATAATGTTGATCGATTTTCTGTAAAAAGGCATTGCCAGGCATGGTAGCAACCGTATCAGCAAAAATAGCCTTGGCAGAGTTATATATTTGTGCTGGAATAATATTGCCAGGAACTAACGCATTAAAAATCACACCGGCATCCTCGCGGACCGTTGTTGAATCATCTTGAATTTTTTTATACGTAGTTTCATAACGTTTAAAAACCTCAGACCAATAACCTCTGTAAATTTCACCGCCGGCTCCACGAAATTGCACCTTATATTGTGCATCATCGTAAGCATATGAATAATACGCTGGTTGAAAATTAAAGCGCACATTTGAAAAATCATTTTGCCAATCACTAAGAGACTCTTCAAAATTAATTGGCGTCTTACGTACTGGCAATTCTGGCTCTAACTCGCAAAACTTCAACCCGAACATCAGAGAAATCTTATTGGCGATTGACAAATCTTTTTGCACATGATCTTTTATATTATCCGATACTTTTTTCGGATCAATACTATGCACGTAAAAATCCTTATTACCTAGCACCGACATCAATACAGCTAGTGTTGCCCTGGAATCTTTTCCTCCTGACATAAAAAGCTTCTTAAAGCTGTTCGCAAATACACGATTAAACGCAGCAGTTCTATTCCTACTGGCAGCAAGCCCTTTTTCAAGCTGAGCGTCATAATCTATTTCTGAAGCATCTATCTCGAATTTCTCGATCGATGAGACTCCATTATTTTTAAACAACAGCGATTTATTAGCTGGCAAAATTTTTATTTCTTTTATTGCTGTTTCTAAAGCATACGGATACGCAAAAAGAAGAATAATTAGAAAGAATCAAAGGCGCTAGATACTCAACATTCAAGGTTAATTCTGTATTTGGTCTATTATCAAGGTGTTTTTTTAACGCCTTAAATGAGTTGCTTATTGTCACTACCGAACCTTCGAAATGATAAAAAGCACTGTAGAATCCAAACAAATCGGTGCAAACACCAATCTCTCTTTGCCCTAAGCCATTGGTATTTTGCCAAACGTAGATAAACTCACCAGACGCATTTTTTATCTGTTCGCTATCAATTTTCTCAATAGATACGTCGCAAGAAACGAAAAATTCGTCCTCACTAATCATATAACCGTCAAAATATAAAACTCTGCGTCCAGCTTCAACACTATGATTATTTAAATCTAATTCCAATACAAAATAATTCGAATCCATTCCACTGCCATCCCTTTGATCTATCAAAATTAATAGTAAGCTATTAATTTAATTTGAATCTTTCTGTTACTCTACACTTAGATAATTTAGCTCTTATTACTACGGCAGCAAGAGCCAACTTTCATCAATCTATTGAGAGATTATTCTCGCTCCAGAAAATGACTTAGTTGAACACCAAGGTCGTTGAACCTTACGTCCCATTAGCTCAATCGGAGGCACGGAATCGACAGAGAACTGATTATTCCGTTCAACATTCAAAATTGATGGGCACTCACCTGCCGGCTTTTTACAATCCTTGTTCGCAACCCTATCACAAAACCATTCTTGAAGTGCTGGTACATTTTCCAAATTCACGAATTTATTGTTTTCAACGACGTTACCGTTAGCACGATCCCGAAACTTGATAGGTGCACCACACGTACCATCGAACACATTATTAATTATTTTATTTTTTGAGGAGAAATGAGCAAGATAAATTGCGTGTAAGCCTCCACATACCTCGCTATTCCGGATATCGATGAACTGATTCCCGATAATTTTATTATTACTCGAATTTATAAGTCTTATTGCCCCAAATGCAATTCGTCCTTTACTATTCGTTTGTTTAGAGCCGATAGTTCTAAAAACATTATTTTTTAACGTCAACTCACTGTTGCCTCTGCTAGCACTATCACGATCACCAACTACAGATAACACAGAAAAATATTTTTTTACTTCAATATTTTCAATAGTTAAATTTAATTTTTGACCATCTTTTGCGTATAGCGTAATCCATTCTTTATGGATCCCTCCATTAGAAAAAACAGGCCGCAAACCATTCTTGATTTCACCCACGATTTTCACCGTGGGAAGTGATTTTCCTAAAACAATTCCCTTATACTGCCCAGTATACGTTCCTGGCAATACATGAACTGTTATTACATCATTCGCAGAATGATTGGAGTCGTACACAACGTCTAAGGCTTTTGCGATCGACTTGAACGCAAGCTCCCTAGTCGTTCCAGAGTTTGTATCGTCACCTGTTGGTGAAATATAGTACTCCGTTGCGAATGCCCAAGAAGGGATATAAATTAGTGCAATGAGCAGTATCAGGAAACACTTCCCAAGATATCCGAACCTTTGTGAGATCACTCTTGATGCTCCTTATTTATTCTCGCCCGAAGTACACCCGCCTTCACTTCGTAAGCGACGCACCCAAAATTTAGACCTAATACAAACTCGCAAGTACGACCAACCCAAACAAAGTGGTACATCTATTTTATAAAAATCAATAGCAAGGCACCTTGGCAATTGCTATTGAGTGTCGACAAATTGGAATCAAATAGCTTCTGTAATTAAATCTATCTCTCTCTGCACAGTCTTTTCAAATCCGCATTTTTGAGCTACATTTTCCGACCCTTTTTTCGAAAGTTCCAAGTAACTAGTTGGATTGTTATATAGCTTCTCGACAGCATCAGCAATTGCTTTCGGGCTCTCCGGCTCGACCACCATTGCAACTTCGTTGCTAACAAATTCTGGAATAGCAGCAACATTTGTCGTTATCGCCACCAACCCTGACGACATGGCTTCATCACGAGATACTCCCTGTGTATCCATCCTTGTCGGCACCAGAAAAATACCGTTAGCACGGTGATATTCGGCTATTTCTGCATGCGTCAAAAATTGTTTTTTTACTGTCACATTTGGGAAATTCTTGATCGGTGCCACTGTAGAATCAAACAACTCGCCATCACCCACTAATGTAAAATTTAACTGATCAAAATATGGGCGCTGCGACAATTCTAAAATAGCAGAAACTGTCAAATCGTTGGCATAAACTAGTTTCGCATATGGCCGAATCGACAAAAAATTCAGACGATCGGAAGCTGATTTTTCAGTGTAGCTGAAAATCCCCCCATCGATGAAATTATTGATGATTGAATATGTTTCTGGAGAAATTTTTATACCAAAATCCTCTTCCGTACTATCCACTAACCATTGTGAAACAAAAACAAAATGTAGATTGGGATGTTTTAAAGCAAAGATATCTTTCCAAAACTTCACTCGCTTATCGGACAGGCGTTTTTTGCCGTTTCACTTCGTCAGCGGACATATTTTTAAATTCAAACGATCGGCGTTTCCAATGCTGAATTTCTGACCCATGAACCCAAATAAATATCTTTGTGTTCTCCAAATAGTCTTTAACCACATCCCATATTTTGTCATCTAAAATATGTATCAATACCTTTCTGAATTGACCTGTCTTTAACGTAGCATGTAACAGCGCGTGGTCTCCAGACGCCACGTCAATTCCTTCGAACTCACGATAGTGATTGGTAACTTTACCAGCAACGCGAAATACATCAGACACTAAACCCGCTGTTCTGTAGCGTCTTAGCCGTGAGTGCACGAATCCGTATTTATATAGATCGTCATAATCGGGATATTGTTTACTAACCACCAAATTATTAGACTTCCCTATAACAGCATATGGAGTCTCATTAGCGGTGCCCAATACTAATCGACTTATTGATAACCGGCCGGCAGAAAGTAGCTTCATTCCAAACCGAACGTAAACGCAATGCTCCGGGATCGCCAGCGCGTGATGATCCCCGATTTTATTCATAGAATGCGCGATCTTTTTACCGTCTTTGTCCTGGAATTCAAAGACTGTCATCGTATCCAGAGTCCCATCGCACTCTAACTTAAATTGGCTGTTCAATACAAGATTTAATTCTTCGCGCCTAAAATTTCTCTTCGTATATACATATACATGCTTTCCGGTCGCAAGCTTAGAATTGATATTAAAAGAATCTCCTTGACGGCCAAACTTAATCGCACTGGTCGCTGGCTCAGGTATGAACTCAAACAATTGCGCCCCAGACAAACCTGGACCTGATGAGATTTCTGTAGGCGATTTCTCGCCTGATGCAGGAGGCAAACTTTCGGAAACGGATACTAGTTGATTTAAATATGACACTCCGGTGTCTGACACGGTCATATCATTTACTAAATCCATCAATACTTGACTGTAAGGAAATGGAAGATGTTGGCAATAATTAAACTCGTCTATTGCTAACATATTAGCATTTCGTAACACAAGTTCCTCTGGAGCGCTAAACAAACCATTAACCAATGCATCTGTAAGCTGGCTTCGTCTAATAATGGCACGACGTGCGGATAATTCAGAAACACGCGAATATTGCTTTCCATCATTTACTAACTGCGCGGTTACTTCTGACGCCGAATAATAAGACAATTTTCCTATTACCTCAGCATTCGAGTAACCAGTTGCCAGCTCCAAGTCATTCAAATAATTAGGGCCGTAGTAATCATCTGGCGAAAACACCGAAATCCAATCGTTCGCATTCATTTCATTCAGCGCAGTGACAAATTGATCTTGGGAACTCAGCACTATGACATCTATGCTAGCCAATTGTGCAGCCAAATCATGTGATGGAGCAACGACGACCAGCGATTTGCCTTCATATCGTTGACGATCAAAGCCTGCTTTTACCATTTCATAATCGTTTATCGATCTTATGGCTGCAAGTACAAAAATTTTGCTACGGCTCGAAATATACTGTTTTCCGGACAGTTTAGCCCTGATATAAGCGAGCCGGTGCGCATACGTATGCTCACCAAACACTTTTCTTAGACCGAGCAATCTAAACTTGCGATACATACCTTCGTCTCGGCATACGCTTTCCAGTCCTTCACGTAACTGCAAAGGATTATCCGAAGAAACAACGAGATCGCCAAACAGCAACCGAACTCCGCGTGAGAAATTTGACACGACCACAGTATTGGAAGCTAGCAGCTCGAACACACGACGCGCAAACATTGTTTGCGATTGCTTAATCGTGTTCATATTGATACCGTATCGGTATCCTTTATATGCCTTATCGATCTCGGAAAATGGGAGTTTTCCTAAGATGAAAGTTTTGTATTTTTCCGGGAAAGTATAGTGCGGATGAGGGTTGTCAAAATTTCTGTCATAGATTTCGACGCCTTTGAACTGCCTTACTGTATCTATCAGCGAACCAAAATCTCGCTGACGCTCAGGGTATCTCAGATAATAGGAGCCGGCGAAATTAAAAGCATCTTTTCTCTCAAATTTTTCAATCGGATTATGAGTTTTGGGCTGCGCGGCAAATGGGAGCAAGAATACGTTAGTATGGCCTACTCTTTGCTTGTACTTGGGGATACAATCAATATCTGTGGTGAAAACAAAATCCACCATGCAAGCTATCGGCAAAAAAGTTCCAAAGTGAACTGGATCTTCCTTATTCCAAAACATTGTAGGTACATTGTTCAAATTGCACCACTTTACCGCTGACTGAATTTCTTCCTTCGCATTACTAATTTTAGTTTTCCACAAACCATCCAAGCCTTGCCAGGCGGATTCGATAAAAAGCAGGTCTGGCTGAAACTCCACAAGTTGTTGCTCCCAGTTATCTGGATGCAACTGAAGAATATTAGCCTCTGGCGCAAAAGAATGATAAGTAAACTCATCCATAACACCTGCAATTTTCAACTGTCTTTCTTGAGATTCGGTGACAGGACTATTAAAATCTTTCAAATCAACCGTTGCAAGAGGCGTTAAATTTACGGACTCTCGATTGGTCTTAGTTGAAGGAGACACCTTCTCAAACTTGAATTGTTTAGAAAGCTTACGTTGCTTGGCTACTTTCCTAATTTTAAATAGTGCAGTTGGCAAATGAAATAAACCGTGCAACGATTTTCCGGCCTGTAGAATTGCGTAACCTAACTGAAACGATATTGTTCCTCGCAGCTTATCCTGTGCCTCAACAAACTTGTCATCGAATTCAGCTATTTGTTGCTTATACCGAATTTCGCGAGCAGACAAACCATTCATTTTGACACGAATCTTTTCTAACTCTAAATCCAGTTTGTTCTTATTTTCTTCTACAACATGCACTCGTTCAAGCGCAGCCTCTAGCCGACTCTCTAGCTCCTGATTTTGTGCTTTAAGTACACTCAGTTTGTCAATCAGCGATTTTGATTCTAACGATAATGCCCGGTTTTTTTCAAGCTGACTAGTAATCTCAGTTTGAAAACGAGCATTCGTTGATCGAAGATTACTCATAGTCGACTGCTGCTCGTCCACAACCAATTGAAGGCGATCAGTTTTATCCTCATATTCTTTACTGAGCGCTTGAAGCGAGTCATGCGAAATACATAATGTTTCATAACGACGCTGTAGATCATTAAATGCCGCTTGTTGAGCATGACCTGTAGCAATCTCGGTTCGTGCGGTCTCCAGCTCTTTGGCAAAACTCTCCTTATCCGCCAAAGCACGCTCATATATTTTAGAGAGGTTAGTTTCTTTCTCTCGTAATTGTACAATCAAGCCCTGTAAATGCTCCTCCCTCTCAATTGCCAAATTGTTAGCCTTACTCGATTCTTCATTAAATTTTTCGAGCTTTTTAACTTCCTGAACCAAGCTCTCCAATCGATTTTTGCATCCGTTCAATTCAATATCTTTTTGAAGCAGCAATTGCTCTGCTCGGATAGCAGTTTGTTTTAAAATTTCTACCTGCTCACCTGTTTGATCTAACGAATGGCTAACCTGTTCACTTAGTAAATTAAATTGTTCATCTTGTTTAGCATAAGATATCTGAGCCGTATCCAACATTTGCTGGTTGCTTTTTAGCAACGACTCCAGTAAAGAAATAACCTTCTTTTGCTCAGAAATAATTGAATTCAAAGAGGTTTCTTTTTCCAACCACAGGCTCTCGTTCACTTGCTGTGCTTGTTCGAATCGCTTCAATTCATACTCGAGCCGTACAATTTGCAGTTCTTTATTTTGGTTATCGTCTTGCTCGGATATGTCCATCATCGCCAAATATCCCCATACCTTTCTAGCGTAAAATTACAATTTTAAAATCTCAAACATACCGGCCCTTGAGAGGGCCGCTTGCTATTGCATATGTCCAACAAACCAATTCGGGTAATGCCATGCACTTCTTTCGTGTATGTCCACGATAAACGGTAGACGAATGCCTTAAATTTAAATCAGCATCCGTCTCCTGATTTGTTACTTACCAAATACCTTTTGCATCGAACAACCACTGATCCTCGCGAATAACAGGGGAAAATTCCTTGAACTGCCTATGATCCACCAGCACCACTATAAGATCCGATTCATTGACGACATTTTGGAGCTCTCCAAGTTTCAAGCCCGTTTTGGCCACTTTTTCCGGTAGTTGCTCAATATTAGGTTCTACTGCAGTAACTTGATTAGGATATTGAGTCGCCAAAGCTAACGCGATTTTCATCGCTGGGCTTTCCCTTAAGTCGTCAATATCAGGTTTGAACGCAAGTCCTAAGCACCCGATTTTCACATCATTAACTTTTTTACCAGTGCCGCTCAGTTTCTCCAATGCCGCTTCGACTTTTTCTTTAACCCAATCCGGCTTATAGTCGTTGACTTCACGCGCAGTGCGGACGATTCTGGCTTCATCTGGCGTCTTATTCACAATAAACCAGGGATCCACCGCGATACAATGCCCACCTACTCCACAACCCGGTTGCAAAATATTGACTCTTGGGTGATGATTCGCAAGCTTGATTAGCTCCCAGACATTGATTCCCAATTTATCGCATATAAGCGACAGTTCGTTTGCAAACGCAATATTGACATCACGGAATGAGTTTTCAGTCAGCTTACTCATTTCTGCTGTACGCGCATCCGTCACCAACAACTCACCTTCTACGAATATACGATAAACGTCAATCGCTCTTTGGGAACACTCCTTGGTGAGCCCACCTATGATACGGTCATTCTGAACAAGTTCCCGAACAACGTGACCAGGAAGAACGCGTTCAGGACAATAAGCAATATGCACATCTATGTCGTTATGGTCGTCAACTTTTGGGAACTTCAGATCGGGACGTGCCTCAGAAAGGATATCGACCATTTTTTCTGTTGTGCCTACGGGTGAGGTCGACTCCAGAATGACAATATCGCCCTTTTTTAAAACAGGAGCGATTGATTTAGATGCAGACAAAACGTACGACAGGTCAGGCTCGTAGTCATTTTTGAATGGAGTCGGCACTGCAATCAAAAAAGCATCTGCCGCTTCTGGTTTGTTAGTCGCTTTAAGAAACCCACCTGAGACAGCCGCCTGAACAATCATGTCCAATTCCGGCTCCACAATATGGATTTTTCCCTGATTGATTGTATCAATTGCGTGCTGATTCACATCAACACCAACCACATTTACTTTTCGCGAAGCAAACATTGCAGCGGCAGGCAACCCAATATACCCAAGACCGATTACAGAAACAGTTTTTATTTTAGAAGAAATTGTCATTTGATATCACCTAATTATTAAATACTTGGAACCAAGCCACGCTGCTGGATTGCATGAACAATTCGTTCACATGCCTTCCCATCGCCATATGGATTATGCGCGACGCTCATTTCTGTATACGCTTGCGCGTCTGTCAATAGACGAGACACTTCTTCATCAATTGTTGCAACATTTGTCCCAACTAACCGAACAGTGCCCGCTCCCACAGCCTCCGGTCGCTCTGTTGTATCTCGCATAACGAGCACCGGTTTACCTAATGAGGGCGCCTCTTCTTGAATCCCGCCAGAATCAGTCAAGATAATATATGACCGTAACATAAGATAGACAAATGGCAAGTAATCTTGCGGCTCGATCAAATGTACGTTATGCACACCATCTAAAATACGTTCAACAGGCTCACGAACTCTAGGGTTTAAGTGAACAGGGTAAACAAAATCGCATTCTGGAAATTTTTGAGCAAGCAATTTAATTGCACTGCAAATGCGTTCGAACCCATCGCCAAAATTTTCTCTGCGGTGCCCAGTGATAAGAACAAGCCTACTGCCCTCGCGGAGAAAATCAAATTTAGCCTTAAAGATTTGAGCAAGGCCGCTGTCAGACTCAAGTTTATCTTTGACCCACAACAACGCATCGATAACAGTGTTACCGGTTACGGTGATCTGATCTTCAGGAACAGCCTCATTAATAAGATTATTTTTCGACTGACCGGTCGGAGCAAAATGCAAGGCAGCTAATACACCTGTCAACTTGCGATTCGCTTCTTCGGGCCAAGGTGAGTATATATTCCCGGTTCTCAGCCCAGCCTCTACATGCCCCACTGGAATGCGATGATAATAAGCAGCCAACGCAGTTGCAAATGTAGTCGAAGTGTCACCGTGAACCAGCACCAAATCGGGTTTGTCCCTTGTAAGGACTGACTCTATACGACTTAGAATCTCTGTTGTTATTCCGGATAGCGTTTGACCAGGTTTCATAATATTCAAATCATAATCTGGCGTAATTTCGAATAAATCCAAGACCTGATCCAGCATTTGGCGATGTTGGGCGGTTACGCATACGCTGCTGTGAATATTTTTCTGCTGCTCCAGCAGTTTAACTAAGGGAGCCATTTTTATAGCCTCCGGGCGCGTCCCAAATACCGTTAATATTTTCATTTATTCCTCATACTCAATCACTACCACCGCCTCGATAAAATTTCACATGTCATATTATAAACATGCAACATGTCGTTAATTTGACTACCCTAGCTCTCGCTTTCATATTGTTTTATCGCATCTTCGACATTTTCATAGGAATAAACCCTGCCGTCTTCTATAAGAAGCGCATAATCACACATCGATCGCACTTGTGACATAGAGTGGGTTACCAATATGACTTTTGATCTACTAATTCTTTCCTTAAATGCATTAGCGGCTTTGTTTTTAAAATGCGCGTCTCCTGTAGACATAGCCTCGTCAATCAAGTAATAATCAAAATCAAATGCAAGGCTTAATCCAAATGCAACCCTTGACCTCATGCCTGACGAAAAAGTTTTTACAGGCCTATCAAAATAACGACCGATCTCAGCAAAATCTTCCACAAATTTTATGATTTCACGCATTCGCTGGCCTTCCGCCCCATATACCCGAGCAACAAACTTTACATTTTCTCGAGCAGAAAGCGAGCCTTGGAACCCACCGGACAACCCAACCGGCCACGATATGGAACCGTTCACCAGAATTTGCCCTTTATCCGGCGTATCCAAGCCACCAATTAAACGCATCAGAGTGGACTTTCCCGCCCCATTCCTACCAATCAGTGCAACATTCTTTCCCGATGGAACTAATACAGATAAGTCGCGGAACACGAACTCTCTTCCAGTATTAGTTTGATAAGACTTGGTGATATTACGTATTTCTATCATATGGCTATCAATTTCAATCGCCGAATTCGATATAACCCCATTGCTATCAACAACACGCACACAGTGACCCGAATTGGATACATAATATTTACTCCGGCATGGTCAGGATAATAAGCAAAAGTCGCGTAACGGAGTTCGTCAATAATATGCGCGTAGGGATTCCAAAGCAGCCAGTTCAAGATTTCGGCAGGAAAGACCCAAATTGGAAAAATCACTCCAGAAAGTAGATATACCGGAAAAAACAGCATCCGTATTACAATCTTACTTTCAACCAATATTTCTCCCAAAATACAAAATATTAGTCCGAGTGAAAACGACAACGTTATTCCAATCAATATAACGAACACCCAGCGCACCGGGTCCCGAATGGATACATCATAGCCAAAACAAAAGCCCAGGATAAACATGAAGATCACATAGACACATGAATATAAGGCTGCTTCCATTAAGGTTCGAGCCACAACCGCATCAATAGGCTTGATTTGTTTGTAGCCAAATAACGCTCGGTTAGCATTAACAGCTTCAATGCCCTTTAGAACAATATTCCGGCATAAAAAAAAGGGAATCATGCCAGTCATCAGGAATACTGGAAATTCTATACCGTTTGCTCCGGTGACATTTCGAAACGAAAATATAGCCATAATCAGGCCAACCTGCATGACCGGCTCGAAAAACATCCAGAACGCACCAAATCGACGCGCCCCAAACAATCCCCGCATTTCGCGCAACACGAGAGCAAATAGCACAGATTTTGTAATCTGGAATGACGACCTATTCTGAAATGTCATTTCCTGCCTTTTAAATTACAGCCTCTCGAGCGTTCGGCCCAAGTATATTGTCTGTACGATAGGCGAAATAATTTTGTTCCATTCGTACACTGGCGCATTGGTCACGTAGACAGCATCTTCCGGAAATACCTGAAATGCCCTAGCTAAAAAAATTGACTCTGGCTTACGCATATCCAGTCTAAACACTTGAGCCGCAGGCTCCCCCTCTTTAGGATTCGGATTGACCCTAAACACAAACACGCCTTGTGGATCAGCCTTTGTTTCATCCAATCCACCAACTGAGCCCAGTACCTCTAACAGGCTCGGATTGCGAGCGGGTAGATCTTTAAGTCCAGGTTCTTTTACAGACCCCATAGCAACAAAACGCTGCCTAGCTCGATCAACTATCACCTCTGAGCGCGGCGCAATCTGTCTGTTCCCCCCTTCGAGCACATCCTCATAGTTAATCGTGTAGGCCTGCTTTCCATTCCGAACAGTTACATTGATTAAGTGGGGCTCCATTACTGGCCCACCAGCCATATTAATGGCATCAAGAATTGTGAGCGGGCCCTGCAAACTAGAGAACCGGCCTGGCGCCTTTACTGCACCTGCCACAAGCACGGATCCAGAAAGATCACCAACAAGCTCACTATGAACCTGAGGATCCGTTGCAACTGATCCCTTCAGTCCTTTTCGAATATCCTTGTCCACTTGCGCCAATGTACTATTTCTTACATTCAGGGTACCTACATAAGGTAACGTGATCGTGCCATCAGACGAAACACGAACATTATTGAAAGTCGTTCCGCCATCAGACAACGGAGCAAAAACTCCGCCTTCTGCTGAATCGGAAATCATAATTTTCATCACATCACCGGGGATCAGCTTAATGACAGTCGAACCAGTCGTTGACACCTTTGCTGAAGGAGGAAGAGGAGCTTTTCGCGCGTACTCATTAACATTTAGTGGACTTAAATCTACCACTTTATAAGGAAAATCAGAGTCAGCTTTTCCACCATCTCGAATCGAACTGCTATACGGCCCCGTACCAGACAACAAAGAGCCGCATCCAGAAAGCAGAACAGTAAAACACACTATCCCAGCAATTTTGATGTACCGGCTGTGCGAAAAGCTAGTGAATATATTATATGAGCGCATAATTTATGAGTCACCTAGATTAAACATAAGCCTTTCACTTTCATTTACCTTGTGCATTTATCTCAATCCTTATGATCTTCTATTGTCGCAATCACAAATCGCACTATTCCAAACAGTGCCAATAAACCGATTAATACAGCAAGTAGATTGTAGATACGATCTGGATAAATAGCTCTGTCAGGCAAATTAGGGCTAGTGATAACAGCGAGACTGCGGAATTTCTTATTCATTTCAATACGAGTATTTTCTAAAGACGCCAGACTGATTTTGTATGCTTCCTCAGCAATCGAGGACCTAATCGATAAATCTCGAAACGTAGCTGCCACAGTATTTAACTGACGACTTCCTTCCCGCGAAATAAGTTTTTTATTTTCAACTGATAGTTGTTTAGCGATTGAATCAATTCTGCGGCGTTGCTGTTGCACTTGCGGAGCATCTGAATTCAACGAAGACATCAATGCTGACAACTTTGCTCGTTCCGTCGCCAACTCCGCTTCCATCGCAGCAATCATCTGAGATCGTGCGGTAATCGTCGCTTCTGCATCGACCAAATCGTTTTTAGCTTGAAAATCCAGCAATTCGTCGCGCCTTAACTCATAATTGGTACGCGCAGTCTGTAATTCACGCTCTACGAAAGCCAACTGATCCCTAGTCAACTTATGGGATAACTCATTAACAAAATGGTCACTTTCCTTAAGGATAACGCTAAGAATTTTTTCAGACGTATCGGCATCAAATGCCTCAACGTTCACGCTAAGCAACCCTGTTTCAGAATCAAAATGAACTTGTACAACTTTACGAAAGTATGCAAGTGAATCTTCTTGGTTTGCATTTTTATCCAGCCAGTAAAATGGGTCTGAATATACTGCTGAGTAATGCTCACTCCAATTCACCTGCTTTTTCAGCACATTCAACATATCGTTCGAAACGATAAACTCTCTCAAAAATAAAGTTTCTTCCCTTGAAGTAGGGTTCGTCGCTCCGAGCAATAATGCGAGTCCAGGCGCATTATTGATGGCAGAATTTCCATTGTCTGTTTGGCGCACAGCAACCTGAGCTGTACTCACGTACCGATTTGTGGCAAAAAATGCGTAATAGACAATTGCTACCACAAAAGGAATCAAAACAATCCCAATAAATAAGAACCGGTTTTTGTTGGATGAGTTTGACATCTACAAATCACTAATAGGTTTGATCGTGCAGCGATTGTAGAATGAAAACCCTGTAATAGTCCTTATTTTGCAATTACCAGAAGGTTTTTTACTTGAAATGATGTTTTTTTAATACGCATAGACTACTGATTTATAAGGATTTTATTATTTTTCATGAAATATATTTTCATGTTTATTACCACATGATACACTGCAAGAAGCTGATATTTGCGCTATTCTCTCATGGTATTTATCCGAAAATCCCCAAAAAAACTATAATTTACTTTAATAAGGATTCGTAAACTGCCGTGATAATTGACGGAATCGAAGCGTTCAGCGGCAAGAATATTTTGCTATTGCAAGGGCCAGTTGGTCCTTTTTTTCGTCGCTTTGCAACTGACCTTCGGCGCCAGGGTGCGACTGTGCACGCCATCAATTTCAGTGGCGGCGACTGGCTCTTCAACGATAAGAACGCAATCAATTTTCGCAGCCATCCACGGGAGTGGCGCAGTTTTTTCGAAAATCTGCTGAACGATCTGGATATTGATATCATTTTCCTGTTCGGCGACTGCCGCCCCATTCACGTTGTTGCCCATCAGATTGCGACCCAGTATGGTGTGCAGATTGGTGTTTTTGAAGAAGGCTATGTGCGTCCAAACTTCATCACACTGGAAAAAAACGGCGTAAATAACCATTCCAGTGCGGCCCGGGAAGCGCAATTTTATTTCAGCCAGAAAGCCATCCCAACCCCCAAAGAGAAGCAGGTGGGCTATGCCTTCCCGCAAATGATGCTATGGGCGTTTCTGTACTACGTCTGTAGTTTATTGCTCAAGCCCTTCTTCTGGCATTACCGCCATCACCGCCGCCTGCATATCATAGAGGGATATATCTGGACCCGCAGTTTCCTGCGTAAGGCCTATTACCGCATCACGGAACGGCATATGGAGAAGAAGCTAACGACCACGCTCTCCAAACAGTACTTTCTGCTACCGCTACAAGTGTATAACGACGCCCAGATCCATACACATTCTGATTTTGCGACGGTAGAGACGTTTATCCGGCATGTCGTTACTTCCTTTTCCAAGCACGCGCCACTGGGCACCCATCTGGTCATCAAACACCACCCCATGGACCGGGGCTATAATGATTACTCCAACTGGCTGCAGCAACTGGAGTTTCTGTACGATTTGTCTGGTCGCGTCCATTACATTCACGACCAGCATTTGCCTTCATTGCTGGATCATGCCATTGGCACCGTTGTGGTCAACAGTACCGTTGGTTTGTCGGCATTGCTGCACGGCTCTCCGCTCAAGGTATGCGGGCGCGCCATGTATGACTTCAAGGGGCTCACGTATCAGGGGACCCTGGATGAATTCTGGCGCGAGGCGGCAGATGAAAAGGTAGACAGCAAGCTTTTTGGTTCGTTCCGTAATTATCTGATCGCGACCACGCAGATCAATGGGAATTTCTACAAGCGCATCAAGGGCGAAAAGGCCGCTACAGGCCTGTCCTGGATCGCATTAAAAAACGACGAAAACTCAATCAAACCCAATAAATTTCGATCCGATAGTCACATTCACGGCTGATTTCTCTGCCCTTTCGTACCATGACAAATGTAAATCTTCCACACCTTCTCGCCAAAAAAATCGGGCTGGACAGGCGGGGAGTGGTTTACGGGCTGCAACTTGCCTTCAGTGCCTGGCTGGCGTTTGCCATCGCTTCCTTTCTTCACATCCCCAACCCATTCTGGGCAGCCATGCCTGTATTCGTGGTGGCCCAGGCCACCCGCGGACTGGCGTTCGAGCGCGGGCTGTATCGGGTGGTAGGGACGGCGCTGGGCGCCCTGGCCGGGTTTGGCATGATTCATTTCATTCAGGACGCCCCCTATGCTGCACTGTTGATGCTGGCGCTGTGGGTGGCTGTCTTTGCCGCGCTGACCCATCTGCTTTACGGGGTACATTCGTACGCGGCGCTGATGGCCGGTATTACAGCTGTGGTCGTGGTGATTCCCTGCATGTTCGCACCCGAGCACTATATGCAGCTGGCGCTGGCCCGGGTGGAGTGTACGTTTATCGGGGTGATCATGATTACCCTGTCGTCTGCCCTGCTCACGCCTAATGCCGATCGGGACCGGTTTTACCTGTCTGTGTGCGAAGTGGCAGCCAGCGCCTGCTATTTGATGGGCACCACGCTTAAGGGCGTCACCAAAGACGGTGCGGGGCAGGAAGCTGAAATCCTGCAGAAGATAAGCCGCCTGGAGGCCTCGGCGCTGGCTATTATGGCCGGCTCGCGAACAGCAGCGAAACACAAGCGGGTGATCAATGCCATGATCGTGTCTACCATCGGCCTGCTGGCCACCTCGCGCAGACTGCATACGCACAACCGACCCGGCCAGCCCATCGCTCCGGAGCTGGGCAACCTGTTGCTGGCCATTTCTGCGCTAACCAAAGAAGATGCCCAGCAGATCCTGAGCACGCAGCATATGGCTGAAGCGCTGGCTTTGGCTCAGGCCACAGACGCCGACCTGGCGCAGCATTTGCAACGCCTGCTAAGAGGCGCCAAGTGGTTGCTTACGGCTGATCAGGAATCAGCAAGGTTTGTGTTCAGAGCCGATGCGCCCATGCTGGCGCCGGCAACCAACTGGGGGCTGGCACGTCAGACGGGGCTGTTGTGTGGCCTGATTACGCTGGTATCGGCATCGCTTGCCTATGTGGGTGGTTCTTTTATTGGTGAGATGACCGCGCTGGCAACAGCCATGTTCTCGCTGGTGCTGGGCTCCATGATTAAGCCACAAATCGTGGCTCCGTTTCTGCTCAAGGGCATTATTGTGGGGTCGATTGTCGCCATTGGCTATCGGCTCGCGATTTTTCCGCATATCCACAGCACGGGGCTGGTGGTGGCGTCTATTCTGCCGTTTCTGCTGGTTGGTGGTATGGCGCGAGCCAGCACGATGTTCGCATTTCCGGCACTGGACGCCTGTATGGCATTTTTACTGGGCAGCCAGGCGATGTTGCCGGCCCGGGTTGTGACCGCAATGGATGTGGTGGCCGAATCTGGCTCCATGATTGTGGCGGCATGTATTGTGGCCGGTGGTTTTATTCTGCTGCCCCGGCGCAGTGACCGGCACGTGCATGAAGCCACCCAAACCATCAACCGCGATCTGTTCAGACTGATCAACAATAGCGATAGGCTCGGCACCGAACAATGGATGGCGCGTTCGGTTCGCCAGACGCTGCGCCTGACTTCGCATCTGGCGCAATCGAGCCAGCGCAATAGCCTGGCACCGGCGCATCTTATTTCGGCACTCAATTTTGGATACAGTATTGCGCAGTTGCATAGCTTGCAAGAAGGCTGGACGCCGCAAACCCATGCCATTCTGCAGGATCTGAACGCGCAGCTCAATACGTTTACAGACGAACCTAACACGCTGGCCGCCACGCTTATGCAATACGGCAGGGACGTGCAGCAATCTGAGGTTGCGGCCGCGCTTTGGTCGGCATCCGAGGCGCTGGTGGCCGGACGGGACTTTTTCGCGTACCGCCCGGGTATCAGCCCCAACCAAAGCTAACTAATCAGAACGATCCGAACACAGTACCCAGCGTGATCACCACGGCCACAGAGATAAGCGGCGCCACGATCGTCACGGCGGCAATGTTCAGATAGGACTGGCGATGAGTCAGGCCGCAAATAGCCAGCAGCGTGATAATCGCGCCGCAGTGTGGCAGTGTATCAAACCCGCCGGCCGACATGACCGCGACGCGGTGCAGCAGTTCCGGGCTGATGCCACTTTCCTGAGCCAGGCGCAGGTAGTCTGCCCCCAGTGTTTGCAGAGCAATACTCAGACCGCCCGATGAGGAGCCGGTGATACCCGCCAGCGAGGTCATGGCAATACTCTCGGAAATCAGCGGATTGCCAGGCGCGACGCCCAGTACAAACTCCTTGATAATCGCAAAACCGGCCAGACTGGCGATCACGGCACCATAACCCACTTCCGATGCGGTATTGAAGATAGGCAACATGGAGCCATAGGCGCCCTTGTTGATGGTCTCTTTCAGGTTGGTCCAGTGACGCAAGCGGGCAATAATAAGCCACAGGCACGACACAACAAGTGAAATAATAATGGCCCACAGCCCGAGCGCGCCTTTCACATTCAGCGACGGGAAGTTATCCTTAAGGTAAGTTACGTCCATGCCCTCGAAAATCCCGTAGGTAAACAGGGCATTGATGCCAATCACCAGGATCAGCGGAATAATGCTGGCGACAAATGAAATATTGTGGTCTGTACTGATTACCTCGGTAGCGACGCCATCGTTATGATCGCCGTAGCCTTCACCGGCAGCCTTGGCCTTGCGGGCGCGACTCAAAAGCCACAGCATACCCAGCCCGAACATAATCACACCACCAATGATACCCAGGCCAGGCGCGGCAAATGCGTTGGTGCCGTAATAAGGGATTGGAATGGTGTTCTGGATGGCCGGCGTACCCGGCAGCGCTGTCATGGTGAAGGTAAAGGCACCCAGGGCGATGGCGGCCGGCACCAGGCGTTTAGGGATATCGGCCATGTAGAACATGACTTTTGAAATAGGATAAATGGCAAAAGCGACGACGAACAGCGAGACACCGCCGTAAGTAAGAATGCCGCAGGCCAGCACCACGGTCAGAATGGCGTGGCGGGGGCCAAGTACCCGCATGATCCAGTTGGCGATGGACGCCGCTGCGCCAGAATCAGCCATAAGCTGGCCAAACAGCGCGCCCAGCAGGAAGACCGGGAAGAACTGCAGCAGGTATTTACCCAGCGCCGGCATGAACGTTTCGGTGTAAATGGGCAGCAACTGGGCAACATCACCAGAGAGCAGAACAGCCAGCGCAGCCAGCAGTGGCGCCAGGATCAGAACAGAATAACCCCGGTACGCCAGATACATCAGCAGAACCAGAGATATCACAATTGACATCATGCTTAACAAAATAATCCCCTTAGAGAACAGCAAACGATGGCCGTTTTTGGGGAACGGGAACAACACCCGCAGCTGCGGTTTTGCCGGTACCCAATCAGCCATGAATTAGTTGATTTTTCCAGTACATTGGAAGAGTGGCTGTCATTATAGGGATTGAATGTTGCAGGCGTGGGCAAGGGTTAACCAGATTAGCGTTATCCCTAGGTTTTAGTCGAATTCAATTGAAATTTCCGACTGCATTCAGAAAACCCGCAAAACAGCTTGCCTAGAAGTCATCCTTTAGTGCCGTTCTCGAGGAGCGAACGGCGCGCGGCAGGAGGGAAAGAATTTTGTGCGCATTTGCCAGGTGCAGTGCCAGCGCGGGTTGGTCTGCTGAAAACAGAGGCACACCGACAATCGTGGCCAGTTCAAACACTGCCCCGATCGCGCAGCCCATATCCCCCTCTTCGGCCCGATAGACCAGCCCACGAGATACACCAGCACGTTCTGCCAGTTGCTCTACGGTGAGCTGACGCTCAATCCGTGCATTGCGAATGAGCAGACCGAATAGTTGAGCGGCGTCGCGACTATAACGGGAATATGAACGGGTAGGTGGTTTGGCCATGATGATCTTTCTTTATTCCATTAATAGGGCGGATAGAGCCTTAACGACCTATTTATAGAACATAATAAACTTGCAACAGCTCCAGCGCAAGGAAAAGTTCCATTAATGACGCATAAAGCAGCAATATGCATCATTAATAGAACAAAAATACTATATCTGGTGTTTACGATGCCAGAGCCCGGTTTATTGACGGACACACTCAAACGACGCAGCGAGATTCACGTCGCCACTGCCCGCATATCTGGGCCAGGCCGGATATTCACACAGCGGACGGGTCCTGCCGGGCACGCCCGCGGTGTCTGCCACCACTTGGGGCCCGGGTTCAACGCCCTTCTCTACCCAGTTCTCCAGCGCACCCAGGGAATCCCAGCTGGCATTGAATACCGTGCTTACAGCATGACCATACCCGGGAATTTCGTAGTACCGCAGGAATTGGTCGGCATTCTGTTTACCCATGGTGGCACGCACTCGTCTGACATAGTCTTCGGTGGCCCGCGTAGGCACCAGACCATCGGCAATGCCATGGGCAATGAGCAGTTTGCCGCCATGATCGGCAAAGGCAGACAGGTTCGTCTTATTGATGTCCTGCAGTCGCGTGAGTTCATTGATGCGCTTGCGCCATGTGCCCGGCTGGGTCGGATCCAGCGACAAGCTGTTGTAGGCAGGGTCCTGCGTGATGAAGTACTTCACCCATTGGTCCCAGAAGCCGGCATGGTAAGGCACGCTCTGGCTGCCTGCCGGATTGGGCGGCATGGGATAGGCCGGCGCAATCGAACCCAGATTCAGGTAATTGACGGTGGCCTGTAGCTTGCTGTCGCCGGCCGGACGCCCCAGGTCGACACCCCAGGTGTTGAAACCGGCATGACGCACTTCACCGCTGCCGACCGGCGGTTTGAATACGATATCCGATGCAAATACTTTCATTGCCCCGATCTGTGCGTCCGACAGGCATTGGTTACCCGTGTCCTGGCCGTTTTCGCAGCGCAAGGGGCGTCCGTCCACCGTGGCCGTCGCAGGATCAAAAATCCGGTTACATTGGCGCTGGTTGCTGATTAATCCGTCCTTCACGCCATCGAGCTCGTCGCATGCCTGCATACCGGCCTTATACAGAGCGTCTCGCTTTTGCAGATTGGGATAGGCGCCGGGCTGGGCCAGTGCACGGGTGATGCGGCCAAATTGCAGATCCAGCGAGGCGGCGGCAAAAGCAGGATAAAGCGCAATGACGCCATTGAAATCATCTGGCCACTTCTGGATTACAGCGAGCGCTTCACGACCACCGGTGGACCCACCGGCGAAATATTTCACTTGTGAGCGCTTGCCATAATGGCCGGTAATCAGGTACTGAGCCGTATCGTGGGTTTTCTTGAGTGCTTCGTAGGCAAAGTTTTTCAGCGCCTCCTGGTTGAGGGCAAACTTGCCGGGATTGGCCGGGTCGTCGGCCAGCTGATGGCCGGAGTCACTGCCGTAGGTGGCATAACCAAGTCCGATGGGATCGGGTTTGTCCACTGGCCCGGCCGGCAAAAGATCGGTGGTTTTGGCGGGCACACCGTTATAGCCACCGCCGCCAATCATCAACGACTTGCCATTCCAGTGTGCGGGCAGATTCAGCTGAAACTTGATGGCCGGTGCCTGAGGATCTACCGGCGCAATGTCGCCCAGCACCTTGCAATAGCCCTCGTGGGTTTTGGGGGCGGTAGCGACCGGCGGCTGGTATTGCGTTGCCGTGACCGTTGCACCGCGCGTGGCCAGGCCGATGGAGGCAGCCGGGACGGTGGCGCCGTTGAGCTCGCTACAGGAACGGGCTGCCTGATTGCTCTGCCCGGTTGCTGCGCAACCTGCGACAATCGCCAAACTGCAAGCGGCACCCAGTATGGTGACAAAACGTGAAGACACAGCCAGCATGATCTCTCCTCTTTCTTGTATTGCATTTGGATTATTTTTTATCAGATACTAAATGCTTTTAAAGAAAAGGGGAAGGGTTGCGTCGACGTGGTCAGACCCGAGAGCGCGGTACGTCGTGTTTCCTCTCACGTGTTGCGTCCGCAAGGCGTAGCGTTCGCCCCGAGCAGGCCGATAAACTGCGGTCTGCGGGGGAAACTCTGTTCAATACCGCAGGGGCGCAACCCTGTGCGCCCCTGCTCTGTCTGCTTTGTACTGCCTGTCTTTATCGTTCGATCTGCTCTTTCCAGTCGCGATTCAGTTTCGGGCGAACTTTGTTGATGGCATCCCAGTCCATCACAACCACGTGCTTCATATATTTCTCAAAGTCGCCCAGCAGTTCCTTGTGCTCGGTTTTGGCCGCCACATTTTTGTTGGACGGATACTGCCCGAATTTAAGTGCGCCTTCCTGAGCGGATACCGACAGCAGGTACGAGGCCAGTTTTTGCGCCAGTTCCGGTTCGCTGTTGTTGGCGATGACGCACTGGGCGACCGCCAGCAACACGGAACCTTCTTTCGGATCCACATATTCCACCGGTAATTTCTTTTCTTTCAGCGAATAGATGGCAGTAGGCGTAAGCGGGAACAGCGCGGCTTCCCCGGTTTGCGTCATCTCCGAAATTTTTGCTGAACTCGGCACATAGGCAACCACGTTTTTGGCGACCGTGTCTTTGAACTTGGTCAGCGCATCCTGATAGTTGCTGTCGTCGCCGCCATCGATCCGATTCAGCATCATGAAGGCGTGCAGGCCGTAGGTGCTGCTGGCGACAGACTGAAAGACCACTTTGCCCTTGTACTTGGGATCGGCCAGGTCTTTCCACGAGGTGGGCGGCGCCCAGTTGTTTTCCTTGAACAGTTTGGTGTTGTATGCCAGGCCGGTCATGGTCGTGACCACGCCCGCAGCCATGTTTTTGCCAATCAGCGTTTCAGGATACAACTCGGACAGCGCCTTGTCGTCCTTGATAGGTTCGCACAGCCCCATTTTGGTGGCGCGGTTCATGATGCCATCATCCAGAAACATGATGTGCATTTGTGGTTTGTCCTTGAACGCCTGCGCCTTTGCCAGCACGTCGGTTGAGGTACCCGGCACCACCACAATTTTCACATTATTGGCTTTTTCAAAAGCGGGAAAGACATGCTCTTCGAACCCGCGCTGCATATCGCCGCCGTTCATGCCAAGATAAAGCGTTTTCTGTTCCGCGCTCGCGTTTGCGCCTGCCAGCATTCCGGCCACAGCCAGCATGCAAGCCATAACGGCTGGACGTTTTTTTACTGATACTGATTTCATCTGTGTTCCTTTTGCCGGCATTCCATGAAGAGATCTACAGCTTGCCGGAATCAGCTGTAAATCTGTCTATTCGAAAATCCGCTATCGGGATACGGGTGTTGCCGGTCGCGATCAGTTGCGCCAGCACTTCCCCCGAAGCAAGGCCTATCTGAAATCCCGCACCGCTATAGCCAAAACCATGAAAAAGACCTGGCGTCTGGCGGCTGGGGCCGAGAAATGGGTTCAGATCGGGCGTTGCGCCTTCGACGCCGCTCCAGAATCTGATCACATTTGCATGTGCGATTCCTGGAATAAGCCCCGCCAATCTCGTTAGCAACAGGCTTACACTTTCGTGCGACGGACGGGCATAACCGGCAGTGAGCGATAGCGCCCGGCTGCCGCCGAAAATAATATTGCCGCGCGCGACCTGCCGGGCATAAATGCCGCCGCCCTGTACGCCCAACACCACGTTCATGATGGGCGGCAGCGGTTCTGTCACGCCCATCTGCGGATAGATTTCTGTGAGCGGCACCGGCTCGCCGAACATCGCTGCGATATTAGCTGCCCAGGCGCCTGCTGCATTCACCAGAAAGCGCGACTGAATCCGCTGGTGATCTGCCGTTTCCGACTGAAAATGACGACCGTCATAGTGGCTGTCGGTGATGCGACAATGTTCCATCAACCTAGTTCCGGCCTGCTGTGCCGCCCAGGAAAGCGCGGGCGATACCAGACGCGGATTGGCATGGCCGTCTGCCGGGCATAACGATGCGCCGGCTATGTTCGCCCCTAACCACGGGTAGCGGCTACGCACCTGATCCGGGTCCAGCCATTGCAGATCCAGGCCACAAGACGCGACGCTGCGGTTGTATGCCTGCAGGCGTTCCATGTCTTGCTCGGTGAACGCGATTTTCAGATGGCCGCAACGAATATATTCACCGTCTATGCCAATCAGTTCGCGCAGCTGTCCCCACAGTTCATGCGATCGTGCTGCCAGCGGCATTTGCGAGATCGGCCGCCCCTGACGCCTGACACCGCCAAAGTTCACGCCACTGGCCTTGGTGCCGCTTTGTCCGGCATCGCACAGCACCACCCGCAGGCCCTGTTTTGACAAAAAGTAGGCCGTGCTGGCGCCAATGATGCCTGCACCGATAATCAGTACGTCAGCATTCAGGGTTTGCATGCCGCCCCTCCTATCGGGATAGGCTTGACGGGCGGTTGATTGCGCAATCGCTCCACGCAGGCAAGGGCAATGCCTTGTTCATGTGCCAACAGCATGGAGGCCCCCGCCACACACATTCTGCCCTGGCAGCGACCCATGCCTACGCGCGACAGGGCTTTCATTCTGTTCAGACCGGAATGTGGATCGTCGCGCAGCATCTGGCGAACATCACCCACAAGGATTTCTTCGCAGCGACAAATCATCAGGGCATCGTCGGCCTTATCCAGCCAATGAGCAGGCGGCGCAAACATACTGTCAATACACTGACGCGTTTTGCGGCCACGGGCAATTTGCCGCGTCAGCTTTGTCACCTGCTTTTTATCACGAGGGATACCCAGGTCCTGCAACACACTGTAGGCACACTGCCTGCCGGTCAGTTCGGCCATGTCTGCTCCGCCAATGCGCATGCCGTCACCGGCCAGATACACATTGGCGCGGCTGCTTTGGCCACCAGGCTGCACGATAGGTTGCCAACTGCCATCCTGCTCATCAAACGCAAATTCGCAGCCCAGCAGACTGGCCAACTGATTTTCAGAGCGCAGGCCGAAGCCACAAGCCAGGGCGTCGCAGGCCAGGGTTTGCATTGCCGCATCGCCTTTTTTTTGCCAGCGAACTGATTCGACCTTTTTCTCACCATCTGCTGCAAAGGCTGCGACTCCATGCATCAACGGCACACCGTGAGCCCGCAGCCAACCCATGTAATAAACACCCTTTGCCATCAACGTCGCGTCTGCGGCAAATGCCCGCAGCCCCTGCCCTGGCGTGGGAAATGGACTGGTATCGAGCACGGCCGCCACCTGCGCGCCGGCCTTGCAATACTGATAGGCAACCAGGTACAACAGCGGTCCGGTGCCGGCAAGCACAACGCGCGAACCAATCGCGCAGCCCTGATATTTAAGTGCGATTTGTGCACCGCCCAGCGTGTAAACGCCCGGCAAGGCCCAGCCCGCAAAAGGCAATACCCGGTCTGTCGCCCCGGTCGCGAGGATGACTTTTTCATACGGGATCGCATCATGCTTGCCATCACGGGTGACATATAACTGCCGGGGGTCCGCGTCCCACACCAGCGAGTCAGGCCGATAATCAATCTGATCCGATGCGATCATTTGCCTGGCCGTCTCATGCAGTGCGCTGGCTTTGCCGTGTTCGAATCCGTAAAGCTGGCGGGCGGTTCTGGCGAAGCCGTCGGGCTGCTGGCGATAGATTTGCCCGCCCGGTTTGGGGGCTTCGTCGATAACGATAGGCCGCAGCCCGGCCTGCACCAGCACCTGGGCGGCACGTATGCCTGCAGGGCCTGCTCCCACGATAAGCGGCTGCGGCGCGTTCACCTGTTTTGCTCCGGTATTACAAACCGCATATTTTCCTGCAGCAACGTGGAGCAGGCGCGCACGCGCTGCCCATTTTCCTGCAATACCAGGCAATCCTGGCATGCACCCATCAGGCAGAAACCGGCGCGCGGCGAGCCGGTGAACTCGGTCAGGCGCAGATGTTCATTGAGGGTAAGCAGCGCAGTCATGACCGTATCACCCATGCGCGCCGAACATACGGTACCGTTCACAAAAAAACGGCATGGCTTGCGTTCCTGGTCTACCAGTCGCATAAAGAGTCCGGCCATCAGTCTACCCTTCGCCACATAATTGCATTCGCCATTGCCGCGGCCATGACTACTGCTTTCCGATCAAAATTTTATCCAGCCCATACACGCGATCGAGCACGAACATGGTAACGGCAGTCAGCACGATAATGAGCGCCGAGACAGCTGACAGCATCGGGTTGATTGATTCGGTCGCATACATGTACATTTTGACGGGCAGTGTAATGGTGGTGGGCGAGGTCAGGAAAACAGACATGGTCAGTTCATCAAAGCTGTTGATGAATGCCAGGATCCATCCACCGAAAATGCCAGGCATGATCAACGGAAAGGTAATGCGCCGAAACACCGTCCACTTGCCCGCACCCAGCGACTCGGCGGCATGTTCGATACTCTTGTCAAAGCCCACCAGCGAACCCAACACCAGCCGTATCACATATGGCGTAACGATGATGACATGCCCCAGGATGAGCCATAACAGGCTGCCGCGCACGCCCAGCATGGCAAACAGGCGCAGCAGGGCGACGCCCATGACCAGACTGGGAATCATCAAAGGCGACAGGAACAGGCCATTGACCACATGCCGGAAGCGAAACTGTCCGCGGGCAATGGCAAACGCAGCCGGCAACGCCAGTGCGGCGCTAATGGAGGCGCTGGCAAAGGCCACCCACAAACTGGTCTGAAATGCCGCAATAAAGCCCGACTCGTTAAAGACGGCCTTAAACCAGCGCAATGAAAAACTGGTGGTTGGAATAGATAGCACGTCTTGCGGTGTGAAGGCCACCAGGCACACAATGACCAGCGGCGCAAGAATAAAGATCGTGACCAGCGTGTTGAACAACAGCGAGAGGGGTCCGTTTTTCATTGCTTACCCCAAACTGCGCTTATACGAGCGCTCAAGAATTTGATTGTAGGACATCATAATGATCAGATTCATGATCAGCAGTAGAATGGCCAGGGCCGCCCCCATGGGCCAGTTCAGATCAACCATGAACTGCTCATAAATGCTGTTGGATACCATGCGGGATCGACCGCCGCCCAGCAGCACAGGTATCGCAAACGCACTGGTGGAAAGACCAAAGACAATCAGGCTGCCCGACAGTATGCCCGGCGTGGCCTGCGGCAGAATGACCCGCTTGATGGTCTGCCATTTGGAGGCATTGAGTGAATAGGCCGCCTTGATGGTTTGCGGATCAATCTTGTTAAGCGATGTCCACACCGGAATAATCATAAACGGCAACATGACATGCACCAGGCCGATCACCACGGCAGCAGAGGTGTATAGCAGCGACCCCAGGCCCATCATCTCGGTGAGTTTGCCGATAGGCGACATGGGGTTAAGCAGCATGCTCCAGCCGAAGGCGCGCACCACAAGTGAAATAAGCAGAGGCGACAGAATGACCAGCAGAAATACCGAGTTCCACGGTGCCTTCATGCGACTCAGAATGTACGACTCCGGCACGCCGATCAGCACGCAAATGAGCGTGACCAGACCCGATATCCACAAGGTGCGCCAGAATACCGTGAGCGTGTAGTTGCTGGTAAAAATTTCTATGTATTGTTCAAGCGTCCAGCCCGCTTGCACACCCAGGTCGTAATCGTAAGGCCGGAATGACAGCACGATGGTGAGCACCAGCGGCACAATCAGCAAACCAATGAAAAGCAGGGTTAACGGCATGGCGCCCAGAAAGCTCAGGCGCCGCTTGCGCGCCGGCGTGGCGCCAGGATCAGGATGCGTCATGGTCAAACATTCCCGGCAGGCTCGGCAGTGAGCACCCTGAGCGCATCTTCGTGCCAGTCCAGGCTCACATCTTCACCAATTTTATAAACCTGTTGGTGGTTATTGATCACCGAGACAACGACCAGTCCGAAGGCGGTTTGCACCTCGTACATCCACAAATTGCCAAGGAAAAAACTGTTTTTGACCGTACCGGCAAAACGCCCCTGGCCGTGCCGGTCAATGACGATTTTTTCGGGACGCACCGACACCAGTGCCTCGGATGTACCCGCACTTGAGGTTTCTGCATGTGACGTACGATTAGCATTGTCTTTCAATGTGATGCGTTGGCCGTCCAGATCGAAGTGAGTACCCTGCTCTGTGGCCGTAACCGTGACAGCAAAGGTATTGGTCTTGCCGACAAAACGGGAAATAAAGGGGGTGGCCGGATTTTCATACATCACGTAAGGCTCATCAATTTGTATAACTTTGCCTTCGCGCATGACGACCACACGGTCGCTGACTGACAGCGCTTCGGCCTGGTCGTGCGTCACCATGATGGTGGTCGTACCTGCCTGTTGCTGAATCCGGCGTAACTCAAATTGCATCTCTTCACGCAAATTGGCATCCAGATTCGACAAGGGTTCGTCCAGCAACAATACCGGCGGCTGAATCACCAGCGCACGTGCCAGAGCCACACGCTGACGCTGACCACCCGACAGCTCACGCGGGTATCGCTGTGCGAATTTCTCCAGTTGCGCTACGGCCAGTGCGTCCCTGACGCGCCGCGCAATGTCGCTACCCGATACCTTGCGCATTTCCAGACCAAAGGCCACATTCTTTTCAACTGTCATATGCGGGAAAAGTGCATACGTCTGGAAAACAATGCCCAGCCCCCTTTCATTGGGTTTGGCAAACGTGATGTCTGTGCCGTCCAGAATGATACTGCCGGCGGTAACGTCTACGAACCCCGCAATCATCTGCAAAGTGGTGGTCTTGCCACAGCCCGAAGGACCCAGCAGCGAAACGAACTCGCCTTTGGCAACGTCAAGGGAGAGATTGTCGACAGCGGTGGTGTCCGCAAATTTTTTGGTCAGGCCGTGCAACTGCAAAAAAGCATACGTCCTCACTTCGTTCAATTTGATCTTGTTCCGCGGGCTGCGCTGTTATGTCGTACGCAGCAGCATGTGAGGTGATACGGCGGTAAACAACCTGGCATGCAGCAGGGGGAACGCACAACAGTCATGCTGTATATGACAGTTGTATTAACCCGATAATTGTCCCTTGCATGGCCTGATTTATATATTGGTATTTCTACTAATAAAATTATTTTTATTTATATTTCATTTATTGGAAAAATATATATAATAATTAATAATTAATTTCATTAATCAGAATACAACAATGGACCAGAAATCAAACAGTGCACAGGGTGTTCTTACCAAAGGCTTGGGTATTTTGCGCTTGCTCAGTGATGCCGGACAGCAAGGGCTACGCGTGACGGATATTGCCCGCCAGCTTGAACTTTCCCAGGCCACGGTGCACCGGCTGTTGCAAACACTGATTGCTGAAGGCTTTGTTGTGCAGCGGCAGGGAAGCAAATCCTATACGCTGACTCTGGAACTGTTCTCCCTGGTGGCGCGTGCGCATCACAAGGAATCATCGCTACGCGCCATCTGCCGCAGTTCCATTCTCAGAATTGTGGGAACACTGCAGGATTCTGCCTTTGTGCTATTGCGAGACCGCTATGACGTGGTGTGTATCGATAAAATGGAAGGCAGCTATATCACGCAATCACTCACCGGCGGCATCGGCGGACGCATTCCCATTGGCCTGGGCCAGGGAAGCATTGCCATTCTTGCGGCCTTGCCGGAAAGTGAACAGAACGCCATCCTGTCATTCAACATCCCGCGCTTCTACCAGGAAGATGGCATTGATGAGCCACAGTTGCGCGCGCGAATCAAACAGGCGCAGCAAAACGGTTTTGTGCTGAACACGGGCCCAGGCAAACTCACGGGCATAGGCGGTATTGCCGTGGCGTTTACCGATAGCACGGGCTATCCGGCAGGAGCCATAGGTCTGAGCGTCCTTACCGAAAGGCTGACGCAGGAGCGTCTGCCCTTTATTGTGGATATTCTGAAACGTGAAGCGGCAGCGATCAGCAGCAATTTGAATCCCTTTGATCCGGCCCTGGGCAGCCCGCATATGGCACTGTCCAACTGATCAGCATGTTCGCTGATCTGCAAGACGTTCACTTGCTCCAATTGCAAGCGCAAATTGCAAGCGCAATATGCCGCGTCATCCGGAACACGGCATACGCAGGCATAATCAGCGCTCGGCGCTGGCCCTGATGCCCTGATAGAAAATAGCGCTTTTGACACCCAGTGCCCGTAACGGCTCTGGCGGCAACCAGGCTGGGCCGCCCAGCCCCAATACCGCATCCAGTTCTTCTGAGGGATGGTTCAGCATCAGCTCGGCCAACAGACGCCCATTTACGGTGCCGCGCAGCACGCCCGAGCCATTACAACCCAGCGAACCATAGATGCCCTCAGCCAGCTTGCCGAAAAAGATGCCACCGTTACGCGTGAGCGCGGTGGTTCCGCCCCAGACAAATTCAAAGTCGTGCGATGCCATTTGTGGAAAGCGGCGTTTGTAGTAGCTCTTCAGCATGGTGGTGTAGGCCGTGGCACTGCGCTCTGATTCATATGAATAGGCGCTACGCACCATGAAGCGATTACCCGACACTTTGCGCAATGTCGTACCAAGGCGATGCGCCGGCAGCAGGCCCCATTGTCTGGCGGGCCCAAGAGCAGCAGCCTGTTCGTCAGAAAGTGCGGGTGTCAGCCCCGCATATGTGTAAATGGCAATCAGGCGGTCTTTCAGAAAACCCAGCCTGCGGGCAAAGGCATTATTGGCAATGACCAGTTGACCTGCAGAAAAATCACCCTTGCTGGTCGATACGGTATAGCGGCCCGCACCACCGGTAATCCGATTGGCAAAAGTCTCTTCCAGTAAAGTGACATTTGCCGGGAGCGTGTCGGCCAGACCCCGATGCATGGCAGCAGGCTGCACAAATACGTTATTGCGCGTGTAATAACCAAAATCGTAATAACGCGTCCCCAGTCGCTGTGCCAGCTGATCCTGGCTCAGCACTTCGGTGTCAATACCCAGCCGCTTGTTTTTATCGATGCCCGACAGGAGCGAAGCTTTGCCGGCCGGCGTGGCCGACGCATTGTATTTACCGCTATCTTCATCCCAGTCGCAATCGATACGATGCGCCTGCAAGGTACGCTTGAGCCATTGCAAACCATGTTCGTAAACACGAATCTGCATGCGTCCCAGAAGATCGTCCTGTGCAGGATCCTTCACAATCCCCGAACGGGGGAACGTGGACATGAACCCGGAATTGCGACTTGATGAACCCTCACCAATTACACTGCCTTCCAGCACGAGCACTGATTTGTCCGGTGCCAGTTCCGCCAGACGGCGGGCCGCAGACAAGCCGGTAAAGCCCGCCCCGATGACAATGAAATCAAAGGCACGAGGGCCTTGTGGTTCCGTGTTGGCCGTGCGCGCAGGCAGCAGCGCATTCCAGCCGGAACGGTTGTTATAGTGGGGCAAATAGGGATTTTTCACGCTTATTGACTTGGGACAGAAAGAACGGAAGAGTTTTCCATCATAAGTGGCCGGCAGTAATTTTCAATCGTTTTGTCACATCTGCATGAAAACCGCGGCAAATGTGTAATCTATCTGCAACATGAGGCAGCGGGGACGTCTTTTTGAGAACAGTGAAGCACATGCAGGCTGTATCGGATGACAAGAGTCATTCCCGCCTATGCTCGCGATTGCCACGCCAGCCTGCGGCCTGGCTTGCCAGGAGCCGCCACGATTTACCTGATGGCAATATGCACGCTCACTTCAATCGCTGTTTCCTCGCGCCCCCGATAGACTTCAAAATCGGTAGTGAAGGCTCGCTGGTGGGGGGCATCTTCACGTTTGAAATAATCCCAGATATCCAGCCATACCCGGATAACCGTTTCGGGCATTTTCCCCTTGCCGGTAAAAACCAGATACTGCCCCGACGGCACCGTTACTTCAACCAGGTCCAGGTTGCATTTTTCGGGCTTGTGAACAGCACCTGCCGTCACGGTATAACGGCCGTCCTGACCGGACTCGTAGCCCCCATAGACCCCATAGACCGGGGCATCTGCGGGCAGCTCGGGCACCAGCTCCGTGTACACGTCATGCCAGAGCAAGGGCAAGCGTGCCGTCTTCAAGGTTTCTTCGTCGGCGTTACAGGTGCGGGTCTGCACGCCCAGGACGCGGAATGAAGGCAGGTTAACGATGCTCATGGCCTATCCCTTTTAGTGCCATGCAAAGATGGCGTAACACAATGTGATCCGGTTTAAAGCTGGCGCGATGCGGCAATTTTTTTGTCGGTGTTGTATTGGCTCAGGGCATAGACGGCCCACAATGCGGCGGGTAGCCAGCCAATCAGCGTGATTTGCAGAATAAGGCAAACGATCCCTGCAATGGGACGTCCGATCGTGAAAAACACGACGAAAGGCAGAAAAATGGCGAGCAGTAATCTCATGAAAAATTCCGTAATACGATGCAGTTTATTATGGGCGATATAACATCGCACATGGCGACGAATCCCGTAATATCAAGGCTGTATTATAACGGCTGGCTACAGTACAGGTCGTTCCCGGGTATGCCGGACGCGGTTGCGGGGGAGGATGGGGCTGACTCAGCACCCGCCGTTTACCGACCCCTGTCGCCTGCCCTTTCAGGTTCTTCACCTTTAGTTTTGTTTTTGAGCTTTATTTTTATAAAAGGATCGCGTATGTCTCCACAGGATATTCTGGACTTCTGGTTTCAAGAAACCCCTTCTGAACAATGGTTCACCAGCGATCCACAATTTGACGCAACGATTCGTGAGCGCTTTACCGACGTATGGCAGCAAGCCACACGCGCCGAACTCAGTGGCTGGCGCAGCACCATTCGTGGGCGCCTTGCTGAAATCATTGTATTGGATCAATTCTCGCGCAACATTGGTCGTGGCACACCTGCGGCCTTTGCTCAGGATGCCATGGCGTTGGTGCTGTCGCAGGAGGCGACGCGCACGACTGAATTTACCGAGCTGACCCAGCAGGAGAACAATTTCCTGCTGATGCCCATGATGCACTCTGAATCCACTGTCATTCACCAGGCGGCCGAATGTCTTTTTCGCAAGTATGGCTCAGAGGAGTCCTATCAATTTGAACTGAAACATAAAGCCATTATTGACGCTTTCGGTCGGTATCCGCATCGCAACGAGATTCTGGCACGCCCGTCTACGCCAGAAGAAATCGCCTTTCTGCAAGAACCTGGTTCATCGTTTTGACGCGAGTGATTCCGGCCTGACTGCGCTTCTTGTGATCACTCACGACGTTCCCGGCCCGCCGGCCTCTGTGTACGCATCTGGCTCGACAGAAACGGGGAGGCGCGGTTGGCTCGGCACTTGCACATGTACGGCGCCAAGCCTTACGCCACACTGAATTTCCCGAACTTGCACAACAAAATAGGGGTTTTTACGCATCCGTTTTAAGAAAGTATTTGACCGTGATATTTTCTGTGATTATCATTATTTGACCAAGCAATTATTGCTTACCCAATCATTGAACCTACATTATTCCAGCCCAACGGGAAAAGCAGGTTATGCCACCGGCATCGCCTGGATCCGCATTAACGGCTGATCATTACGGTTATCATTTTCCATGAGTTCCAATTCAAATCCCACGACGGCCACTCCCGACGCACCGTCCGCCGTTCCCGCTTCTGCCGATGCAGGAGCAAAAGCTAAGCAAAAGAAAAAGCCCGCCGGCAATAAACGCAGCTTTCTGTTCAAACTGCTATTTCTGGTAGTTGTGGTTATCGCCGTTATTGCAGGTGTCATGTATTACCTGAATGGCCGCTGGTATGAAAGCACCGACGATGCCTATGTGCAGGGCAATATTATTCAGATCACACCGCAGGTTGGTGGCACCGTGGTGGGCATTTTCGCCGATGATGGCGACTTTGTGCATGCCGGCGATACGCTGATCCGCCTGGACCAGACCGAGGCAGAAGTGGCGCTGAACGAAGCCAAGGCTGCATTAGCCAAAACCGTAAGAGAAGTGCGCAGCCTGTACAGTCAGGCCAGCGGTGCCAAGGCCACATCGGGCGCCCAGCTGGCCATGGTGCAGGCTCAGGAATCCGCGGTCAAGGGCGCCAAAACAGCGCTGGACAAAGCGCAGGCCGATTACGGCCGCAGACAGAAACTGGTTAAATCCGGCGCTATCTCCGCAGAGGAAAGCGCCCACGCCAGAGACGTATTTCTGCAGGCTCAAAGCCAGTATCAGTCTGCACTCAGCCAGCTTGAAGCCACTCGCAGCCAGTTGACGGCTTCCGAGCAGACCGCTGAGGTGAGCAATGCACTGGTGGCCGGCACGTTGATTAACCAGCATCCCGATATTCTGGTAGCCGAAGCCAAACTGAAAGCCGCCTATCTGACCTTTGTACGCAGCACCATCACCGCCCCCGCCGATGGCTATGTGGCCAAGCGTGCCGCACAGGTTGGTCAGCGTGTTGCAGCCGGCAGCGCCATGATGGCCGTAGTGCCGCTGAAAAACGCCTGGATTTACGCCAACTTCAAAGAAACACAAATGAAAGATATGCGCATCGGCCAGCCCGTGAGCATTACTTCAGACCTGTATGGCGATGACGTGGTTTATGACGGCGTGATCAGCAGCCTGGGTATTGGTACAGGTAGTGCCTTCGCCCTGCTGCCCGCGCAGAATGCGACCGGCAACTGGATCAAAATCGTGCAGCGTATTCCGGTACGGGTGGAGTTTGCCAAGCCCGAGCAACTGGAAAAACATCCGCTGCGCATTGGCATGTCCATGTTTGTTGAAGCCGATCTGCACAATACCGATGGCGCTGTGCTTGCCACCGGCGTGAACCCGAACAGCAAGCTGCAAACGACGATTTATGATCAGCAGGTCGCAGCAGCAGACCGCCTGATTGCCGACATTGTGCAGCAGAATCTGGCGACCAGCGACGCGGATACCAAAAAAGCCGATGAGTAACCAGAAAGCCAAGACGCCGCCAGGTGCGCCTGCGCAGCCGTTTGCTCCCGCCAGCCTGTGGCTGACGACGCTGGGCCTGTGTCTGGCCACCTTCATGCAGGTGCTGGACACCACGATTGCCAATGTATCGTTGCCGACCATTGCCGGTAATCTGGGCGTGAGTTCATCCCAGAGTACCTGGATCATTACCTCTTTTGCGGTCAGCAACGCCATCACCCTGCCTCTGACGGGCTTTCTGAGCCGGCGCTTCGGTGAGGTACGCCTGTTCAACATCTGCACAATTTTATTTGTGATTACGTCGTTTCTTTGCGGCATTTCCACAAATATGATGGAGCTGATTGTTTTTCGTGCCCTGCAGGGTGCGGTGGCAGGCCCGATGTATCCGATCACGCAAAGCCTGCTGATTTCCATTTATCCCGCGGCGCGGCGCGGGATGGCGCTGGCCATCCTGTCCATGGTCACGGTGGTGGCGCCGGTGGCCGGTCCGATCCTGGGCGGCTGGATTACCAGCAGCTATTCGTGGGAATGGATTTTCTTTATCAATATTCCGGTAGGGCTGCTGGCCAGCTTTATTGTCTTTATTCAGATGCGCGCGCGTCCGGTCACGATTATTAAATCGGGCGTGGATTATATGGGTCTGATTCTGCTGATTGTGGCGGTGGGCTCACTGCAGGTGGTGCTGGATCTGGGTAATGAGAAAGACTGGTTTGGTTCTGACTTTATCGTGGTGCTGACGATTGTGGCGGTGATTGGCACGATTGCGTTCCTGATCTGGGAGCTGACGCACCCCGATCCTATCGTGAATCTGACCCTGTTTCGCCATCGTAATTTCGCCTTCGGCACGCTTGCGCTTATTTTCGGCTACTCCGCCTTTTTTGCTATCGGCCTGCTGATTCCCTTATGGCTGCAGCGGACCCTGAACTATGACTCAATGTGGTCGGGGATTGTGTCTGCGCCGATTGGTATCCTGCCGATCTTTCTGGCGCCGATTGTGGGTAAATATGCCAATCGTGTAGATTTGCGCATATTGGCCGCCCTGTCGTTTATTGTGATGTCGATCACCTCGTTCTGGCGTGCCGACTTCACCACCGACCTGGACTACATGCATATTGCCATGACGCAGCTGGTATTGGGCCTGGGCGTCGCGTTCTTCTTCATGCCGGTGCTCACTATTCTGCTGTCCGATCTGCGCGCAGATGAGATCGCTGCCGGCTCGGGTCTGGCCGCCTTCCTGCGGGTACTGGGTGGCAGTTTCTCAGCGTCCATTACCACCTTCCTGTGGGACCATCGCACGATTATCCATCATGCTCAGCTGAGCGAAAATATCAACGTCTATAACCCGACGGCCGTAGAAGCGCTGAAGCAGTATGGTGATACCACAGAGATTGCTGCCTACAACATCAATAACCTGATCAATCAGCAGGCATTGCAGATATCATTCAATGAGGTTTTCTGGGGGCTGGGCTGGCTGTTTGTATTACTGGTAGGACTGGTCTGGCTGACCAAACCGCCATTTATGGCCAAGGCAGGCGCGCCGCCGTCTGGCGGGCATTAAGGCAGATAGAAGGCTGGCGGCACGGGCGCAGCCTTCTCCTGGTCCTTGCGATCACCCCATATGGATCTGTTTGCCATCGACCTTGACCAGGTCTTTGGCAGTGACCATGGTGTATTTAGAATGCAGGCGGGCAGACTGTTCGGCCTGATAATCGATGGTGCCAGCCCGCATGTGTTCAACCTCTTCGGTGATTTTGAATGAGGTGCGACTCATGAAGGACAGGCGATCCATGATGGATTCGTACACCTTGCCGATAACGCGCATCATGCCAACTGTGGTTTTCACTTCACGACCGACATATTGCATTTCATCGACCACGCACTGCCCTTTCCCGGCGCTCAGCTTCAATTGTGCGGTGTTCAGATCCAGCGCAGTACCACCGTGCAATTGCATGGCAGCGGCACTGCTGATATTGACCGAATCGGCCGAAATATTCAGCGCGCCCGGTACACTGACCACTGATTCACTCTGCTGTGCCTGTTCGATGACGGCGATCAGGTAAACGCGATCCCGCTCAGGGCCGCTGATCAGCACCGTATCGTTCACCTGAGGCTGCAGCAGGCAGCTGGCAGCGCGACGGCAGACCCATTCATGACCATCGCACTCAACCACAAACGTCTGCTCGTCCTGCTTTTTCACGACACCGATCAGGTGGACCGGATCGTAGACGGGGTAGGTTTTAGGCTGGGCAACTGAAGACATGTTTATTCCTTTGGCGGTTGATCGTCAATGTACAGCAATTTATACGGCCGGCCGGGCGCCCATACGGGGCTTCCAGCGGGCCAGTTCGCCGTGCTGCATGGTAGACAGCACAAGCTCGGACATCATATTAATGGACACATGCCGGGCAAAAAACTGCTCCAGCACGGCACCGAACAAATAGGGGCTGACACCGGAAAACGCCCCTTCATCCACTTCCAGATGAATGCGCGCGCCCCTGCCGAATACGATGGGGCCCGGCACGGGCAGGCGATGGTGCACAGCCTCTACCCTTACATGCCGAACGCCATTGATTTGCTTGGCAATGGCAGGATCGGCGATATTTGCATATATTTTTAACATTTCACGCAGGGTTTGTGCGCCTTTTTCTGTATCCAAATCAATCAGACTCAGGTAATTGAGGCCCAAATGGCTGATCAGGTGCCAGGCATAAGCGCCCTGGGCCAGCGCCGGCCGGGGCCGAGACGGGCCACGCAGGATCTTGATACCCTCAATCGGAGCCGACACACGCAAGGCCAGATCATTCTTCTGACCGATAGGCATCAGCATGGGCAGATCGCGATTGGTGCACAGCACATCCATGCTCAGATGCCGCAAATCCTCGGAAAACGGCGCCTGATTTTTATCCACAAGTGAAATAAAGACTTCACTGCCGATATAACCGGTACGTGCACCGTTGCGTGCGGCGGTATCAGACAGCAGACGGGGCTCACGCCGCATGGAGTAGTAGGCACCATAGTCGTCTGAATCGCTGCCCAGCGACCCGAAAAAGGGTCGAAATTCCTTTTCTGTCAGATCAGATACATTCGAGTAGCCTGCCACGCGCGTCGGGCTGAACACCTCAAAATCCAGCGGCCGGGTACGATCCACTACCAGATGATATTCGTGGGTATTGGGCGAAACCGTGATCCGGTCCGCTTTTTTGGGAAAAAGATTGACAACCGGCGTGCAGTGCAACGCCAGATTTTCGGCCGTTACATTGCCTTCCAGCTCGGGTATATCCTTGTCAAACAGGAAGGTGAGTTCAAAGCTGCGGCTTTCCTGACCGGCCGCTGCATTAGCGCTCGCAGCGAGAAGCGAAGCCGGCAGTTTGAGCGCCTTTTGCATATTGTTGACGCTGAAGAACATGAAGCGCGCCGGAAAGGCAAAATATTCCTGAATAATGCGATAGCCCTGGAAGATCCGCGCTTCGGCCGGCAGCAGCGCCTGATCGCTCTCAAAGCCCTCATGACGTATGTCATTGACATTGATGCGATTAATCCATTTGACCGGCTTTTCCACATCATGGCACAGCACCGTGATGGTGTGCCCCATAATGAGTTCCAGCAGGCGCTGCATATGAATGTCCTGACCGTTCAGATGAAATACCAATTGGTCCAGCTTGAATTCGTGCAGCTTGACGCCACCCTTGATTTCCAGGCGGATGCGCAGCGAGCTGCGTACAGGCTGGTTGCGGTTGTTCAGATTCATCCGCTTTAAGGGCAGATCGGGCGGCACGCCCGAGAGCTCGGCCGCCGTGACCTGCAATGGCCATAGCGTCAGTTCATGGCCGGACACAAATTCACAGGGCGTCTGTTCTGTTTTGGGAATGCGGCCGCGCATGACCGTCCCCTTGGGCAGCGTAAAGCCTTTGGCCAGGCTGCCCTCGTTCATGCTGGGCGATACCTGCACCACAGCCATGGAGGGAGTCGGCGCCAGATAATTCGGATACACCACTTCAAGCAGCCGCTGCGAAAACTGCGGGAACTCGGCATCCATTTTCATATGGATGCGCGCGGTCAGAAAGCTGAAGCCTTCCAGAAGCCGTTCAACATACGGGTCTGCAACCTCGATGCCATTCATGCCCAGCCGGCCGGCGATCTTGGGATAGTGATCGGCGAACTCCTTGCCCATTTCGCGAATGTAGGCAAGTTCACGGTTGTAATAATCAAGAAAACGCGGTTCCATCAGAGCGCCCCCTGTTCCTGCAGATCCATGTGGCCGCTTTCCAGATCAATGTCGGTACGGAACAAAAACTCACGCGGATAGGGGTTGCACCATAGTTTGCCGCGGATTTCCAGGCTGAGCACATTATGATGCTCCAGCGCAGTCACTTCGCTCACGCAGGCCACTTCCAGCGAATCGGCCAGAATACGCGGTTCGAAATGGATAATGGCGTTTTTGATAGACTGCTCCATATCCACCCAGTCGATCTCGGACATGCGTCTGCCGGCCAGCGCTTCCACACCGAAATTGACGGTGGAGTTACGCACCTGTGGAAAGGCATCCAGGTCATCGACGGTTTCGATATTGACCGTATTGAGCACCCAGCGCAAGTCGCGCAGAACCGCGTGACGCAACGTATCGTAAGTGATCATGACGCTGTCGCGGGTTTCTTTTTTCTTTAACGGTTCGTTGTCCGTGAGACGATCCAGTAATGCGGGCTGCAAACGGTCCTTGGCAGCGCGACGCTCGCGCATGCCGAATGCCGTCCGTTTGCCTGAAATGTCTTCCATATCCATATACGACACACCTGTAACTATCTTGCTCTTGTTCTATTGCGCTTCCCGATACAGGCAGAAGGTCAGTTCAGCTGCCCGTGATGGAAGGTGACGCTGCGCATATCCAGCAAGGCATATTCGCCCGCGTCGGTCATCCACATTTTCTGCCCGGTTCCGAAATAGATGTCTTCGCTGATTTGCTGCCAGTCTGTGCGACGCGACAGATTGCTGGCGTCGTCCAGATCGGCATAATTCTTATCGGCAGGCGCCGGATAACGCGCCGGGATCAGGCCGATCTGAGAACGGCCGCTCACAAGTGTGATTTCAGCCTGAATCCAGATCAGATCGGTCAACCCCTCCGGCGGGATCAGTCGCAGGGACTGGATCATATCCATGGGCACCCAGCCATAGCGGCCGTTGGCAATCACTTCGCATACGGGGCCAAGTCGGCTATCGCCGTCACACAGCCATTCAAATGGCTGCCCCTCTTCTTCGCCATTGACCAGCACCGTGCCTGAAATAGCCGGGGCCGCCTCCAGTGCCTGTTCGCGCAGCGCGTGCGCCGTTTCAGCATCACTGCGCAATGCTTCAAGCAACATGGCCATCCACTCGGGTGGCTGCTCAAAGACTGCAGGCGTTTTCTCACCCCGGAACACGGCTTCGCGCTCCTGTTCGGCCGTGATGGCGCCGGTGTAAAGGACAGCAACGGGCTGGGCCTGGGCATTCATTTCCGAACTCAGTTTCAATTGCTCGAAAGCCTTATCCCACAATCCCTTGACGGCCAGCAACTGAAACAGCCGGGCACGCAGATCGGCATCTGCCGGTTTTTTTCTTATCTGTGCCTTCACCTGATCGAGCTGTTCATCAACGCTCTTGCCGTCCAGTGCCTTTATGATGCCTGTCATATTCATTCCGTATTAAAAAATGCAATGAGCTAACAGATACCCAGGGGGGCATACCTGTTAGCTCTTGTGGAGCCGGTGAAGGCTCCCCTACTGTTAACGCAACAAACGTGGATTAACCGACGATTTTGTTTTGTTTAACGTCATAGGCAACAACAGATTCAGCGCCTTTGCCGCCTTGCTCTGTTTGCTCCCAATACTGCTGTTTAACTTTAGCAGCCTGGAAAGCATAGCTAACCATCATGGCATCACCGTCGTGGGCGCCTGTGTATTGAACAGAAGTCACCAGAACGTCTTCCAGTGTGATTTTTGAGTATTCAACCTGTGTACCACCGGCTTTGCATACAGATACTTCAACCTTGCTCAGGTGTTTACCTGTAGAGCAGTGTTTCATCACTGCAGGTGCAGCACGGTCAATGCGGGCAACAACGTTCAGGTCGTTGAAGCTGGCTTTGCCTGTACCACCGCCACCACCGGTAGCCATAGAACCGGGCTGTGTTGCACCCCATGCGAAAGACTGAATGTCGCTCCAGTCTTTGTGGTTGGAATCCTTAGATTCACCGTTTGCACCTTCAATTTTCATAAACATATCAACAGCCACAATTTTCTCCTAGTGAGCTAATTAATTTGATTTGCGATCAGGCCAACTGGCCTGTCATTGCTTCACATACTTCTTACTGCTATGGATACCCAAAACTGCCGGATCTCCGGTTTTGCCCGGCACATCGCTTCGATGCACCGGTCAATCGTTGCTGCTCTGCTACTGGCGCCAGAGGCAGCGTTATTTCAGGACAATCAGTTATCGTTCTGTTTAAGCGACGGCAGTTTCGATACCAGACGCAGCGATACGGTCAAACCTTCCAGCTGATAATGCGGACGCAGGAAGAACTTGGCAGCGTAATAACCTGGATTGTCTTCAATCTCGGTTACCTGTACTTCAGCCGCCGCCAAAGGCTTGCGTGCCTTGGTTTCCTGCGACGAGTTGGCCGGATCGCCATCAACGTAGTTCATGATCCAGTCATTGAGCCAGCGCTCCATATCATCACGTTCGCGGAAGGAACCGATTTTGTCGCGCACAATACACTTGAGATAATGCGCAAAGCGGCAGCAGGCGAACAAATATGGCAGGCGAGCTGACAAGCGGGCATTGGCCGTGGCATCAGGGTCGTTATATTCATGCGGTTTTTGCAGTGACTGTGCGCCAATGAAGGCGGCAAAGTCGGAGTTCTTGCGATGCACCAGCGGCATGAAACCGTTTTTGGCCAGCTCAGCTTCACGACGATCGCTAATGGCGATTTCCGTCGGGCATTTCATATCCACGCCGCCATCGTCAGTTGGGAAGGTATGGCAAGGCAGGTCTTCGACCGCACCGCCAGACTCCACACCGCGAATTGAGGTGCACCAGCCATATTCCTTGAAGGAACGATTGATGTTTGACGCCATGGCATAGGCCGAGTTGGCCCAGGTATAGCGGTCGTGCGTTGCGCCGTCGGTATCTTCTTCAAAATCGAACTCGTCTACCGGATTGGTGCGTGAGCCGTAAGGCAGACGTGCCAGGAAGCGAGGCATGGCCAGGCCGATATAGCGTGAGTCTTCTGACTCGCGCAGGCTGCGCCAGGCGGCATATTCAGAGTTGGTGAAGATTTTGGTGAGGTCACGCGGGTTAGCCAGTTCCTGCCATGAATCCATTTGCATGACTTCTGGTGACGCACCGGAAATGAATGGGCAGTGGGCAGCTGAAGAGATGCGCGCCATTTCACCCAGCAGCTCGACATCGGGCGGGCTGTGATCAAAGTGATAATCGCCGACAATACATCCAATGGGTTCACCACCGAACTGACCGTACTCTTCTTCGTAAACACGTTTGAAAATCGGGCTCTGATCCCAGCCCACGCCTTTGTAGCGCTTGAGGGTGCGACCCAGTTCTTTCTTGGTGATGCACATGACACGGATTTTCAGCAGCTCATCTGTTTCTGAATTGTTGACCAGATAATGCAGACCGCGCCAGGCGCCTTCAAGTTTCTGGAACTCGTCATGGTGCATGATCAGATTGATCTGCTCGGACAGCTTGTGGTCAATCTCCGCAATAATCGCCTGAATGGTCGAATAGGCATCGGAAGACATGGTGACCGTGTTTGCCAGCGCCTGTTCAGCCAGTGTGCGTACCGCGTTCTCAACGGCTTCGCGGGCCTGATCGGTCTTGGGTTTGAATTCTTTTTTCAGTAACGAAGCGAGGCCATCGGACTCCAGTCCTTCCAACTGTACCGCTTCTTTCTGTACACTCGTGCTCATTTAACTCTTCCTGTTACTTGCTGGTATCGTCTGCGTCAGATGCAGGCTTATCGGCCTCGGGGGCAGCGGTATCCTTGTTCGGTGCAGCAGCCAGTGTTTTCATCAAGGCCGGGTTCTTCAGTACCTTGTTGATGAGTTCTTCGGCACCGGTCTTGCCGTCCATGTAGGTCAGCAGATTAGCCAGTTCAGTACGCGCCTCCAGCAACTCATTTAACGCATCTACCTTACGCGCGACCTGGGCGGGTGAGAAATCGTCAATGCTGTCGAAACTCATGTCAACACTCAGCACACCGTCGCCGGTCAGGGTATTGGGCACCTGAAACGCGACGCGTGGTTTGATGGCCTTCATGCGTTCATCGAAATTATCAATGTCTACTTCAAGGAATTTGCGGTCGTTGATATCGGCCTGCGGCACTTCGGATTTACCGGCAAGATCGGCCATGACGCCCATCACAAATGGCAACTGAATGGTTCTTTCGGCACCATAGATTTCAACGTCATATTCGATCTGCACACGCGGAGCACGGTTCCGTGCAATGAACTTCTGGCCGCTTCTGCGTGACGACATTCGTGTAGCCATTCTTTTATTCTCCAACTCTTGGCCGGCTGAACCGGCGGAACATATTTATCTAAATCTGCTTACTCTTCGCGAGGCAGCCAGCTTTCAAACTGCTCGGCGTTGTTCGGGGTGAGATTCTTCAGCATTTCATGAAAATTCAGAGGAATGGTCTGCTGAACCCGCCGAATCAGGAACGGGGCCGGGTGACTCGGTTCGTGAACCTCAAAATAACTGCTGACTTTTTCAAGTGCAACCATCGCTTCATCGCGTGTTTTGATTTGTACTTCTGTCCATGACAGCGACCGTTCCTGCACTTGCTGTGGCGCTGCCATGGTATTGCCTGCAGCGGATTCAATTTCACCGGATCCGCCACTGTTATCTGCAGCGGCACTATGTGGCTGCTCTGCCTGCACTGTTGCAGGGCTGCCTATTGCGGTTGTGATCAGCTCGAAACTGCGCTGCAACGTTGCCACGGATGGCGCCCAGTCTGTTCCGAGCTTTTCGGTAACCAGCTCCACAATGCCCTGCAGGCTCTGTGCTGCGCTACTTAGTCCGGCCATTTCTGGCGCACCCGCCAGCATCGCCTGATTCAGCGTTTCCACCAAACGGGCGCGACCACCGGGAAACAGATCACCGCGCGCGCCTTCCATGATGGATTCAGCATCGCGCAAAGATAACTGACCATGCGCACCGGTGAGCAGGTTGGCGTTTCGCACGCTTCGTCCTACACCCTGCATATCTGCCAGAGAATTGATAGCATTGATACGCGGCAGCGGATCTTCGTAATCATCTTCAATCAGCTGCGGGTACACGCCCACCCAGCATCTCTGCAGGGCATCATGCGCCAGGCGGACGCCGCAGGCATATCCGGCAAGACCGCTTTGAGACGCCCATGCGCAGGCCAGCGCCTGGATGACGCGCAAATCGCAGGTCCTGTCGCAAAGTGCAAGCGCCTGCTTTTCAACCTGATTCCAATCCGGAGCCTGAGCATCAATAATCGTATCGCCAAACTGCTGTTCCGGCTTTTCTACTATTGCCTGCTGTAATGCCAGAAAGGCGGCATCGTACTCGAGATTCTCGCCACCGTTGTCTTCGCTGAACGCAGAGAACAATTCATCAAATGTTTTCATGTACCCCGGCTATCCTAAACATGCATTATGAAACTTGTGTGACGTTTATCCTTCACACAACTTGCGCATTTCGCTACACGTTACACATTAAAAGTCATATTGAGACTAGTGAAAACCCTAGCGCGATAAAGAAATGCCAACTGAAATCTTACAAAAGTTATCGCGCATTATAAGTTTTCAGTCTTAACATAAATACGTCAATAAAACTAAAAAACACTTTATTACATATGCACACAAAGTATTTTTGTGTCATTTCGATTAACTTTGGCGATGATCCTGCATTTTCAATTGCATTTACAGTTGACGGCAATATACCTTTACATCATTTACAGGATGCAAACACATGGGAAGAGAGTGAGCGCTGATTGTTTAGCGTACGTTCTGTGGCAACCACAGAACCAGGTCCGGAATCCAGTAGATAATCATCACACCCACGATCATCAGGAAGAACATGGGCATGGCCACGCGCGCAATATAGGGCAGTTCCTTTTTGGTCATGCCGGATAAAACGAACAGGTTAAAGCCCACCGGCGGTGTGATCTGAGCCATTTCAATAACGAAGATAAGGAAGATACCAAACCAGACCAGATCAATGCCCGCCGCCTGCACGGTTGGCAGCAGCACGCCGATGGTAAGGACCACCATTGAGATGCCATCCAGAAAGCAACCCAATATAATAAAAAACACCATGAGCGCAAGCACCAGGCCGAACTGCGATAAACCCAGCGAGGCAATCCATTCAGCCAGTGACCGCGGCAGGCCGATATAGCCCATTGCCAGCGTCAGAAATTGCGCGCCGGCCAGAATCAGCGCAATCATGCAATACAGCCGGGTCGCGCCCAGCAATGATTCTTTGAAGGTGGTCCAGTTCATGGAGCCCTGGACCGACGATAGAATAAGTGCGCCCACGACGCCGACTGCGGCCGCTTCTGTCGCGGTTGCAATGCCGGTGTAGATGGAACCGAGCACCGCTACAATGAGCACCACGACCGGGATCAGATAGCGAGACTCGGCGATTTTCTGCCGGAATGTCATTGTGTTCTGTTCGGCTGGAATGGCGCCAGGATGCAGCAGTGACCACACCATGATATAACCCATGAACAAGCCGGCCAGCAGAATGCCCGGTACCACACCTGCAATAAACAGCCGTGAGATGGACACGTTGGCCGCGACGCCATACACAATCATAATAATGGATGGCGGAATAAGCAGACCAAGCGTACCGGCGCCAGCCAGCGTCCCCAGTACCTGGTCGTCGGGATAACCACGGCGCTTGAGTTCGGGAATCGTCATTTTGCCGATGGTGGCGCAAGTGGCTGCCGATGAACCCGACACGGCGGCGAAAATGGCGCAGCCAATAATATTGGTATGCAGCAGTTTGCCCGGCAAACGGCTCAGCCATGGCGCCAGACCACGAAACAAGTCTGTAGAGAGCCGCGAGCGAAACAGAATCTCACCCATCCATAAAAATAGCGGCAGTGCCGTGAGTGTCCAGCTGGAAGCCGCTCCCCAGATGGTGAGCGACATGGCGTCACCGGCCGGCCTGGAAGAGAACAGCGCCATGGTCAGCCAGGCGCAACCGGACAGGGTCAGGCCAACCCATACCCCGGCACCCAGAAAGCCGAAGATGGCAACCAGCAGGACAATAATGACAAGTGACTCATTCATAATGCGTTCCGCGCAGCATGCGCATGATTGGCCGGTAATCTATCCCGACACGAATTACCCAAAGGCAATCGACTTAAACAGAAATCAGGTCTGCATGGAAACCGGCTCTTCCTCTGTTCGCGAGTGGCCTTTTTTTATCGAACTGATAAACTCATCCACAATCGCAATACAAAACAACACGCAACCCATAGCCATCCCCAATTGAGGGATCCACAACGGTGTCGCGTCTTCTCCGGTAGACAGATCGTGATAGCTGTATGAGTCCATCACCAGCTTGATGCTGAACCAGGCCAGCGCCCCCGACAGCACGATTGCAACCACAAGTGTGAACAGGTTCAGATAATGGCGCGCACGCGGCTTGAGCGCCGCCAGCACCAGCGTGACGCGAATATGTTCATTCTTGCGAAAGGTACTGGCCAGCGCCAGAAAGCCTGCCGCGGCCATGGAATAACCCGCATAGGCATCCAGCCCCGGGAAATTCGTGCCCATTTGCCGGATGATGATAGACCACAGCACAAACACCAGAATGCCGATCATGAACAGCCCGGCAAGCCAGGCTGCGCCTTCATAGATACCGTTAAGCAAACGTCTCATTTTGCTTTATAGTCTTTCAGCAGTTGCTCACCATCTGCACCGGCTTTCCTGGTCCAGTCGGCGATCATCCCTTCCCCGATTTTGGTCAGGCCGGCCACCAGTTCGCTTGACGGTTTAACGATCTCGGTCCCATTCTTGGCCAATTGCTCGTTATACCATTGGGTTTTTTCCTGGGACAATTTCCAGCCATATTTTTCGGCATCAGCAGATGCATCCAGCAAGGCCTTACGCTCTTTGTCATCCAGTGCATCAAAGGCTCTCTTATTGACGATCACCGCGTTCTTGGGCAACCAGGCCTGCATGTCGTAGAGTTTTTTCAGATACTCGTAGGTTTTGGTGTCGTAGCCGGTAGAGCCCGATGACATATAGGAATCGACCACGCCCGTGGCCAATGCCTGAGACAGTTCCGCCTGCTGAATGGTGACCGGATGAGCGCCGACTTCCTGCGCAATTTTGGATGTAACCGGGCTGTATGCTCGCCATTTCAGGCCTTTCATATCCGCAACCGAATTGAGCACTTTATTAGTGTAGATGCCCTGCGGGGGCCAGGCGACGGAATACAACAGCTGCATGCCCTGAGAGGCCAGTTTCTTTTCCAGATAGGGTTTCTGTGCCTGATATAGTTTCCAGGCCTGCTCATAGCCGGTAGCCAGGAACGGCAGGCCGTCCAGCTCATAAATAGGATCTTCGTTCGCGAAGTTGCTCAGCAGAATTTCGCCGGCCTGTGCCTGATTACCCTGCACCGCCCGCTTGATCTCCGGCGCTTTAAACAGCGAAGCGTTGGAGTGAACCGTAATCTTGAATTCACCACCCGTCGCATCGGACACGGCCTTCACAAAGCGCATGGCAATTTCCGTGTGAAAATTGGAGTCCGGGTATGCCGTTGGCAAGTCCCATTGCGTAGCGGCTGAAGCATTCACGCTCAATAGCGCGGTAGCGAGCGCGGTCAGAACCAAAGATTTATTTTTCATGGATGGCATCCTTCAATGGCAGGGTTGCAAGGCCGCCGACGCCATCGAATCGTCGACAGGATCTGGCGGACTGGCAGTTTCGGTTATATCAGCGCGATGGCTGTCATAGTGCAGAGAATATAAGATTTTTGCGACAAGGGCACGAGAAGATTTTCAGGCAAAGGGAAAACACTGATAAAGCCTGCACCGAAACCGGGCGGCGCCAAAGCAGGCGTGCCACAGGCTGGTGCCCGCATAGGAACAGTCTCACCGCAGGTGCCAGGGCCGGGTTGTACGCCGTACCGCACCGCGTCATTCATGCCGGTGTGTTGCCGATGGAACGATACCGAAGGAAACACTGGCACGATTTGTGCTGATACACTTGCATGAAGCGTTTGCCAGAACGATGGCAGGCGCAATTTTCAACATCACTATTTTTTGAATCAGAGACAGGCAGGACACACAACATGAGCAAGTGGCAATTCTGGGTAGACCGTGGGGGCACCTTCACCGACATCGTCGCAATCACGCCGCAAAAAGCCTTAATGACCAGAAAGCTGCTCTCGGACAATCCCGATCATTATGAAGATGCGGCGATTGAAGCAATACGCGATCTGCTTGATGTTGCCAAAGGTGATCCGATTCCGGTTGAAAAAATTGATTGCGTCAAAATGGGGACGACGGTTGCCACCAATGCACTGCTTGAGCGCAAGGGCGAACGTGTTGTTTTTTTGACAACGCGAGGCTTCGCCGATGCCTTGCGGATTGCGTATCAGAATCGCCCCCGACTGTTCGATCGTCATGTCGTACTGCCGGAAATGCTTTATGAACAGGTCCTGGAAGTAGATGAACGGATCGATGCGGCCGGCGAAGTCATTCATGCCATGGGCGAGCAGGTCCTGCGCGCACAACTGCAGACGGCTTACGATCAGGGCCTGCGCAGTATTGCAATTGTGTTCATGCATGCCTGGCGCAATGCCGATCATGAGAAACGCGCGGCACAACTGGCGCAGGATATCGGCTTCACACAGATCTCTGCTTCGCACGATGTCAGCCCGTTGATCAAGTTCGTGTCGCGCGGTGATACGACAGTGGTAGACGCCTATTTGTCGCCGATTCTCCGGCGCTACGTCGATCGGGTGGCCGCGCAACTGCCCGGGGTTAATTTAATGTTCATGCAGTCGTCGGGCGGCTTGTCGGACGCGCATCGCTTTCGTGGCAAGGACGCTATTTTGTCGGGCCCGGCCGGCGGCATCGTTGGAATGGCACGCAGCAGCCAGCAGGCGGGCTATAAAAAAATCATCGGTTTTGACATGGGCGGTACATCCACCGACGTGTCGCATTTTTCCGGTGTTTACGAACGTGATTATGAAACCTCTGTAGCCGGTGTACGCATGCGTACACCCATGATGCGCATCCATACGGTAGCCGCCGGCGGCGGCTCCATTTTGCATTTTGACGGCGCACGCCTGCGTGTCGGACCGGATTCGGCAGGTGCCAACCCCGGCCCCGCTTCTTATCGTAAGCAGGGCCCCCTAACCATCACCGACTGCAATGTCATGCTGGGCAAAATCCAGCCGGATTATTTTCCAGCGGTATTTGGTCCCAACGGCGATGAACCGCTGGATGCGCAGGTCGTAACTGAAAAATTCGGCATGCTGAGCAAGCAGGTGAGCGAGGCAACAGGTCGACCGGTAGGCCCTGAAGAGGTGGCTGCGGGCTTTTTGGCGATTGGCGTACAAAATATGGCCGAGGCCATCAAACGTATTTCTGTACAGCAGGGCCATGATGTCACGCGTTATACGCTGACCACCTTCGGTGGTGCGGGTGGTCAGCACGCCTGCCTGGTGGCCGATGCGCTGGGCATGACAACTGTGTTTGCTCATCCTTTGGGCGGGGTGCTTTCGGCCTACGGCATGGGCCTGGCCGATCAGGTGGCCATTCGCCAGCAGACCGTGGAAAAGCCGCTGACAGACAGCCTGATCCCTGAACTGGAACAATTACGCGGCGAGCTTGGCGAACAGGCCAGCGCAGAATTGCAGACACGGCTCACGACAGGCATGCAAATCGTACTGAACACCCGCGCTCAATTGAAATACCAGGGCACAGATAGCGCGCTGGAAGTGGATTTTGCCGATGCCGGGCAGATGCTGACGGCATTCAATGAACAGTACCGCCAGCGGTATTCTTTTCTGATCGAAAACCGTCCGCTGGTGGTAGAGTCCTTGCTGGTTGAAGCGGTGATTGCGGGAAGCCGGATTGATGAAGCAACGATTACGCGACATGATGATAGCGAACCCGTCGCCGATGCTCACCGCCCGATGTACAGCAACGGTGCCTGGCATAACGCGCCCGTGTTCCGTCGGCAGGCGCTGCAGGCCGACGACGTGATCGCAGGGCCGGCCATTATTTCTGAAGAGAACCAGACCACCATTGTTGAAGCCGGCTGGTCCGCAACCCTGAACAGCAAGGATCATCTGATTCTGACAAGGACGATCCCCCTGCGTAATACGCAAGCCATTTCCACCGATGCTGACCCGGTGATGCTTGAAGTATTCAATAATCTGTTCATGTCCATTGCCGACCAGATGGGACTGAGTCTGCAGAACACCGCCTATTCAGTCAATATCAAGGAACGGCTGGATTTTTCCTGCGCGATTTTCGACGCGGAGGGCAATCTGATTGCCAATGCGCCGCATATGCCGGTACACCTGGGATCCATGAGCGAATCGATCAAGACCGTCATGCGCGAAAACGCCGGGAACATGCAGCCGGGCGATGCCTATGTGGTGAATGACCCCTATCACGGCGGCACGCATCTGCCGGACATCACGGTTATTACACCTGTGTTTGATCGTGAACAAACGCAGATTATTTTTTATGTCGGTTCCCGCGGCCACCACGCTGACGTAGGCGGACTCACGCCCGGCTCCATGCCGCCGGATTCCACGACCATTGAAGAGGAAGGCGTGTTGTTCACCAATTTCCAGCTGGTTCGTAACGGCCAGTTCCGCGAACGGGAAGCACGTGACATTCTGATGTCGGGCAAATATCCGGCCCGCAATCCGGATCAGAACCTGGCCGATTTACAGGCGCAGATCGCCGCCAACCAGAAGGGTGTTCGGGAACTTCATGCCATGTGTGATACGTTTGGGCTGGCAGTGGTACAGGCCTATATGCAGCATGTACAGGATAACGCCGAGGCGTCGGTGCGCCGCGTGATTCCTTTGCTACGTGACGGCAGCTACACCTATAAGCTGGACAACGGTGCCGTGATACAGGTGGCGATCCGGATTCATGACGATCGTGAATCGGTCACGGTTGACTTTACGGGGTCCTCTGCACAGTTGACCAACAATTTCAATGCGCCCGCCTCTATCGCCGTTGCCGCTGTTCTGTATGTGTTCCGGACGTTGGTGAACGATGAGATTCCGCTTAATGCGGGTTGTCTGAAGCCTATTAATATTGTGATTCCGCAGGCGTCGATGCTCAACCCCGAGCCACCGGCATCGGTAGTGGCCGGCAATGTCGAAACCTCCATGTGTATCGTCAATGCCTTGTATGGCGCATTGGGCGTGCTCGCGGCCAGCCAGGGCACGATGAACAACTTCACTTTCGGCAACGCGCGCTACCAGTATTATGAAACCGTCTCCGGCGGCACTGGTGCCGGGCCCGTGTTGCTGGACTCGGACGATGAAGGTTTTGACGGCACGTCATTGGTACAGGCGCATATGACCAATTCGAGACTGACGGATCCTGAAGTGCTGGAACTGCGCTTTCCCGTTAGACTGGAGTCGTATGCGATTCGCCATGGCTCGGGCGGCAAAGGTAAATGGCGTGGCGGCGATGGCGGCGTGCGGCGCATGCGTTTTCTGGAATCGATGACAGCAGCCATTCTTTCCAATAACCGCCAATACGCGCCTTTCGGCCTGAAAGGCGGCGAGCCGGGCCAGACCGGGCGGAACTATATTGAACGTGCTGATGGTTCTGTGACTCACCTGGGCCCGCAGGACAGCGCCGATCTGCAGCCAGGCGATACATTTGTGATTGAGACGCCGGGAGGGGGTGGCTACGGTAAGGCGGAATGAGCTTGCACGGGTCCAGTTGATGGTGGTTGATGGTGGTACAGGAGAGATGGACATGCCAGCATTGCACCGTGCAAAACACCTGATTCTCCTGGTCGCGGAGCAGGCGGAGCCTGCTGGTTAAAATTTCATATGTATTAGTCCCGGAACCATTTGTATTGTTCCGGGAAGCAGATACACTATGCACAGGCGATCCCCTCTGTCCGGGACCCCCGCCAATAAACAGTAATACAGCATAACGATAAGAACATACAACCAAAGGAGACGTTTGATGACATTGCATTCCCTTATGGTCACTCCGCGGATCACTCCACGTCGGGGCCTGGCGCTGGCGAGCCTTGCTGCGTGCGCTATTGCCGGCGCAGCCAACGCAGCGGGCTATCCGGAACGCCCCGTTACCCTGATTGTGCCCTTCCCGCCCGCCGGCACGACCGACCTGATCGCCCGACACGTGGCCCAGGCACTGGAAAAGGAACTGGGCCAGACCATTGTAGTGGAGAACCGGGCCGGCGCCGGCGGCAATGTGGGCATGGGGGCACTGGCGCGTGCCAAAGCCGATGGCTATACGATAGGCATGGGTACCGTCGGCACGCAGACCATCAACCAATATCTGTACAAGGATATGCCGTTTGACCCGCAAAAGGATTTTGCGCCCATTGCGCTGGCAGGCACTACGCCGAATGTGATTGCCGTTAATGCCAACGCCGATATCAAGTCGCTTGGCGATCTGATTGCCAAAGCCAGGGCCGCAACAGACAAGAAGCTCAGCTATGCTTCTCCTGGTGTGGGTTCATCGGTGCATCTGACCGGTGCCTATCTGGAAGACGCAGCCGGCATCAGCATGCTGCATGTCCCCTTTAAAGGTGTGTCGGGCTCCATGCCCGCGCTGATTGGCGGTCAGGTAGACGTACTGATGGACAATCTGCCCAGCACGCTATCACAAGTGAAAGATGGTAGTAAAGTACGCGCGGTTGCCGTTACAGGTGCGCAGCGCGATCCTGCCATCCCGGATGTGCCCACCGTGGCCGAATCCGGCCTGCCGGGCTTTGATGTGAATGCGTGGTTTGCCCTGTATGCACCGGCCGGCACGCCGCCAGAAGCCATGAAGACGCTGGTGGTGGCGGCAGAAAAGGCACTGGCATCAAATGATTTAAAACAAAAGCTACAGCAGACCAGCACCCGGCCAGGCACGATATTCGGTGCCGATCTGACCGCGTTCGAGGCCAAAGAGCGTGAGCGCTGGCATAAGCTGATTCAGGACAAACATATTCAGTCCAAATAATTTTTATTGCTAACCCGTTCCGTGCGCGGAACACAGTTGAAAAAGGTTTATAGATTCATGAACGGAGCAGACAGTCTTTGCGATACCTTGCTGGAAAATAATATTGATGTTTGTTTTGCCAATCCCGGCACCTCGGAAATGCATTTTGTAGCGGCGCTGGATCGCAAGCCTCAAATGCGCTGCGTGCTGGGTGTATTCGAAGGTGTGGTAACAGGGGCAGCCGATGGTTATGCCAGGATGGCTGACAAGCCCGCCGCCACGCTGCTGCATTGCGGACCCGGCATGGCCAATGGCCTGGCCAATATGCACAACGCCAAACGCGCCCATACGCCCATGGTCAATGTGGTGGGCGATCATGCCAGTTATCATTTGCAATACGATGCACCGCTCACCAGCGATATCGAAAGCCTGGCCACCCCCATGTCCGACTGGGTGCGACGGATTCAGTCGGCCGACGATGTATCAGGTGCCGCGGCAGCGGCCATCACGGCGGCAAATAGTGGTTATGGCGCAGTTACGACACTGATTCTTCCGGCAGACGCGGCATGGACTGAAACCTCGACACCCGTGCAAAAAGCCGCACCGGTCAAGCGCACGCAGGTTACACCGGAAGCCTTGCAGGCGGCCACCGAAGCGCTTAATAACGGTCGCAATACGGTGATTCTGCTGTCCGGCAAAGCATTGCGCAGCAAGGCATTGGAAACCGCTGCCCGGATCGCCGAACGCACCGGCGCCCGGTTGATGGCACAACAGTCCAACGGCCGTATTGAGCGGGGTGCAGGACGGGTGAAGATTGAACGCGTACCGTTCAGCGTAGACCTTGCGATTAAAGCATTGCAGGATACCGAGCAACTGATTCTGGTGGGTGCAAAAACACCCGTTGCTTTCTTTGCTTATCCGGGCAAGCCTGGTGAACTGGTTCCCGAACATTGCAAACGTATTGAACTGACGCAACCCGACGATGATCTGCCCGGCGCCCTGGAGGCCCTGGCAGAAGCCGTGGGTGCCACTAACACGCCGGTCACCCTGCTGGCCGAACGCCATGATATCGGCCTGCCTACCGGAACACTGGATGCGGCTGCCGTGATTCAGGCGATTGGCAGCCTGCTGCCCGAGAATGCGATTATTTGCGATGAATCTGTCACCTCTGGCAGGGATTCGTTCAAATCAACATTTGGTTCGGCACCACACGATTTCTTGCAAATCACCGGCGGTGCCATCGGCATTGGGATTCCCATGGCCACCGGTGCTGCCGTTGCCTGCCCGGATCGCAAAGTGGTGCTGATGCAGGCCGACGGCAGTGGCATGTATACCCTGCAAGCGCTGTGGACGCAGGCGCGCGAACAACTGGATGTGGTCACTATTATTTTTGCCAATCGCAGTTATGCCATATTGCATAATGAATTTAAGCAGGTGGGCGCCGGCGCCCCCGGCCGCAATGCCCACCGTATGCTGGACCTGGACAACCCCGCCTTCGACTGGGTACATATGGCCAATGCCGCAGGGGTTGAGGCAGCACGCGTCACCGATACGAAAGCACTGGGCGAGGTATTGAAAAGTGCCATGGCACGCAAAGGGCCGTTTCTGATTGAAGCGGTGATTTGAGATTGACGCAAGCGGACGCGGTGGCCTGACTGCCGCGTTTCTTTGCTTAAGTGTGGTGCTTTTAAATATCTACCGCTGCTTTCAGGTTGCAGCGCCGCCATCACGAACGCTCGTCGCGTCCAGCATCTGATCAATCCGAGCCTGAATCTCGTTCATTTGAATGCGCATGAACTTGAGAAACTGTTTTGAGCTCTCTGAAAACAGTTTGTCCGTCCGAAACAGCAAAATGCAGCGAAACTCAACATCAAACGCCGCACGTCGCAACACGAGCCCGTTGTCTGCATAGCCTATCGCCGTAATCGGGTTGGCCAGACCCATTCCAACTCCCTGGCGCGCCAACTCGCATACAGTCTGTGAATAAGGGGTCTCTACAACCCGCCGCGGCGTCACGCAGGCGTTCTGGAACAGCGCATCGAGCCGCCTGCGACTGCCATCCTCCGCATTCAAAGCGATAAAATCCATGCCATCAAAATCGCTCAGTTCCAGGATCCGTTTCCCGCATAGTGGATGGTCGCTGTGCATGACCACCACGCCCTGAGTACGGTAAAACAGCGAGTGCTCCAGACCTGCCAACGACATTTCATCTGCCATCAAACCGAAGTCTGCGTGGCCGGACGTGACATGCGCGTGCACGTCCTTTGAACTCATGATTTGCAGATAGATGCAGGTCTCGGGAAAGCGCTGTCGATACGTCGCCACCACACTGGGCAGAAAACTGAAGCCCAGCGCAGGATAGACTGCCATGCACAAGCGGTCTGATCCTGCGGATTTCAGACTGCGAATACGATGTTCTATGGCCTGCATGCCAACAAAATATTGCTCGATATCATTCAGCAGAATCTGCGCTTCGCGGGTGGGCACAAGCCTTCCGCGGATTCGCTCAAACAGACAGAGATCAGCTGAGGCTTCCAGTTTGCGAAGCGACTGACTGACCGCCGATTGCGAAATGCCCAACAGGGAAGCCGTTTTGCTTGCAGTACCCGACACCATAACCGAACGGAAAATTTCAATATCACGTGCGTTCATGCCGGGCTCCTGAAAAGTGAGATATTGCAATCAGACGGGGGAGCTGCAGCAAATTACCTGACCTGGCCCAAAAACTGTGCGATGCGCGGGGTCGTCTGCCCGCTGAAAAAAGTCTCGGCGGCACAGTCCGCCAGAATGGCTCCCTGTTCCATAAAGATTATACGGTTCGCTGCGCTTTTGGCAAACCGGACTTCGTGGGTCACGACCAGCATGGTCATGCCATCACGAGCAAGGTCGCGCATAACATCCAGCACACCGTCGCGCAGTTCGGGATCCAGGGCAGAAGTGGGCTCATCAAACAGAATCACTTCCGGATCCATGGCCAGCCCCCTGGCAATCGCCACTCGCTGTTTTTGACCTCCCGACAAGTGTGCCGGATAGGCATCGGCCTTATGGGAAAGCCCCACGCGTTCCAGTAGAGCAAGCCCTTTCTCCCTGGCTGCCTTTACCGGCATACCCTGTACGCTGACCAGTCCCTCTATGACGTTTGCAATTGCCGTCATATGCGGAAATAAATTGAATGACTGAAAAACCATGGCCGATTTTCTGCGGATTTGTTCAATATCCTTCTTTTGTCTTGAGGTATAAGGCGTGTTCTCTGCGATGTTGACCTGTATACCGGCAATTTGCACCATGCCACTATCGGGCTGCTCCAGAAAGTTAAGCGATCGCAGCAAGGTTGTCTTGCCGGACCCTGACGGCCCCATAATGACGACGACCTCGCCTTTATCCACCGCCAGATCCACACCATGCAATACCTTGGTGTCGCCAAAACGCTTATGGATACCGCGCGCTGTCACTGTATTATTCATATCAATGCTCATCGATGATTCCTCGCAAAGCGCTCCTCCAGATAAGTCTGGACGATCGTCAATATCTGATTGATGATCCAGTAGATGGCGCCTACCATCAGGAACATCTCCATGTAGCGAAATGTGGCTGCGCCAACCTGATCGGCAACCCGGGTCAGCTCAACCACTGTCACGGTGGAGGCCAGCGATGTATCCTTGACCAGAGCGATCAGCCTGCTGCCTACCGTTGGAATCGCAATGACCAGTCCTTGTGGCAGGATAATCCGTTGCATGAGTTTGCGATAACTCAAGCCCATGGACAAACCGGCCTCCCACTGCCCTTTGTCTACGGCGTTGATGCCCGAACGGAAGTTCTCGCTCAGGTAAGATGCGGAAAATAACGTGAGCGCAATAATCGCAGACGGCACAGGTTCCAGGACGATACCGATGCGCGGCAGGCCAAAATAGATGAGTAGCAATTGCACCAGCAACGGCGTACCCCGAAAGATGGATACATAAACGAAGGCAGCATAGCGCAGCACGCGAAACGAGGATATGCGCGCAAGTGCAATAAACAACCCCAGCACGCATCCCAGCACAAACGAACTGGCCGACAGTAAAAGCGTCAGCAGCAGTGCGTTCTGCAACAGCGGCAGGGCACGCATAAACAGCTCCAGCATGACTATTTCCCCTCTGCCGCAAGTTCTGCTTTGGCAGCGGCGATGGAATCGAGCATCTTGTAATCCTTACCAACAAATTGATTACTGATCCGTTCGACCGTGCCGTCACTGAGCATGCTATCCAGCACTTTATTGACCGCGTCCTTCAGCGCGTCCTGGCCTTTTGGCAACGCCGCCGCAGCAAGCTGATAAGTCAGTGGCTCACCCACTTCCTTGACGGGAATGCCTTTTGCATGGGCATACTTCATGCCGCCGAAATGCGAGATGATGACGGCGTCGATTCGACCATTAGCAATGTCATTGAAGATAAGCGCGCCGTTATCATAGCCGCGTATATCGGAGTCGGTCAGGTGTTCACGTGCCCAGCTTTCATTGGACGAGCCGGTAGAAACACCCACCCGTTTGCCGGCGAGCGTAGCCTTGCTCATAATATCGCTGTTATCCTTGCGTACGAAGATCCGGAAAACTTCCACGCCATACGGTATGGAAAAATCTACTTGCTTGCGACGAATCTCGGTAGGCGTCATATCATTCATCACCAGGTCGTATTTATCCGTTTTAAGACCTTCGACGAAGTTCTTATACGTATCGCCCACGAATTTGACTTTGAACGGCCCCATGCGACGTGCCAGTTCCTCGGCCATGGCAACATCGTATCCTGTCAGCTGGTTTTTCTCGTCAAGCATGCTCCAGGGCGGGCTTGCCTGAGTATTGGCAATGCGTATAACGCCAGAGGTTTTGATCCGCGCCAGCAAATCCGTCGATTGCGCCAGAGCTGGCGCCACTGCCATTGTGCTTCCCATGACGATCAATAGCATTGTCGTCAGCCTGCGTGTCCCGCTCATTTGATTCATTGTTCCCATATCGCACCTCCAGGTTGTTTGCGTATTGCGTTGTTCCGATCCCCTTGCGGACATCGAATATTCATACTCCGTTTGTCATTACCTTCGATACTGCAATGTCGCGCATTGACTTTTCGCGTTGGCGTTCAGCGCAGGGCCTCGCTATAGGCATGCAATGCTGTCTGCAGGTCCTCAATGACCAGCGCGGGATCTTCAAGCCCTGCCGATAGCCTGATGATGGCCCTGTCCGTGCGAGGGAAAATGCGGTCCCGCTGCATTTGCGCCGGATAAAATGCGATCAGGCTGTGTACTCCGCCCCAGCTTGCACCCAACGGCAGGTGCTTCAGTGCGCGAAAGAAAGCCGAGTAGGCCGAGTCATTGTCCTGCTTCAACATGAAGGAAAACAGGCATCCACCCGTATTGAAGTTGCGCTTCCATACTTCGTGCCCCGGATCCCCCGGTAAACAAGGGAACAATATCTCTCGAATGTCAGGCTGTTGCTGCAGCCAGGAGGCAATGACCAGTGCATTTTCGCTTTGACGACGATAACGTAATTCGAAGGTTTCCAGTCCGCGCAGCACCAGGAAACAATCTTCGGGACTCGTCTGTAAACCCATAATGCTTTGCGTTTCCCGCAACTGCGAAAAGTACTCGAGATTATTTGTGCTCACTGCACCCAGCAGCAGATCGGAATGACCGCCGAAAAACTTCGTCGCCGCTTCCACGCACAGATCAATGCCGTGCTCAAGCGGACGAAAGCCCAGGGGCGAGGCCCAGGTGTTGTCTACCATTGTCATCACACCATGCGTGGCCGCTATCGCCGCGATTGCGGGGATGTCCGCCATTTCCATAGTGACGGTACCCGGTGCCTCAAGACAAATCATTCTTGTATTTGGACGAATATAGTCTGCTATTTCACCTGAGATATCGGCAGGATAATATTCCACTTCGACGCCCAAACGAGCCAGCCATTTATCAGCGTAGGTTTTCAGCGCACCATAGCTGGCGGCGGAAATAAGCAGGTGATCGCCACCCTGCACGAATGCCATCACTGCCAGACATAACGCAGCTTGTCCGGATGGAGTGACCGCGCAATGCTTACCCCCCTCCAGACGGGCAATTTCCTGTTCCAGCAGACGCGCGGTAGGCGTGCCGGTGATGCCGTAACTGTACCCATCTGGCTGACGCGATTTTCGATTGATGAAAGACTCTACGCTGTCGAATACCACAGTGGAGGCCCGCCAGACCGGCGGAGAAAGTGCGGCAAACGCATCGCTTGCGGGGTAATACTTTTTTGTCATAACTGTATCCGGGTTTCTGTCTTAAGGTTCGGACAGTATTACAGAAGTGCGTACCCACGACTACAGCTGAAATAATGGACTCTATAAGTAAAACTTAAGTCCCGGGCAGATTGATGGAGCAGCGTGGCCGTCAACCCAGTGTCATCACATATTCCCTGACCCGCTTCAATGCCGCTGCCAGCACGTCCGGCGCAACAGAGCCCAGCGCAATGCGAATGGCATGCGGCACATGCGTGGTGGTGGCAAACGGCTCGGCCGTAGAGACGGATATCTGCTCTCGCATGAGCGCCATCACAATCTGATCGGCCCGCGCATCCTCACCCAGTGGAATCCATAGAAAATAGGATGCCGGATGACCAACGCACGCAATCTCAGACAAAATCTCCCGAGCCATGGACTGGCGCAACCGGGCATCCTCGCGCTTTTGATATTCCAGTTGCAATACAGTACCGTCGCGGATCCATTCAGTTGCAATTGCACTCATGACGCCTGGCGTGCTCCATGTTGTGGCCCGTATGGCGCGCTCAAGCAACGGCACATGGGCAGGCGGTGCGGCGATCAGCCCTAGGCGCAGGCCGGCCGCCACGTTTTTCGCAAAGCCGGTGATGTAGATGGTGATATCGGGTGCCAGCTGTGCAATCGGTACGGGCGCATCCTCTACCAGATAGGCGTAGGCGGCGTCTTCAATAATCAGCAACCGGTGTTCACGCGCAACGGCAATCAGTTGCCTGCGACACGCTTCACTCATCACCCAGCCCAGCGGATTATGCATAGTGGGCATGGTGTACACCGCCCGGACGCGGCGCGAGCGGCAGAGTTTTTCCAGTGCAGTGATATCGGGCCCCTGGCCTGCTGCAGGGATCGCAAGCAGCTCCAGGTGCAGCACGTCGGCCAGCACACGGAAGCCGGGATAGGTGAGCGCATCCACAGCCACCACATCACCGGGCTTCAGGTTCGCCATCAGGGTCATGGACAGCCCGTCCTGCGCGCCATTCACAATCAGAACCTGAGCGGCGTCGACCGTCAGTCCCTGGCTGTCCAGATACTGCGCCATCACTTCACGCTCGTGCATCCGCCCGCCGTGCGGTGCATAGCGTAATAACGCAGCCAGATCGCCGGATGTAGCCAATTGACGCAGAGCGTTGCGCAGCATCTCGGTCTGTCCCGGCAAAGATGGGTAATTGAAATTGAGATCAATCATATCGGCTGCCACTACATGCTGATCAATGCCATGCCCCGATGGCAACGCAATTTCGCGCACAAACGTGCCCCGACCCGTTTCACCGCTGACGAGTCCCATGGCCTGCAGTTCGGCATACACGCGCGTCGCCGTAACGAGGGACAGGTGCTCACGCGCCGCCAGTTTACGATGCGTGGGGAGCCGTGTGCCGGGCGCCAGACGTCCGCTGCGGATGTCCTGAGCAAGCTGATCAACCAGTGTTTTGTATCGCAGGCGAGACATATGAATTTGTATCCATGACAATAAATTGATTGTCATGATTATAGATTCTAAGATAGCGCATGGCATAACAGTGGTGCATGACAAGTGCAATTGCAGATGTGATGCATATAACGTGATCAATCGGGTGGATGAATGGAACAGGAAAAGGGGCGGACCGGTGGGTCTGCCGGCTGGTTCAACGGTTTTCTGGGCGTACTGATTTTCAGCGGCTCGCTGCCGGCAACGCGCGTGGCCGTGATGGAGTTTGACCCGGTATTTCTGACGGTGGCGCGCGCTGCGATCGCAGGCTTGCTGGCCCTGGTGCTGTTGCTGCTAACCCGACAGAAACGTCCGACGCGTGCACAACTGCCGCCGCTGATCATTGTCGCGCTGGGGGTCGTAGTCGGCTTCCCTCTATTGACCGCGCTCGCGCTGCAGCATGTGACCTCGGCCCATTCGATTGTATTTATTGGCCTGCTGCCGCTTGCCACCGCGCTGTTCGGCGTGTTGCGCGGCGGTGAACGCCCACGTCCGATCTTCTGGCTGTTTTCGGTCACAGGCAGCCTGCTGGTGGCCGGCTTCGCGCTGTCCCAGGATCTTAGCGCTTCGCTGGCCGGTGATCTGCTGATGCTGGCTGCCGTATTGGTGTGCGGCCTGGGGTATGCGGAAGGGGCGACGTTGTCGCGCAAGCTGGGGGGCTGGCAGGTGATTTGCTGGGCGCTGTTGCTATCGTTGCCCTTTATGCTGATCCTGTCGCTGCTGACCATGCCTGCATCGTTCGACTCCATCAGCCAGCCCGCATGGATGGGACTGGCCTATGTTTCGCTTTTCAGCATGCTGATCGGGTTTGTGTTCTGGTATCGCGGGCTGGCCCAGGGCGGCATTGCTGCGGTGGGACAGTTGCAGTTGCTGCAGCCCTTTTTCGGACTGGCCCTGGCGGCAGGTCTGCTGCATGAACCTGTGAGCGTGCTGATGGTAGGCGTGACGGTGGCGGTGATTCTTTGCGTGGCGGGGTCAAAACGATTTGCGCGTTAGCGGCTGCAAGGCCGGAAGGCACATAGTCAAAATTGATCATGCTGCGCATATGCGGCATTAGAACGGGTTACGAAATGGAGCCCGTTGATGCCTGCTTCAAACAAGCCTCGAAATACGTCCAGAGCGCCACACATAAAATTTTTGCGTGATTCTCTAATCTCGCCACCCCGAGCCATTACAGGCAAGTGCACAGAATCCTGGCTGAAAGACAACAAAGAGGCCATTGAACGTTCTAACGAGTTCGGTGAGCGCTATGGCCCGCCGCTGCAAAAATACCGGATGTTCTAAAGGCAGTTTTAATGTAGGCCTCCGCTTCTGTCACTTCTTACTCCTGCGCCGCATCCTTCTTCCAGTAGTTGCTGACGCGCACCCTTGATTTGTCTATACCTCTTTCTTCCAGCAGATGCTGGGTAATGGCACGCATCTGTGCCGCTTCGCCGCCGCCCCAGATATAACCTTCGCCTTCCGGCAGAGTAAAGGCACGCACCGCATCAACCAGGGGTTGTGTGTTGGTTTCGCCCGCCTGCAACCAGTTAATTTGCGCATCGGCTTCTGTCTGAAATGCCTGCTGTTCAGCCACGTCAGCCACAAGCGCAATAACGTGTACTTTGGTTCCTTTGGGCAATTCTTCAAGACGTCGGCCAATCGCGGGCAATGCGGTTTCATCGCCGATCAGCAACTGCCAGTCAAAACCATCAGGAATCACAAAGGAGCCACGCGGTCCGGCCACGACCAGGGAGTCGCCCACTTGCGCGCCGGCGACCCAGGTGGAGGCGGGCCCTTCACCATGCAGGACAAAGTCTATATCCAATTCTTCATCCGCGGCACGTATGTTCCGGGGCGTGTAGTCGCGTGCGGGCGGCCTTTGCGCGCCTTCGGGAAAACGTGGCCCTTCGGGCGTATTTTCGGGAACAACCGGCTGGCCGTCTGCCGGGAAAAACAGTTTCATATGATCGTCGAATGAGGCGGAGATGAAGTCTCCGAGGTCAGGACCGTGAAAAGTGACCCGGACCATGCGCGGTGTCAGTTGTGTGATCTGCCTAACCTGCAACAGGCGGGCTTTGAGCGGATGACGTACGCGTTGTGCAGTTAATTCAGTAGGTTTGGTATTTGGCATATTAGATAGATTTAAGAAATTCAATTGTGATTGTCAGTCAATTGTGGGGGTCAGCGGGCAGCATCTGGCTGATCAGACCTGTCTGATCTGTTCGATGGCGGCATTCAGAATGGCTATGATGCGCTTCTGTTCCGATACGTCTGCCGCGCTCTTGAGCAGCAATGCCCGTTTGAGTGCCAAACGAGCGGCCAGAAATTCAGGCAACCAGCCCGATTGATCGGGCGCATCGCTATCGGCAGCCATGGCGCCCTGTATATACTTCATTTTGTTGGCGAGGTGCACCAGCATGGCCAGCAGCTCGTCGGCCTGCTCGCGATGCTCATTCAGATATTCCTGCCCTTCAGGAAGGAGTACATAAGACTTTTTATTACTGTGCACCGACACAGAGGCGTAGCCAATTTCGTGAATGTAGGTTAACGCCGGATACACCATACCGGGGCTGGGTTTCCAGTATCCGCCCGAACGCGTATCCAGTTCCTTGACCAGCTCATAGCCATGACTGGGTTGGATTTCCAGCAGCGCAAGCAGCATAAGCTGAAGATCTTCGGAGGAGAATTTGCGGCCACGGGTAAATTGATCGTCGTGACGGCGATGGCCGCGCCCGCCGCGGTGGTGATGGTGATGATGATGTTTGTCAGCTTTCATTTGTGGGTCTCTTTATATCATTTGAAAAATATTATCTTAAAACATATCGTACGATATATCTTAGATAATAAACTGTCAAGCCTCTGCATGATCGACGATTTCACGTTATTACTGAAAACCATCTGGATTCTTCAACATCAAGCCCTGTCGGCAAGGCGGATTAAACAGGGAAATTACACCTAACCCTCTGATTTATTGTATTAATAATAAAATCATATATACCCATGCCCGTATCACGGTTGCGATATATAATAAAAATCATTACTATTTGCATAAACAATACATTATTAATTTGCCTGAATGCCAGAGGTTCTATGCTGAATGAAATATTGAACACGACCGTGCCTCAGAATACAGCCGACCATCTGCTACGCTGGCGCCAGGCCACCACCGATGGCAACGAAGCGTATAGCCAGGGTAAATACAGGACGGCGCTCAGGCACTACGATCTTGCTTTGACGATGGCGACCGAATCATTCGGTAATGCCCAGGATGCAGAGGCAGCCGTGGCAGCCTTTGTCATTGCTCACCATAATCTGGCCGATACCTATGAACGCCTTGGCAGCGATGCACTGCAGCGATTGCATTTGTGTTTACCGCATGAAACCCTGTGCACCGCCATGAACGATGTAACCCTTTCCGAAGCATGGCAAAGTGCCGCACTGAATCACAGCAGGCGCACCTATGCAGAACTTATCCGATTTCTGAGCCTGCACCCCCATGACCACGAAGCCAGAATCGTGGCAAACCAGGGAGCAGCCGGTATGACGCGCAACGTGCCCGTTCAATAAGGCGCCTGTGTTTTCGCTCATTGATTTTTTCCGGAATCGCAATCACGCATGACATGCGCGAGGCAGACACCCGGTTCCGCACCATTGATCCTTGCCACTTATCAGGAGCTGTTCATGTCTTATACCCTACCCTCTTTGCCTTACGCATACGATGCCCTCGAACCCAATATCGATGCGCAGACAATGGAGATTCACTACAGCAAACACCATCAGACCTATATCAATAATCTGAATGCTGCGCTGGAAGCAGAGAAACTGCCGATGCCGCCGGTAGAGGAGTTGATTGCCAATATTGATGCCCTGCCTGAATCCGTGCGCGGAGCCGTGCGCAATAACGGCGGCGGCCACGCCAATCACAGCCTGTTCTGGCAAGTGATGTCACCGGACGGTGGCGGCGTACCGGATGGCAAACTGGCCACAGCCATTGATGCCGATTTGGGTGGTCTGGAAAAATTTCAGGAAGCGTTTACCAAGGCAGCGATTTCACGCTTTGGCAGTGGCTGGGCCTGGCTGAGCGTCACGCCGCAAAACACACTCGTGGTTGAAAGTACCGCCAATCAGGATAGCCCGCTGATGACCGGCAATACGCCCGTGCTGGGCCTGGACGTGTGGGAGCACGCTTATTATCTGAAGTATCAGAACCGCCGTCCGGAATATATCGCGGCCTTCTACAAGGTAGTGAACTGGGCGGAAGTAGCGCGTCGTTACGAAGAGGCGCTGCGTTAATACCCATTACTTACCGGTGTTGTCAGGGCAGCACCCCGAGAAGGGCACTGCCCGCCTTGCAACACAGGCCACCTCGTTTATGTACGTCGTGGGCGGGGAATATGACTCATGAGTGATTGAGTGAACGCACCGTCCACAACAATCTCGGCACCGTTAACATACGACGAGCGATCGCTCACCAGAAAAGTAGCCACATTTGCAATATCTTCCGGCCTTCCGATGCGACGCAAGGGCACTGCGTTTTCCCTTTTCTCCCGCATTTGAGGATCGGCATAATACGGCTCGCTCAGCGGAGTACGAATCAGGCCGGGGCTGATCGCGTTGCTGCGCACGCCCTGCTGCCCCCACTCGAACGCGAGTTGCCGTGACAACATCAGAATCGCGGCCTTGGTGGTGCTGTAGGCGCCACTGTATGGCTGCGGATTTGATCCGGCAATCGAGGCGACATTCACGATGGATCCTGCTCCCCGCAACTGCATCCCTTTGCCGAAAGCCCGGGCACACCGCAGATAGCCGGTGACATTAATATCGATCTGACGACTCCAGTCGCTCACACTCAGCGAATCCAGATGCCCCTGTATGGAGACTGCAGCGTTGTTGATCAGCCCATGACATTCGCCAAAATGGCGATTGACTGACTCAACGGCTGCCAGGACCTGCTCATCCTGGGCTACATCGCAGGCCAGAGAAAGGCATTCACCCTTGGTTTGCTCACGCAATGCGGCCAGCTCGTCCTGCGACAGCGCCTGACGATCCAGCATGGCAACATGAGCACCGTTTTCCAGCAACGCCTGCACTGTCGCGCGACCAATGCCGCCATTTGCCCCGGTTACGGCCACCACACGCCCTGTCAATGCCAACCAGCTATCTTTCATTGTCATCCTTCCCTATTGCATTTGTATTGATGTATGTCATTTGTCATGCAGCATCAGCATCGCCGTCTAAGCACACCTCTACCCACCGCTACACTGCATTGCCACGATGTGAATTGGCGCCGCCAAACACGACGGTGCCGTTATCTTAGCCTGCGGGGCTGCTGGCGACTAGCGCGCGATCATGCAAAACACAACCAACAGGATGGCAGACAATACTCCGAGCCTTTGGGCAAACGCGATTGCCCCTGAATGTGCAGTTTTGTTCTGCACACCCGCCTCTTACCGACCTGCCATTGACAGTGTATAAAACGATGTGGGTAACTACCAAAATAAAAGTAGACATAACAACGGAGACAAACTGTATATGACTTTCTTCGAACGCACCATGCTGATCGGTGCCGCTATATTCGCCCTTGGCACAGGCACGTCCCACGTGCAGGCAGCAGATTCGTATCCGGACAGACCGATAAAAATTGTGGTGCCCTATTCTCCCGGCGGTTTTACCGATATCCTGGCGCGTCAGATGTCGAAACAACTCTCTGACAAGTTTTCGCAGCCTGTCGTCGTTGAAAATAAACCAGGCGCGGGAACGATTATCGGCGCCGAAGCGGTAGCACGCGCCAAACCCGATGGCTATACATTATTAATGGCGGTGACTACCACGCTGTCCTCTAATCCACACCTGTTCTCAAAGCTGCCGTATAAAATTTCGGACTTCAAGCCGGTTGCACTCACCGGCCTGACGCCATTTGTGCTGGTTGCCAATCCATCCGTTCCTGCCAATAATGTGCGCGAACTGATCGAGCTGGCCAAAAAGGAGCCGGGCAAGCTGTCTGCAGCGACGCTGGGCAATGGTTCCTCAACGCATCTGGTGCTGTCCATGCTGCGCGGCGCGACGGGTGCAGAGATACTGGACGTACCGTATAAAGGCGCCTCACCTGCCTTGTCGGATCTGGTGGCCGGGCATGTTGATTTGTTCTTTGATGCGATCACGACGTCGCTGCCGCATATTCAGGCGGGCCGTCTCAAGCCGATTGCGATAACATCTGAAAAGCGCTCTGAAGCCGCGCCGTCTATTCCGACATTTCGTGAAGAGGGAACGCCTGAAATGCTGGCCTATTCCTGGTATGGCTTGCTGGCCCCCGCCGGCACATCCGACGCGATAACGGAAAAGCTCAATAAGGCGGTGAATGAAGCACTCGCTTCACCCGAGATTCAGGAGAAATTTCGTACCGAGGGCGCCGAGTCGCATCCGATGAGCGCCAAAGCATTCGGCGAGCTGATAGAGGAACATTCCAGAACCTGGGGCAAGGTCATCAAAGACCTGAATATTCAACTGGATTGATTCCTAAGGAAAGGCGCGATGCGCGTGGCGTCTTTGCGCTGAACACACCGGAGACCGTGAGCGCCAGGAAAATCTATTCCCTGATCATCGTTGACTGCGCCTGCAGCACAAGGCGTCCTGTTGCTGTCCTGATCTCACACAAAACATGGGCCAGATTGCGCCCCGCATTAACGATCTGGCTGGTAGCGGTCAGAACCCCTTCTGTACCCGGGCGAATAAAAAGGGCGTTGATTTCCAGCATTCGCCAGCCGTCCCTTACCGTGGCCAGGCTGGTATTGATTGCCAGGCCAAGTAGAACACCGCCCTGTACGTGACCCACTCGATTGCCGATATGCAAGCCACACTGGATCTCGCAGGTTGCGACATGGCCTTCGCTGGTGGGTGTCAGGCCCCAGAAGGTTTCTGTAAACGTCGTCTTATCAGGCTGAGTTTTGTCATTTGCACGGTCCGCCAGGGCCTGCAAGGCACGTTGGTACGTGTCGTTTTCCTGAACAGACAGATCGTTAACTGCAAGCAGGTCAATTTGCTCCCAGGAATGATGATCAGGTTGCGATTGAACAGGTCGATCAGCAGGACGCTCCAGTACGGCAAAACTGCCTTCGGCAAAACAGATTTCCGTTTCTCCGGACAGAATCGTGACACCGCTGTTTCTGATCGCAATGGCGTTATCGTCCGATTGAAAGCGACCACGACTATTGGCTACAAGCCGCTGCGTGGCGTGTTGGCCGGTAAAAGTAAGTTTGGCGCTGATGGTTGCCAGCCGGGTTTCGAAGCCGACTTCACCCCGAATCGATGCGGCCAGCGCAACGTCGGCAAGAATACATAGCGCCACCGGCAACGGCTGACCATGCACATTCAGATTGCTCTCCAGATCCATGCTCAGCATCGCCCGATGGTGATCGACCGAGTCATAGGTGATACCCAGATAATACCCCGGCAAATGCCAAGGGGCGTCGCGCTGCAGGCTGAGTGCTTTCAGGACGCGCGTTACTTCGGGGCTGGACGACAGGTTATCTGCGGACGGGTCAATTGCGTGCATATTTCGATTGAATTGCGCCGGATATATGTCAACCGGCATTGTCTGTGTACAGAGACGCAATTTTACACGTGTTATGCCGGGTCCGAATGCTTGTGCTCCTTAGTCTGGCACTCGATGTGTTCTTCGAATGTATTCGCGCCCAATGCCGTGCCATGGATAGACAGATGCGCCGTCAGTTGTATGGCTTGCAGAAGTTCCGCCTGACTGATGTTCATCTGCAGTGCGCTGCGAATCCGGATGCGTAGCATGGTTTCATTGAAGCCCGTGAAACATGCAGCCAGAGCAACTTCAATCAGTACCCTTTCGGCAGGCGTAAGACCGGCGTCCGACGTTGCGAGTCTGCTGCCGCCCTCTTCCAGAAAATCCAGCAATACATCCAGATAACCCGGATCCAGTTGCGCGATCTGTTCCATGAAAGCAGGCACTTCAGAAAAGTGACGCAGCACGCGACTGCGCTGCGCTTCAGACATGACGTGCCCGGCGTCAACACCGCTCTCTTCGGCAAGAATACGGACAGCGTCATACACATGGCTTAGCCCCTGACCTGCAACAATATGCAGGACGTCAAATACATCGGCGGCCGTCACGCCGCATTGTCGGGCGAAGTCCATATGCGTGCGCAGGCCCGCCGGGTACAGATGCGTTGCCGAGCTGTCCAGCGCAATATAGATGAGTTCGATCATGCGCGTTGACAAGGGACCATGCCGCGCCGGATAGCCGGCGTAGGCTGCATACCCTTTCAGAAACAGGGGATTGTGACGCAGGATAGCCTGTGTCCAGGGTCGCCAGTATCCGCGCTCGGCAATGAAGTAGGCCCTGATCTGTTCCTGGTCTGGTGTAATGTCGGTCATGATTGAGAATTAGCGGTAAGGGTCAGGAAGCGCGGGAGCCTAAGCGTATCGTTTGCAGACGATACACGCTCATGCACCCGGCGCACGAATGATCTGTCCGGTCATAAACTGCATGCGGGCGCCGCTAACGAATCGCATTAGAGGGACCAGGGCATCTGCAGGCGCATCTGGATTTATTTCAATTGCATTGACACGCATCGCACGCGGCCCCAGTTCGCACGCCAGGCTGTGAATCAGCATGCGTGCTGCGGCCATGTCACCCGCCTGCTGCCACTGAACAGCGCTGCGGTTCGCTGGCATTAACAGGGTAAGGCTGCTGTGCGGGCCATTCTGACTGGTGTAGCGGCGTGCTGCTCTGTGTACGGTTTGCAGCATCTGACCGTGTTGCGCGTGCAGGCAGGAAAAATCAAGGGTCGCGAGGTAACGCGGCTCACCGTCTGCCACGTTGGCATCTTCCGGGTTAGCACCGCCCAGTGCGACGGCCCAGGCAGCGGACGGGTTTCCGGCAAGTTGATAATCGACGGTGCATTCGAATGACAAGGGCTGCAGCGCAGCAGGTGCGAACGGCTTGCTTCCTCCGAAAATAGCCGATCCGCCATCCACGCTCAGCCACTCGCCAGACAGTGCTGCGGCACCTGTTGAGGCCAGGAAAAAAAGGGCTTCGGCCATGTCTCTGGGTTCTGCCATACGACCCAGAGGAATTTTTGCAACGATATTTTTCGGTTGCAGGCGACCGATGTCGATGAGTTCAGCCACCAGTTCGGTTCGTACAAATCCCGGACACAGCACCGTGACGCACAGATCGGGCCGGGCAGCGGCCAGTGCCTGAGTTTGCGCAAGCAGACCGGCTTTAGTCGCGCTATAGGCGCCTCTTAGCGGGATAGCGTGCAAGGCGGCACCCGAGGCCACATTCACGATGCGGGCCCCCGGGCGCAGTTGCGCAGCCACCGCCTCGATAACAAGCGCTGGTGCGCGCAGATTTAATGCAACCAGGCGGTCCAGTTGCTCCACATCCTGGTCGGTCAGGGGCAGCCCGCTGGTATCGGACATGCCGGCATTGTTAATAACCGCATCCAGAACAAGTGTGGCGTCTGCCAGAGACTGTATTTCTGCAGGCACCGTCAGATCAACGGTTCTGCTCAAATGGGTGATTTCATTGACACCTTCGGATCTACCCGAGGAGGATAGCGTGCCTAACACCTCGGCAAGCGCCGTGGCATTGCGATCAACCAGTATGCAGCGCCAGCCTCTGCTGGCGAACAGCATCGCGCTGGCCCGCCCGATACCAGAAGCCGCACCAGTAATCAGCACCGTAGAGATAGTCATAGCCTGCCTGGCCATCAGATATTGGTAAAAGTGATACCGCCATCAACGACGAGTGCCTGACCGGTGATGAAACCCGCTTCATCGCTAGCCAGAAAGCAAATGCCCCTGGCAATGTCGGTGACAGTTCCCAGACGGCCCAGTGGCGTACGGGCAATGCGATTGGCATCACGTTCGGCATTGCGGTTGCGTTGCGTCCCTTCGGTCGGTACCGCCGACGGACACACGGCATTAACGCGAATATGGCGCGCACCCAATTCTGCCGCAGCCGCACGCGTGATACCCAGCACACCAGCTTTGATGCCGGAATAAACGACGGAATTCATGGCTGAACGCAACGCGGCGGTCGAAGCGACATTGACAATAACACCTCCCTCGTCCGGATCCATGACATCAACTGCTGCCTGCAACCCCCAGATAATCGACTTAAATCCGATATCTACCATGCGATCCACGGTTTCCGGCATGATATCGGGAATGGCTTGATAGCGAACCCATGCGGCGTTGTTCACCATGATATCCAGCCGCCCCTTGTACTGATGCGCCCGCTGCACGGCTGCTGCCACGCCGTCGCGTGTCGCCATGTTCTGCACCACGTCAAACGCAGCGCCCCCGGCAGCCGTGATTTCCTGGACAGTGGCTTGTACAAACTCCTCTTTGAGATCATTCACACCCACAATCGCCCCACGCGCAGCCATTTGTTTTGCTGTTTCCTTGCCGATCCCGTTACCCGCGCCGGTCACCAGGGCCACGCGGCCTGCCATATCCTGTTGCATTGCTGTCTGTTCCTTCTCTTGTCTTCGATCGCTTGTTTTATTTCGTTTACGTAATTTCGTTTACGTAATTTCGTTTATGTTATTTCGTTTGTCATATGACGTTTGCTTTATGCCATTTGTCTTATGCTGCAGCGATGAACTGCGCGCCCAGCTTTTCCAACTGGTGCCCATGATTGAAGGCAGCTTCGATTTTTCGCACGTCGCGCAGAGCATAATGCAGGGGCAATTCCCAGGTAAAGCCCATTCCGCCATGCAGATGAATGGCCTTTTCGATAATGAAAACGGTATTGCTAATGGCTCCTGAAAAAGCCGTTTCTGCAGAACGCACGTGACTGAACTCGTTATTGCGCAATGCGCGCTGCAGTGCTGCGGTTGATGATTCATGCAGCAATCTCATGCGGGCCAGGGTATGCCGTACCACTTGTTTGGCAGACAACGGACGGCCAAACTGAACCCGCGTGGCGGTGTACTCTGCTGCCCGCGCCAGTGCCTGTTCGGCCAGGCCATTGATGAAACCGGTGTACAGCACGTGCGCATCATTCATTAACGCGCGCCAGGCCTGAGACGATAGTCGTGCCTTGATGGTGGGTGCGTCAATGGTAATGTCGTAATGTGGATAGTCAGGGTCCATGGCGCCATTGGCCTGTACAGACACGGACTGTGCTTCCAGCAAACTGGCTCCGTCCTGGTCTGCTACCAGAATCCAGTCGCAGACATCAGCGAAGGCGGCGTGCGTCGCGCTCTTTTCCGATACGCTGCCTTGCCAGGCGATGACACCAATTTTGTCGCCAGCGACCAGCGCATCGGCAATTTCACTATCGGCAAACGCCCGCGCCAGCAGCATTTGCTCCATCAGGGGGAAATGCAATTGCAGCCTGCCGGCTGCTTCGCATATCGGCACACCAAATTCAAGACTCAGGCCCAGACCGCCCCGCTCTTGCGGCGCGCAAACACCCAGCAAACCCGAGGCTGCCAGCACTGCAGCCGCCTCGCGCGGCTCGCGTCCGAGTACGTCGGCAACCGCTGCGGCGGCCGCTTCTGCAAACTCTTCCGGACGCAGACTTTCTTCCTGATAACTCATGATCAGATATCCTTTGGCAATTGCATAATGCGTTGTGCAATGATGTCCAGTTGCACTTCGGTGGTGCCCGCGTAAATGGTTTCGGCATGTGAAAACAGATACGCAGTGGTAAAGTGCTTGCGCGCGCGCTGCGCCAGGGGGCTGGAGGACGGCCCCACCTGGGACACTATTTCCTGCGCCAAAGCCATAAATGCCTGATGGCATTCAGACCAGAACAGTTTGGTGAGTGACCCGCGTGCGCCAATGGCCGCGCCGCTCATCAGTTGCTCAACCGAGCGCTCCACCAGACCTTTAAGCGCATCGATTTCGCAAACAAGCTGACCAATACGTCGCTGGTAGTAACTTTCTTCCAGCCGCCTGGACAATTGCGCATCTGACTTGCACGCCTGAATCAACTGGCGCAATTCAGCTTCAAAACGCCAGGCTCGGTACATGCGGTTAGTCGCGCGCTCAATCGACAGTACGCGGATGGCGGCACTCCAGCCTTCATCGGGCGCGCCCAGGCGTGCACTATCGGGCACAACCACATCGTCAAAAAAAACTTCGGCAAAAGATTCTTTATTATCGATGGAACGGATCGGCACCACACGGATGCCCGGCGTATTCATTGGAACGGCAAACATCAAAAGGCCGCGATGTTTGTCGGCGACCGTGCCAGTGCGCGTCAGTAGCAGGCAATAGTGCGCTTTGGCCGCACCACTGGTCCAGATTTTCTGACCGTTGATGCGCCAACTGTCCCCTTCCTGTACCGCGCGGGTGCGCAATCGAACCAGATCGGAGCCGGCATCCGGTTCGGAAAAGCCCTGACACCAGTATTCGCGCATCTCAAGTATTGCGGGCAGAAACGCCTGCTTCTGCACTTCGGTGCCGACCGTCATAATGATGGGGCCGGCCAGCTCCTTGCCAATGGAGCTGACGCTCTCGGGCATGGGCAGAGCGCCGATTTCCTTGTTCACGGCCAGATGTTCGCGCAGGGTCAGGCCGTGCCCGCCGTATGCTTTGGGCCAGGTCATCCCTGCCAGGCCGGCACGGTACATGGCCGCTTCCCAGTCGCTGGATTCGGCAAGTGTGGGGCTACGGTAGTCCAGACTGTCCGAACGCATATAAGTCGGAAGATTGTTCTTCAACCATTCACGGGCGTGCGTACGATAGGCATCCGGCGCCGTGGCAGGGTCGGGAATAATCGGATTGGAGTGAAAATCCATGGTTGACCTTAAAGAGTGTCATTCAGAGGTGCTGTCGGCACGACGAGGAATCAGGAGCGCATCAAGCACGACGATCCCCTCACCTTCGGGCCGGACCAGCACCGGGTTCATATCGATTTCCGCCACATCGGCAGCGTGGCGGCAGGCAAATTCGGACAATCTGGTCAGCGCCTGTGCCGCCGCAAGCACATCGGCTTTTTTACGGCCTCGTGCGCCATCCAGCAGCGGAAACAGTTTCAGCGAACGGATCATTGCCAGCGCTTCCTTTTCCGATACAGGCGCTGCCTGCACAGCCACGTCTTGCAGTATTTCCGCATAGATGCCGCCGCTGCCAACCATCACCACCGGACCGAACACCGGATCTCTGGAAACCCCCATGATCAGCTCGTTCCCGCCGCTGAGCATGGGACTGACCAGTACACCGTCCAGCCGAGCTTCTGGCGCGTGCTTTGCAGCGGCCTGCATAATCTGTTCATATGCGCTGCGAACGGCGACCTCATCGGCCAGATTCAGCAATACGCCACCTATTTCGGTCTTGTGGGCGATGTCCTGCGACACAATCTTGAGCACCACCGGGAAACCGGTAAGCGTTGCCTGTGCCGCCGCCGCGTCGGCCGAGGTGACGACTGCTTCCCGAGGCACGGTAATGCCGGCGGCAGCGAGCGCTTCCTTGGCGGTATATTCGTTACGAAAAGCGTCGCTGTCCAACGCTTCGACCAAACCCCGATAGGATGTTGACTCGGGCAGCGCAGACAATTGCCCCATGCGTACCAGGGCGGCCAGACCGCGCGCCGTCGCATCAATCCCCGGAAAAACAGGAATACCCAGATCATTGATTTCACGGACGGCATCGGCAGGTCCCTGGCTGGTCACCACCAGCAGCCGGTCGGGATAGCGGTAACGAATGTCCTTCAACGCTTTCATATACACGCCGCGCAAACGCGTGTTGTATAGCGACAGCGACAGGAAGATCTGCGTCACGTCGGTGTGTGTATCTTCCATCAGCGCGGCAAGTGTGCCCTGCAGAACATCGGGTCGCGCGGATACCTGCGCAGTGGCATCCACAGGATTATTGGTTCCGGCCAGCGGCAGAATCTGCAGGATTTTTTCTTTTGTCTGCGGGGCCAGTTCGGTGAGCGCCAGACCCGCTTTGACCGTAGCATCGGCCATCATGATGCCAAAACCGCCCGAGGCGGCCAGCAGTGTAATGCGGTTCCCTTTGGGCAAGCCTGCGGGCAGCAGCAGCGCGGCGGCATGGGCCACATCGAGCAGTTCTTCAATAGCATTGACACGCAGGGCGCCATAGCGACGGAACACCGCATCAATAACCGCATCCGAGCCAGCCAGCGCACCGGTATGGGAGGCCGCTGCAGCCTGCCCCTGTTCGGTCGAGCCGATTTTGAGCACGACCACTGGCTTATTTTTTTTACACGCCAGATCCAGCGCGCGCGTTAGTCTGTCGGCATCGCGGCAGGTTTCCATGCAGCACAGGATCAGGCGGGTTTGCGCATCCTCAGCCAGCGCTGCGATGCCGTCGGCCACGTCAATATCCGCCTCATTGCCGGTAGCGATGAAATGACTGATACCCAACCCCCGTCGCGCAATATTCTGCACAGCAAAGCTACCGATATTGCCCGATTGCGAAACAATACCCACGTGGCCGGCAGGCGGCATGCTTTGTTCAAGGATAATAGAAAAAGAGCCAATGACTCCCTGCGCAACACTGATCGTACCCAGACAGTTAGGCCCCAGCAGGCGCATGCCATGCCTGCGGGCAATAGACACCAGTTCGGCCTGTAGCACGGCGCCATCGGGACCGGCTTCGGCAAAACCTGAAGAGAGCACCACCACACCACGCACGCCGATGGCAGCGCATTCCAGCATAGCCTTGACGGCAGCCGCCGCCGGTACGGCGATAATGGCCATATCGGGAGCAGCGGGCAATTCACTGATCGAGGCGTAGGCCGGCAGGCCCTGAATCTCGCCACCGCGCGGGTTGACCGGATAGATCTGGCCCTTGTAGCCGTATTTAAGCAAAAAATGGATGGGACGACCGCCGATCTTGGTGATGTCATCGGAGGCACCAATAATGGCAATTCCCTGCGCGTTAAAAAAGGCATCCAGCCCCGCTCCGGCTTGCGGCACAACGAACGTATCCATTGCTCAGCACCCTTTGAATTTGGGTTCGCGTT